>NZ_WKDV01000039.1:0-72947 GCF_021605825.1 Pseudomonas sp. PA-6-3C
GCGCAGCCCAACGCGGGGCAAGCCCGCTCGCCACAATAAATCCTGATCGCCAAAAATAAGTAGTTCAATGCACCACGGTGTTGGGCGGCAAATGCCCCAGCCGCTCGGTCAGGCGCAGGCGCTGGATCGGGTCTTCGCTGAGCAGCAGTGCGTGTTCGAGGTCAAAGCGCTCGGCGCTCGGGCAGTCCAGGCGCTGGTAAAGGCTGGCCCGCGCCAGGTAATCCGCAGCGCTGGCGTTGCCCAACTCCAGCACGCGCTCGGCATCAATCAGGGCCGACAGCGGGTGGTCATTGGCCAGGTGCAGTTGGCGCAGGTTACGTGACAACCGTTGCAGTATCGCGCGCGGTTCGGCGGTGAGCAGGTGCTCGGCCTGCAACTTGAGGTTTGGCCCGTACTGGCGGTGCAACAGCTCGCGGCAGTCGTTGGGGTACAGGCGCCGGCCGCCGCAGGGGTCCAAGAGGTGGTCGGCACCGGGCACTCGCAGCAGGAAATGGCCCGGGAAATTAACCCCCACCATGGGGATATCCAGGCGCCGCGCCAGCTCCAGCGCGATCAGGCCCATGGCCAAGGGCTGGCCGCGTTTGCGTTGCAGTACCTTGTCGAGCAGCGCGGCGGCGGGGCGCAGCGGTGTGGAGTCATCCTGGGCAAACCCCAAGTCATTCATGCGCCGCAGCAACGGCTGGCCGAGCTCATCCGCTGGCAGCATGGGCATACCGACGCTGACCTGTTGTTGCAGCAAGGTCAGGTCTTGCAGGATCAGCACGGGTTGCACGCTCGGATCGTGTTCAGCCGCCATCCACAACGCGGCTTCAAACAGCGAAGGCGGTGAGCGGTCCAGGCAGGCGAAAAAGGCTTTGCGGGGATTCATTGCATTCTCCGGCGGATGCCCACGTTTTAGCCTTGCTGTGAATTTTCGTCCAGTAACTTAAGAAATGTCCTGCGTGCTTATGTCGTGATGCCTACGAAACCTGGCGGCTTATTCCAGCGTGATTCAGCAGTTTTCTACCGCAAGCCTATACTGGGGCCTCTACCAGAAGTGATTCGGGAGCCTGACGATGTTTGCGCTTATGCACAGCACCCGCCTTGAATCGCTGCACCTGAGCATCGACCCGGTCACCGGGTTGAAGGCCGTCATCGCCATCCACAACAGCCGCCTCGGCCCTGCCTTGGGCGGTTGCCGTTATCTTGCTTACCCCGACGATGAAAGTGCCGTAGCCGATGCCGCGCGCCTGGCCCAAGGCATGAGCTACAAAGCCGCCCTGGCCGGCTTGCCGGTGGGCGGTGGCACGGCGGTGATTATCCGCCCCGTGCACGTGGAAAGCCGCGCCGCGCTGTTTGAAGCGTTTGGCCGTTGCATTGAAAAACTCGACGGCCGTTTTGTGACCTCGATCGACAGCGGCACCAGCGTTGCCGACATGGACTGCATCGCCCAACACACCCGTTTTGTCACCAGCACCACGGCCGCCGGCGACCCGGCACCGCATGCCGCCATGGGCGTGTTCACCGGCATCCGCACCACTGCCATGGCGCGCCTGGGCAGCGATAACCTCGAAGGTTTGCGCGTCGCGATCCAGGGCCTGGGCAATGTCGGTTATGCCCTGGCCGAACAGCTGCACGCGGCGGGCGCCGAACTGTTGGTCAGCGACATCGATCACGGCAAGGTGCAATTGGCCATGGAGCAGTTGGGCGCACACCCTATCGCCAACGATGCGTTGCTCAGCACACCCTGTGACATCCTGGCGCCGTGCGGTGTGGGCGCGGTGTTCAACCGCCACACGGTCGGCCAATTGCGCTGCGCTGCCGTGGCGGGCTCCGCCAGCGCGCAACTGAGCAACCTGGACATCGCCGACCAGCTAGAGGGACGCGGCATCCTCTACGCCCCGGACTACGTGATCAACTCCGGCGGCCTGATCTACGTCGCCCTCAAACACGCCGGCACCGAGCTGCCAGGTATCACCGCGCACCTGTCAAATATCGGCACACGCCTCACCGAGATCTTTGCCCACGCCCAGGCCGAAAAACGCTCCCCTGCACGGGTGGCCGATGAACTGGCCGAGCGCCTGCTCTACAAATAATCCAGGCATTAAAAAGGCCCTGAATCAATGATTCAGGGCCTGTTCAATTCGGGCTTTACTCTGCCGCCGGGTTCAGCAACTCGGACAATGCATCCGGCTGGCTCTTGAACGCCTTGGCAAACACATCGCGATTCTTCGCCATGTAGATCCCGGCTTCCTCCACCTGCTGCTCGCTCAGGGACGGCACGGCTTTTTGCAACACTTCTGCCAGCAACTCAGCGAGTTCAAGCATCTTGTCATGACGATCAGCTTCGGCTTTATCCATGAACAAACGCTCCAGATCTCGGCTGCTGCGGTATACCACTTCGACGGCCATTCACCACCTCACATGCCTTCACGATAGTTGTCTTATGCGACTACTGTATTCATATACAGTAAAAAGGGTAAGCCAAACCACGAGGTTTGGGTAGCAGTTTTTTAATGTAGCCGGTAAATAGGGGTTTGCAGTGCCTCATGTCACCCCGCCATCATCTTATACCTGCCGCTGGCCTTTTTTCTGCATGCAGAACAACCGTCACGTCTAACCCGCAATATCCGGTCGAATCGACCTAAGGAAGCTTCATCGTGAAAATTAACTGGGCCGAAAAGCTGCGTCAGCAAGTCCATGGGCTGGCCGAGTCGCTGGGCAATCTGTTTGTCGAGACGTTCCACTACCTGGCGTTGTTCGCCATTGGTGCGGTGACGGCCTGGGCGGCGGTGATGGAGTTTCTGGGGATGCTGGAGACGGGGCACATCAAGATCGATGATATCTTGCTGCTGTTCATCTACCTGGAATTGGGCGCAATGGTCGGGATTTATTTCAAGACAAACCCACCTGAATCTAACATTTTTTGTTACGGGCATAAAAAGCGCGAGCCCCCTATGATTGCGAGTCTTTGGTGCGCTTAAGGCCAGCTAGGCAGTATTGTCTTTGATGGTAAGGGTGTGAGTGATGAGTGAAATACTTGGAATAGAAAAGCAGCGCAAAAGCCTTCATGGTGGTGCCGATTCGCTTGGGAGTTTAGTGGTCGAGGCTTTCCACTACCTCTCTCTGTTTGGCATAGCTCTAATTACGATTAGGGCAGCAATTAGCGCATTCATCGGTATGCTCGGTCAAGAGAAAATCAGCGTAGATGACATTCTATTGCTATTCATTCATTTAGATATTGTTGGCAATGAGCGGTATTTATTTTAAAAAAATCATATGCCTCTGCGATTTTTGCTTTATATAGGTGTGACGGCAATGATTAGGCTTTTGATAAGCGACGTTTCGCAACATAACGCGCCAGACCTAGTGATTATCTACGTGTGTGGTGGGTGCCTTCTGTTGTCTTTAGCAATCCTGGTTGTCAGGTTTTCTTCATCTAGATTCCCATCTACAAAAGACAAGTCCGAAAATTGATTCGGTGAATATATGGGTTCAATTAAATTTAGAAATATATAATTTCTAATTGAAATTTTTCTTGACGGGGATGTTCGATCTTAAAGCATAATAAAAATTTTGGAGGTAGCAGTGTATAAGAGTTTGGCGCATGAAATGGTCAAGATTTTTAGATAAGGGATTTAGGTTTGTGGATTTGTTAATGGGCGTTGAAATTTGAATTTTTAAAAAATATATGTTAAATGTAATAATTGAAGGTTTTTTAATATGATGCATATGGCTTAAAAAGGGCAAGGCGGCATCAAAAAAAAGGGATGCAATCGTTAAAAAATTATTCAATTAATATGAAGGTAAGCTTCTTGTGTGACTTAGTGTTTATGGTTTCAGGTTTTTTAAATGAATAACAAATATTTTTTAAAAATGCAGGAGATTATAGCTATTGATTTTAGACATTCTTAAAAGTGATGGGATATAGTATTCGGGTGCCTATAGTTGTTGCCTTTGAAGCAGCCGTTATAAGCAAAAATTTACAATAGGATTTTTCGCAATAGATAGTGCAGGATATTCAATATGCATGACCACAAAACCCCTAGCTTCCATCGGCTTGATCTGAACCTACTCCGAGTTTTCGATGCGGTTTATCAAGACCGTAGCATACTCCTGGCTAGTAAGCGATTGAACGTTACCAATTCAGCTGTGAGTCATGCACTTGGTCGTTTGCGAGAGTCTCTGTCAGATGAGCTCTTTATACGGACGAGTAGGGGCATGGAGCCGTCTATTCGAGCTGAAGCCATCGCTAGCTCCATTCGGCAGGCCTTGGATTTAATTCAAAATACTCTGGTGGTCGAAAGTTTCGACCCTGGAACGAGCTCTAGAACGTTCACAATCGCAGCCACTGACTATGTTACGTCAGTACTAATTTCAAGGCTTCTGACTCATCTATCGGGTATTGCTCCGGGGGTTAAGCTAGTCATTCGGCCATCTACGCGTTTGGATCTTGCAGAACAGATTGATATCGGACGAATTGATTTAGTAATTGGCTCATTCGCTGAATTACCTCGACGGGTACAAAGCACAATGCTTTGGGAGCAACAGGACGTTTTGTTAATGCGCTCTGGCCATCCTTTACTTACACACACCCCTATTACGTTAAAATCTTTAAAATGTTATTCCATGGTAATCGTGTCAGTGGGCGGGCAAGAAGAGGGCGCGGTAAACGGTTATATCTCAGAGCGCGGACTTGCGCGCCAGTCAGAAATGTTCGACCGCCAAAGTCTTGAACAGGCGCTCGCAACTATTCGTCAGTCACCTAATTATGGATTGACTCTTCCACACGCACTTGCACTACCTGATATATTGTCAAGCACCAATCTTGTTGGCATAGTTCCTGAGTACCTGGCCCACTCGTTTCAGAAAAAGTTTAGTCTTTGCTATCGCCCGTTACCATACTCAGCGCCACCTTCTATTCTGCAAGCTGTGTGGCATGCTCGTAATGAAGGAGATCAGGGTCACATTTGGTTGCGCCGTCAATTAATAATATTGGCTAAGCAATACATGGAAAGTGTTAAATTTTGTAAAATTTAATTATTGTAATTTATTAAGCGTGTGTTACGAGGTTGTCTTGGTTCAGAAAGTTTCGTTAAAAAATTATAAATGCTGCTGCATTAAATTTCACTGCTTTTTAAAGTTTTATATTTTGTTTGTTTTTTTTTTGATTGGGGTTTTGTTAATGAATGCTCTCTTCTTATTCGTAAGTCGATCTGGTGTCCATAAAGGGTGATGTGTTGATAGTGTTAAGGTGTTTGGTTTGTTAGTATTGATAGTTCATATCTTTCAGAGAGTAATTTTCTAGAATTGCTGTAATGTGCTAAGTGTTTCTGGGTGATGGTTTTTGCTAGTTAAAAAATGCTGATAAGTTTTTTGCTTTATTTTTGTATGTTTGAGCGCTCGTATTTAAATCTTTCAAGCTTTCTAGTGTTGTGTGGGTTTTGCCATTTTATTAATGTGTGAAATATTAAATTCACACTTTATGTGGCTTGTTGAATGGCTTTCAATGTGGTATTGCATGAGATTCGCTTTCGATTTTTGTGAATATGTGGCAATTTAAGTAAACGTTTAATTTTATCTGTGGGTTTGTTGCCGTTTTGTTTGGTTTAAATTGGTCGTGTGCGTGTGTAGTATTTTTTTGGAAATAATGGTTTAACAGATTTGTGCTATGCAAGCGCGTATTTTTTAAGATAGTAATGGTGTTGGGTAAGCTTAAATTCTGTTTGTCGATAAAGCTGGATAAATGTGCTTTATTTTTAAATGGCTTTAACAAGTGCGTTATAATTTTCGATGAGCTTCATGTTGAAAGTCGTTGCTGAGGAATGTAGTAATGTTTGTTGAATCTTCTTTCCATAACGATTTTTTCGAAGAGACTGATGGTGAAGTAGAAAGCGGATTTTATTACTTTGACAATTTTTGCTTTGGTGCAAAACGGAAGATGCTTTTTTTCAACGGGGAAACTGTTGAGTTAGGCTCTCGTGCTAGCCATCTTCTGCTTATTTTATTGAAAGGATGTGGTAAGGTCCAGCTAAAAAAGAATCTACTGAAGGCGGTTTGGGGGACGGTGGTAGTAGAGGAATGTAATTTGCGAGCGCAGATATATCAAATTCGTCGTGCCCTATCTAAAGGAAAAAATCAGCGCGATATCCTAACTGTCCCCGGTTACGGCTATATGTTTGTGGGTAGTGTTTGGGTCTGTGATTGTTTTTCGTAAACGTAAACGTAAACGTAAAATAAACATGAGCTGAATATTTTATATTTATAAAGCTTTAAAATGGCGTTGCTGTACTAGGTGAATATTTAGTTTTTGTCAAAGGTTAGAGTTTTTTCATTGGGAATGGCTTGGGTAACATGTCTACCTATAATTCTGCTTAGATAATTTAAATTGGTTGCTTGCAAGTCAGGCTCTAAGATTTTGCACTTAAGACTTAGTAAGGCACTATGTTGCTTTTTTTATTTTGTGGTTCTCAAAAAAATATAGGTTGTTAGTTGCATTGGTTGCATTAGTTGCAAGTGTTAATTTGTAAGTTGGCTCGCGAAAGGAATTATAGATTTTAAACGTTCCTAAGTTTTGATTAATTGTGAGATGTGGTGTCGATTAGTAATGTGGTACATAATGCCGCCGCTTGGCGCTCTGTAGATATTAAATGCTTTTTTTTTGTATTTGGATTTGAGGTTGGTTAGTGCTGTGTCTTATATTCGTTTGTTCATAGTAATTATATTGCTGGCGTCAATCCGTCTTGCTATATTTTAATTGGGGTTAGGTTTAAGTTGGGAGGGCGTGTATCACGAATATTAATATATTTTTAAAGATCAATTGCTTGGCTTTAATTTTTTTGGTCTACGGTCTTGGAAGATACTTGCTTTGAAGTATATATTATGAAAATTCGAAATCTTAAGATTGCCACGAGAACCGTTCTCTGTTTTAGTGTTCTTGCTTTGGCTACAATTAGTCTAGGTTTATTTGGTTTAAGCCAATTGTCTATAATTCGTGATCAAGCATTGATTTTAGAGACTAATAGTATGCCAAGTATAATTGAGGCAGATAATTTGGCTTTGCAGTTAGCGCGTGCTCGTATGGAGGTGTTACGTTTGGTAGCAATGCCAGATTTAGATACTCGAATTAGTACGGAATCTAAGTTAAAAAGGATAAATGACGAAATAGATGCCGCCTTCAATCGTTATCAACCACTGCTTAGTAGTATCGAAGAGAGGCAAAAATTTGATTCGTTACATAGGGTCTACCAGGATTATGTTAAGCGATTAGAGCAGCTAAAAAATCTTGTCGCTTTAGACGATATCGATACAGCTCGTGCATTTATAAAAAGCGATATGGCTGGCGCTGGTGCACAGATGAATGAGATTTCTGAGGCCTTGCGCTTCATAAACTTACGCGACGTTCATGAAGCCTCAGTATCTAGTGATAAAACCTACTGGTACTCAAAAGTAATTACTTTTTTTGCCGTGCTTTTGTCTTTGGTTTTTTCGGTAGTTATCGCTTGGCGATTTACACTCAGTTTGGCTCAACCCATAACTCAAGCTGTGATAGCAGCGAAAACTATCGCTAACGGCGACCTAACTCAGTCACTCGATGTGCGAGGTACAGACGAGCCAGCTCTTCTCTTACAGGCTATGAAGCTCATGCAAAATAGCCTGCTTGATACTATCAGTCACCTAGAATACTCGTCCACTCAGCTAGCTTCTTCAGCCGAGGAAATGTCTTCTGTGATGCAAGAGAGTGCTAAGGATATGTTACTTCAGAGAACTGAAATCGAAATGGCTGCTACTGCAATTAATGAAATGAGCCAAGCGGTCGAGGAAGTAGCCAATAACGCAACATCTACCTCTATAGAGTCCCAAAAAGCTGCGGAAATAGCTCGCCAAGGTCAGTCTCAGTTGGAGACCACATTAATCGCTATAGAGACACTGACTGTAGACGTTCTCGACGCTCAGTCGCGAGCACATCGATTAGCAGAACAGACGACTAATATTACAAATGTGCTAGATGTTATCCGTTCGGTGGCCGATCAAACTAATCTCCTAGCCCTAAATGCCGCGATCGAGGCTGCACGCGCGGGTGACGCCGGTCGCGGATTTGCCGTTGTAGCCGACGAGGTGAGGGCTTTAGCTCATCGCACCAGCGAGTCAACACGCGAAATAGAATCAATGATAGTTAACATTCAAACTGGTACCGCACATACCGTAGAAGCTCTCGAATCTAGTGCTGAGCAGGCAAATCTAACTCGTATTCAGGCGCAATCGGCAAGCCAAGCCCTTACAGCTATCGCAAAAGCGGTATCAGGGATAGATGAGCTTAACCTCGTAATAGCGAGCTCAGCTGAGGAGCAGGCACAGGTATCGCGAGAAGTGGATAGAAATATAATTCGGATACGTGATCTATCTTTACAAACAGCTTCTGGTTCTGAGCAGACTCGAGATGCTAGCCAACAGCTGTCGGAACTCGCATCAGTTTTGAATGCTCAAGTGCGTAAGTTTCGAGTGTGATCGCATGAGCCGTCCCCAGGCATGGTTGCTTATCATAACTTTCTCCAGACTTACGCAATTCAGCACAGACCCTAGATGCCCCATACACACTACGGCTCGCTGCATAGGAATCACTGATCAGTCCTACCAGCCGACGCTCCTCTTTTTTGCGATCAAATACAGGCTTAGATAACTATCGATAAAACTCGGCACGAGCAAATTACAAACGCGACGCAGTGTAGTGATAGCTTATTGATGCTGATGCTCTTACATAGGCAGTATTTAACTGCAGTTTATTGGCGAAGTATCGTACTGGCTTTTTAATATGTCTTACTCTTCTTCCAAGTACTTCATTTTGGCTCGCTGTCGTAGCATCTCGCTTTCAGCGTCGATCAGTTCATTGGCCTATCTTTAGATTGTGCAAAGCGTCACGTATCCAACCCACTTTTATATGCTGTGGCCGGCACGCCCAGCCACTTCGCTGTTTTCGTAACGTTGTATCTGCATTCAATGACATGCCTGACTACTTCCGCATTGAATTTACTCTTTGGCTTCCTTCTATGCTCAAAACTTAGGCTAGAGATTTCTACGATGCTGGAGACAGTACAATTCACAGCTATTCACAAGATATTTATTCAGCTGTTGTTACAATGTCTTAAATATTTTTTCATGGAGGTCGACTGAACAATGATCGATACCAAAATCAACTCAGCTATTGCTAACGCCCACATCAAAGACTCACGTGATGCAGGCTCTAAGTGGAATAGTGCATTGGTCGTTGCTATGCAAAAGAGCGAGGATAGCTCGGGTAAGTCCGCAGACGCCGCGCGTGAGCAGGCCAAGGAATTGGGCATCGTTTGGGAGCGTCCGAACGGTGACAACCGCTCGGTCAAGGCCATCATGGAAGACTCCAAATTGCTTCGCAATTTAGGCAACCAAGAGGGCATGCGCGATGCACTGAAGGCGAGGGTCGGTGACTTCGACAGCGATCCTGATGCCGCTTTTCGTGCAGTGCAGGTGCTGGATCATATCGAGCGGTTCGATGAAGACGGCCGGTTGGTCTCCGGCACTACGCTCGGTAACGAGAGCATCGATGGTGTGAGCTCCAGTGGACAGGTTTACCATGGCACCGAAGCTGGGCGCTTGAAAGACTTCGGCAAGTTCGGCTTCGAGTCCCTCAAGGGTGACCTGGGTAATCGCACCGCCGTCTTCAAAGACCCCAAGACTCGTGACGCCGCTGAAGCCAAGGGTATTAAGTGGGAGCGGCCCGACAAAGATCGACGTTCTGCCCAGGACATTCTTAACAACACTCCGGCGCTTAAGGATATCGACGGTAAGAAGGATGTCGAGCGCCTGCTGATGGATCAGGTCGGTGACTACAAGCACGATGCCGATGCCGCCTATCGCGCATCCCAAGTATTAGAGCATGTCCAGCGCCTGGACGGCGACGGCAAAGCTATCGTCGGCGAGGACGCAGGCAACGGTAAGATCGATGGTTTTACCAGCAGCAACGAGGCCAAGCACGGTACCGAAGCCGGGCGCTTGCAAGACTTCGGTAAGGATGGCTTCGACAGTCTCAAGGGACATCTTGTCGATCGTAGCAAAGTGGGCGAGGACAAAAGCGCCCGTGCTGAGGCCGAAAAGCTCGGTATACACTGGGAGCGTCCGCAGGGAGACGACTCCAGTTCCCAAGCGATTATCGACAGCAGCCCCTTGCTCAGTCGTTTGAGCAACCAGAGCAGTGTCAAGGACATGCTCAAGGACCGCGTCGGCGACTATGAGCACGACGCAGATGCTGCTTACCGTGCCGTCCAGGTGCTGGAGCACATCGAACGCTTCGATGGTGAAGGCAAGAGCCTCGTCGGCAAGGACGTCGGCAATGGCAGCATCGACGGTTTCAAAGGCGAGGAAGCTTCGCACGGCAGCGAAGCTGGGCGCTTACAGGATTTCGGCAAGGACGGTTTCGAGAGTCTCAAAGGTACGCTGCCTGACACCCAGTCTGTAAAAACCGACGAGCAGTCCCGCAATAAGGCCAAGGTCAAAGGCATAGTGTGGGAGCGCCCCGACGGTGATAGGCGATCAGCCCAAGATATTCTGAAGGATCACCCGCTACTCAAGAGTCTCGAAAACCATAGCGGTGTCAAGGACATGCTCAAGGATCAAGTGGGTGATTACGAGAAGGACGCCGATGCTGCTTACCGCGCTGTGCAGGTGCTCAATCATATCGAGCGCTTCGACGGCGCGGGCAACTTGATCGCCAGCAAAAGCGTTGCTAACGACAAGCTCGATGGTTTCACCAGCAGCAACGAGGCCGAGCCAGGTACGGAAGCCGGGCGCCTGCAAGACTTCGGTAAGCATGGCTTCGACAGCCTGCACGGTATCTTGGTTGATCGCAGTGCAGTCGGCAAGGATACCGAGGCGCGCGATAAGGCTCAGGCATTGGGCATCACTTGGAGCCGCCTCGACGGTGACAAACGCAGTGCCCATGAGATCGTCCAGGATACCCCTATACTGCGTGACTTGGGCAACCAGAGCGGGGTCAAAGACCTGCTCAAGGATCGCGTCGGTGACTACGAAACCGATCCTGACGCTGCCTGGCGTGCCGCGCAGGTGCTAGAGCATATCGAAACCTTCGACAGCCTTGGCAAGCAGCAGAGTGATGGTAAGGCCGGAAATGGCAAAATCGACGACTTTACTCCTGACAGCGAGGCACGCCCCAACAGCGAGGCAGGTCGCCTGCAAGACTTTGGCAAGCATGGCTTCGACAGTCTAAAAGGCAAAATGGATTCGCGCGAAGGCGATAAGGGCGAGCCGCTCGCCGATGAGAATAGCGCTCGTGAGAATGCCGAGAAGCTCGGTATCCGCTGGACAAGGCCGAAGGGCGATACGCGCCGAGCCGATGACATTCTCCGCGAAAACCCACTGCTTAAGCATCTAACCAACGACGAAGATGTCAAGCGCATGCTTAAGGCGCGTGTTGGCGATTATGAGAAAAATGCCGACGCCGCCTATCGCGCAGTTCAGGTGCTCGAGCATATCGAGCGCCTCGACGGCGAGGGCAAGCAGATCGTCGGAAAAGAGGTCGGTAACGGCGAAGTGGATGGCTTCAGCAGCGGCCAAGCGCGCCACGGAACTGAGGCTGGGCGCCTAAAGGACTTCGGCAAATACGGCTTCGAGTCACTCAAAGGCAGCTTGAAGGACCGTGCACAAGTCGGTGATGACAGACAGGCACGCGAGAAGGCCGAGGCCAAGGGTATCGTTTGGCAGCGTCCCGAGGGTGATGGACGAAGTGCCAGTGAGATCGTAAATCAGACGCCAGCGCTCAAGAGCTTGCCGAACGACAGCGGTGCGCGCGACCTGCTGAAGGATCGGGTCGGTGATTTCGAGCACGACGCCGATGCGGCTTTCCGCGCGGCCCAGGTGATCGAGCACATACAGCGCTTCGACGATGAGGGCAAAGCCCTGGTCGGCAAGGACACGGGTAATGGCCAGATCGACGGCTTCACCAGTAGTGGCGAGGCCATGCATGGTACCGAGGCCGGCCGTTTGCAGGACTTTGGTAAGAACGGTTTCGACAGCCTGAATGGCGTGATTCCTAATCGCACCAAAGCTGGCAGCGACGCTACTGCCCGCGAGCAAGCCAAGAAACTGGGCATTGATTGGACGCGCCCCAGCGATGACAAGCGTTCGGCAGCTGAAATCCAACGCGACTCGTCACTTTTGCGTGGTTTGGAGAACCAGAGCGGTACCCGCGACATGCTCAAGGATCAGGTCGGTGATTTCGAACACGACGCTGACGCCGCCTACCGTGCCGTGCAAGTGCTCGAGTACATTGAAAGCTATTCCAATGATGGCGCCTTCAACACCGGCGGCGATAAGGGCAATGGCAAGATCGACGGTTTCACCAGCAGTGGTGAAGCCGAGCACGGCACCGAGGCTGGTCGCTTGCAAGATTTCGGTAAGTACGGCTTCTCGGCCCTGGAGCATCACGCCGGTAAGTATCAGGATTTCAAGAAAAACCATTTAGATTCCGACGCTTCGTCGCTGAAGATCGCTGAGTACGCCTCAATCCTGCATGAGAACTTCGACGCGATTCGCGAGGCCACCGGTGCCCGTGAGTTTCTGCGCGTGGGCGACTTGCAAAAATTCAAGAGCGAGCATGCCAATCTGCCCGATAACCTCAAAGAGGCGATCGATTTCTGGAGCAACCCAGGTACGTTCAAGCTGCTGGAAACCAGCGTCGACAAGATGCGCTATGGCTCGGACGGTTTGCTGACCAAGGAGGACATCAGCAATTGGATCGATAAGGAGGCGCCCAAGGACGCGGCCTCGGCCTCGCAGTTCCTGGCCCGCGCTAGCCAAGGTGGCGCTGTCGATGGCGTAGACACCTCGAAGATTGGCCCAGAGATTTTCAAAAAAACCAACCGTTATTCGGCCAAGGAAAAAGCCGCAGTAGTGCAAGACCTTCAGCAGGCCTACGGTTTGGTAATGATGGGTGAGAGTTCAGGTATGTGGAAAAAAAGCCATATCGTCAAGAAGCTTGGGGATCGCGCCCGCGTGGGCGACGATCCCAAGGCTCTGATGAAAGACATACAGGCACACATCGACCAACTGACCGCCGACAAGGAAGTGGTCAAGTACCTCGAACAGGCCGGCGCGACATCGATGGAGAAACTGGTCGGTAAAATCCCCGGTATGAAGGCCAGTGTGCAGAAGACCTACCAGGACGAAATCCTCAGCGGTAAGGCATTGGATGCGCTTTGGGAAAAAAACTCCAAGCAAGAAGGTGCCAGCAAAACCGAGGCGCTTATCGCGTTCAATAACCTCGCGACCTCTACCCAAGCGGCGTTGGGCATTCACGATACGAAGGCAATCCAAAATGCGGTGGCCAAGAGCTCGATCGGTAAGGACCTGCAACGTTACTACGAGCAGGACATCAGCACAGGCAAGCGTCTCGACGCGCTGATGGAAAAGGGGACTCCGGAGCAGGGCCTGAGTGCGTTCAGTATGGAAGTGGCGTTGTTCAACGCGACATTACCGGCTGACGTTACTGCCCCTTACGATGAAAAACTGGGGAAGCTGGTAAGCAAAAAAACTGCCCAAATCTTCCAGAAGGAGCTTACGTTCGACGATCTGAAAGCCGCCTATGGAGTGAACGGCGGCGAGCAGCTCGACGAGAAGAAGATCGAGTCGATTTTCGACTCGATTAAAGAACAGGCGCCCGAGTTGTTGGTGACCGACGCTGGCAAGACAATGAGCCGTGATCAACTCCTAAGCGCCATGCGCGGTTCGTGGGACATGATGCGTCAGGCCACCAAGGTGGGCATCAAGGCTGAATGGCTTACCGGAGGCGGCCTTAAGGACCTTAGTGACAAAGGTATCATGCACACCGTCAGCGGTCTGTTCCTCGCCGGGCTGAGCATTTCTAAAGGCGTCGCGGCCGGTGCTGACATGACGCCCAAAGCTGCTGCCAACGTGGCGATCAGCTCGATCCAAACCGCCGCAATAATCACTGAAGGCGGCACCAAAGCGTACACACAGTACATCAAGGACCTAGAGAGTGCCGTAGCGGCCAATGGAACGCAGCTTAGGGTCAGCCCTAACATCAAAGACAACCTAAGCCGGATAGGAAACTCTGCGTCGCTCGTGGGAAGCGCTGCGGGCATTGCCGGTGGGGTGCTAGGCATCATCGATGGCGTCCAAGCCATCCGTTCAGGTGACAAGCTTAACGGCGGGTTGAGCGTTACCAGCAGTGGCCTGGGTGTGATTTCCGGACTTGCCGTTGGCATTGAGGCCATCACCGGCCTTTCCGGTATCTCGGTTACCGCTATTCCGATCATCGCCGGCAGCCTGAGCTTCGCCTCGGCCGCGAGCAACGTGCTCGCTGCCGCCGTGACCTTCGTCATGGTCGCGATCCAACAGAGCGAGCAGTCGTCTCGTGAGAACGACTACGCTGACCTTCTCGGCGATTATGTCGGTAAGTATGGGATTACTGGCAAGGCGTGATCGCAGTGAGCGGCTGGTGCGTGCTGGCCGCTTGCGGCACTGGGTGGTACTACACGACCTCAGGGGAGGCGAACATGTCAGTCATGCTATAGGTTGTGCAAGATTGTCATAAGCCATGGCATCAATGCTCGCGTCATCAGAAGGTGGATGCGGCTCTTTAGATACAAATCTATATTGACTCGGTATTGGATTTGCACTGGCACCGCCTCGGCGCACGCAGTGTGGTTCGGAAAGAGAAGTAATCGTGAGAACTGACGCGTTTTACGCGGGATCAGCGAATAACTTCCGAGCCTTAAGCGCACATCTTGCCTAAATTTTTTAGCTTACACCCATCGATTATTTCCTTCCAAAGTTCATGTCAATTAGTTTCTTAATTATTCTAGAAGTTTAGGCCATGTTTTCATTTCCTAAATGTCCTCTGCTTTCCTTAATTACTGACAAATTTATTGCGAGGAGCGTCGCTAGCTCTTCCTTCTCACCGAGGTATCCTACAGCTTTTGTTGACATGGCCAAGCATCAGATTTTATTGGGTTTTCTGAAAAATGCTTGGTATGCCTCAAGACTTAAGTCATGTACTTGAGCGCATGATCTAAACTGAGATGAAACTGCACATCATCGAATCACACCATCTTCGCTCATTTCTGATTCCGACTGCAAAATTCAACTCCGCTGATTCAGAGCAGCGACCGCAAATCGAATTTTCTCAGCTATACCGTGCGAATAAACGATTACGGACTCGTACGTCTCAGTTACTTTTCCTTAGAGGAATAGCGATCGTCATATTTAGCCATCGCATATTCAACTTCTGAAATATGCTCAACTGTCCATGAATAAAGCGCCTGAAAAGGATAGTCCAGCGAACGACCAAGCTTCGTTATTTCGTATTCGACGGCAATTGGTGAGGTCGCAATCACTCTTCTTTCGACAATCCCGTGTCGTTCAAGCCTGCGCAAACACTCCGTCAGGGCCTTTTGAGTCACTCCTCCTATGCGACGCAGGATAGCGTTAAATCGCAAAGGTCCATTGCGCAGCGAAGCAAGGATGAGTATCGACCACTTGTCGGCGATCTGGTCGAGTATTAGGCGGCTAGGGCAAACGGTTGGTGGTAAGACCTTTTGACGGGATTTCGGCATGGAGGTTTCCTGGAAGTTATCTAGTTACTTTGAAGTGCCTAATTGACGTTTAGTATACGACATATATTATTGTTGAGTCATCCGTTAGTATAAATGTTGGCTAGTTACTGCACGTTAGGTGTGGCTTAGCATATTCGATAAGATGTTTGCTCAATCAAAAGACAAAACCTACACATAGGCATAGGAGGTTCAGAGAATGATTGCTGTTACAGGTGCAAATGGAAATCTAGGTCAACTGGTTATTAGAGAGCTTTTGCGAGTCATTCCCGCAACTCAAATCGTAGCTGCCGTGCGCAGTCCAGAGAAAGCCGACGATTTGCGTGCTTTGGGCGTTAAGGTGCGCGAGGCTGATTACGATCACCCAGAGACGCTGGAGGCGGCGTTTAGAGGTGTTGAGAAATTGTTACTCATCTCGGCAGTGCAGCCTGGCGAAAGATTTCGGCAACACAAGGCCGTGATCGATTTTGCCAAACAAGCGGGTGTAAGGCTGATCGCTTACACCAGTATGTTGCGGACCGACACATCCCGCCTGATCCTTGCCGAAGAGCATAAAGCAACCGAAGATTACCTGAAGAAATCCGGCATGGAGTTTGTGATGCTGCGCAACGGCTGGTATATAGAGAATCATACAGGTATGCTTTCTTTGGCGCTTGCTAATGAATTCATCATTGGTAGCGCTGGACAAGGGCGGTTTGCCTCTGCTTCACGTGCCGATTATGCTGCCGCAGCCTCTGTTGTACTAACGCAACCAGGTCATGTAAATAAAGTTTATGAATTGGCTGGAGACCATTCTTACTCGATGTACGAATTTGCCGAGGAAGTCTCTAGGTATGCTAGTCGAAAAATCCCTTACAACAATCTTTTACCAGCCGAATATGAAGATCAGTTGTTAAGCTTCGGGGTGCCAAAAATGGTTGTTGATGTTGTCATTGATGCAGATATGAAGTCTATGACAGGAGAGCTGGATAGTTCTTCCCGTGACCTATCTAATCTTATTGGCAGAAACACGACGCCTCTGTCTGATGCGATAAAGTTGGTGATTCAGGCCTAACCTAACCCTCAGCATATCAGCGCCATTATTTTATCCTCACCGGCCTTTGCCCGCGAGCAATCCAAACTGTCACGGGCAAAGTCGAAACTTTCGTTTAAGGCGAGCGAGGTCGATTCGGCTCTGAAGAATGGCAATTCGATATTAATCTGACGAAATTGATTCGCGTTTGATTGTGGCTGATTGCTACCGTGAAGAAAGTGCGGGCTGTCGGCGGGGTTTCGATAATAGTCACTGATTCACTGGGTGTTGAAAATAAAATTTCCCTGTTGCATCTGACTTACACAACCAATTGCGTGTAGCTGACCTTCGTACTTCATGACAGTCTACTGCGCGAAATCGAAGTTGATTTTCAGAAATTACTATTTTTAGTGCCACCTCGAGGCTCAGGCGGATCATTTATCTGCTCTGTTGCCCTTGAAAGGCTTGAAAGGCTTGAGAAGAGAGAGTACTCAGATGGGAGTTGAATTGGCTTTAATCTATTAGGATCTACGAACCCCGGTGAGATTAAAAAAACAGAAAATTCGTTGTAGGTACTGGTAGTTTATGAGGGTTTTGACTATTTAAAAGACATTCTATAAATGGGATCGAACCAATCCGCCGTGCACTCAAGCCTTAAGCTTATCGGCGATGGTACATATTTTTTCCTATTATGAGCAACTGAGACACTCAACTGGATTGAGTTTCAAAATTTTCTCATTAGTGGAGTTGAGGGCAACTCAAGAGATCCGGGGACCGCACATTAAGTACCTTCGCCTTTGAACAGGTTAATCAAGCTATGCGGTGTCTCGGTACCGAAGATTAATTAGTGCATTTCATTACCTTCAGCCGCCTCTCTCGCGCTGCGCTGGAACATAGCCAGTTAGTATTCGTGGAGAGCTGTTTCGAGGTGATCAGAGCGTGAAGCTATAGCCATACCCAGTTCAGCCCCGTCGTATAACGCAAGATTGGCACCTTCACCATTCGGGATCGATAGGTGTGCTGCATCACCAATTAGTGTTACTCCAGGCACTCGGTTCCAACTGTGCTCGACCTGTAGAGTAAAAAGCGGGCGCCACACCAACTCGGTATCACTTTCTGTGATCAGTGCCGTGAGGTTAGGGGACCAGCACGCGAACTGCTGTGCAATACATGCAGCCGCACCTGCTCTGTCGTTGAAATCGATGCTGGCAAACCAGCTTTGAGATTTGGTAAGCATCACGTAGGTGTGAAGCGTGGCGTTAACCTCACGGTGTGCTTGGATCCCTTTTCCTGGCTGAAGTGCGAACAACGCACCTGAACCTACCACTTTGGCCGTTGCGAGAAACCGGGCGTCGCTGTCATATAAGTAGGTTTCAACTAGCGACATCCCCGTGTACTCGGGTGCGGCGTCGCTAAGCAACGGCTTGGTCTTCGACCACGCACCGTCTGCTCCTACCAGTAGGTTGGTGACAATGTGAGCGCCATCACCGAATGTCACCTCGTGCTGGCCTTCTCCCATGGAGCGCACTCTATCAACCTTGTGGCCCCAACGCACGGTACCGGCAGGTAGTGAGTGGAGAAGTATATTTCGGAGCTCGCCGCGCATAACCTCTGGACGACCGCGGCTGCCATCGTCGGGCTTGTCTAACAAAATAGTTCCTTCGTAATCAAGTACACGAGTCGGCTCGTGCCCTCCAGGATCAGGGCACGGAAATCTTCAACCAAGCCCGCTGCTTGCAAAGCCAGTTGGGAGTCGTAGTCGTGGATGTCGAGCATTCCACCTTGCGCGCGAGAATTTACCGATGGTTCTGCTTCGTAGACTATGGAGGTGATACCGTGGATATATAGCACTCTGGCCAAAGTAAGGCCGCCCAAGCCTCCGTGTACCTATTAGATGAGAGTGATGAGTATGCGACGCTAGCTTTATTATTGATTGCATCGTTACTGATTCTCTAGCACCTTGCAAGATCCTTGCTAAACGCTTTGCAAACTCTAACTTTGACAGCTGATATGAGGGTTTTGGGAGTCTGATACTATTTCAGTATTCAGTATCTTTACTGCGCGGTCGTCGATAAGGCATTATATGTGGGAATTCGATATGAGCGTATTGTTTAATTTAATAAAGCATTGACCCTGTTTTAATTCTGATCTCCCCAAGCTTGTCGGTTATAAATGATGTCGCGTTAAAGCTTGAGTCAGGCACCTTATCGAAGTTATCGTATCTGTATAAAGGGTAGGGCACGTTTGGCCGAAGACCACCGGCAATTTGAAGTCTATACTAATCCTCAGTAGTACTTAAGTTTAGTGTGTTAGTACCTTTCTGTTGGATAGAAGAATTTTTAGGTTTTTTTCAGCAGGATCAGCACAAGGTATATCGAATATCTGAAGTGGTTTCACGAGTTGTAAAAATATTTCAGGCCATACACTTAGAGAAATGGTTATCTCGTAGCATCATTATTAAATTTCTATTATCTATAGCTCGTCGTGGAAGCAGATTAAATATATACTATTATTTCATGTGCAAATTGCGGCAAAAGCATCTCGAGGATGATGCTTGTAAGAATTAATTTTTCTAAGGGGAAATCGAAGCGGCAATATCTGCAGCTCTTATTTGAAAAGAATTTCCGTTATTTTATAAGTGACTAAATCTTCTATCTAGTCAATCAGTTTTGCTAAGTCTTCGTGGGTGCAAACCTGAGTAGCCACACTTCTTTATGAATAGAGTATTCTGATTTTTTTGGGTATCAGGCTCTATAATTGTCTTTTGTGATATTGGTTATTTATCATTTTTACTTGGGATTGAGGGTTGCTCCGAACTCTATAGCTTTTTTATGGCCAACAAAAAAAATTATCTTCGATCATCAGAGGTCAACCCAACCCAGCATAGATCGAGCAGGAACTGCCTGAAAATCTAACTGAGAAAAAACATTAGCTGGCTCGAATTAATAGCTCGCTTGAAAATAGAGTGGAGCAACTAACCTAGTTCGGTGCTTAGTACTTGTTTAATTAAAGATATTCAATGAGTGGTTAATAAAATGCTTGTGGAATTAAAAAAAATTAGAGTATTAGATCAGTTTGCTTTAGTTGTATTTTCTTCATTTTGAGGGTTGATGAATATCCTGCATTCTGAGAATGTACATTATTCAATTGATTAATATTGCAAGTGCGGGTTTCATTGAGGGTGAAACGATTTTTTAGCGAAAATTATGCTTGTACCTTTTTAGGGGGATAAGCTTTGAAATTATTATCCATTGCGGTGTACTAGAACAAGCTCGAGGATCTAGAGTTGAGTTTAAAATTATGGATTTGAATAAGTTGAAACCTGATTTGGATTTGAGTGATATTCGCATCAACGATTTTGTATCTTGTTACCTTCCTTTATCTTGGCAACCATACGCGCGTATAATGCGTGTAGATCGCCCTGTCGGAACTTGGTTGACACTGCTTCCAGCTTTGTCTTCATTGTTTATGAATGGCGGAACGCTACCTCATATTAAACAGGTTTTAGTATTTTCATTCGGAGCATTTTTAATGCGTAGCGCTGGCTGCGTCATCAACGACATAATTGATCAACGCTTCGACGCATCTGTCAATCGTACGCGTCACCGTCCCTTAGTCAACCGCACATTAAGCGTAAATAAAGCGGTCATTTGCCTGGTATTACTTCTGGCTATGGCTGCTTGCTTATTGTTCCTACTCAAACCCGCTACGGCTTTTCTGGCTTTAGGTTGCGTCCCCTTGATGTTTTTCTACCCGTTCTGCAAACGCTTCACTCACTGGCCACAAGCGTTGCTTGGAGCAACATTTAACTGGGGCGTACTCATGGCAAGCGTCGAAGTCGCCGACAATATAACGTATTCTGCATTGTATCTGTGGGTTGGTTGTATCTTCTGGCAATTAGGGTACGACACACTTTATGCTTACAGCGATCGGTTAGACGACTTGCGGTTGGGCTTACGTTCTACTGCCGTGCTATTCGCTGAAGCCGGAAAAAAATGGATAGCTGGTTTTTACATATTAACAATATTTTTTTGGTTTATGGCAGCAATCGTCTCAGGTAGCTCTGTTTCTTTTTTGATTTTTCTAGTGCCAATATCAATGATTCTATTTTTTCAAACATCCCAATTTGATTTTAATGTTCCTGATAATTGTAATTTTCTTTTTAGATCTAATTCGCATGTAGGAACTCTGCTTTTAATCGGCGCGGCTTCGTCAGTTTTAAGTTAAATGGTATTTTGTATTCTTAGAGAATTTAGTAGTTGTTTTTATAGGTTTTTCAGCAGCTCAGCGAGGTTCCTTACTTAGCTAACTTGAAGGCTGAGAGGTATTTTGATTTGGTTGCTTAACTTTTTAAATGTCGAAAGTGTTTTTTAGTTCATGTAGGTGGTCCGATAAGTGCTGAAAACTTGTAATGCTAGCAAAAAACTCTAACTTTCAGCTATTGAAGGATTTTGCTCCGACTTAATACATCTTTCATTCCATTTTTTATTTTAATCAAAGCGCATGCTTGGGTTTTTTGCGAGAGTTTAGCTAAAAAATAAATAAGTATTTGCAAAAAAATCAAGTGCCTGATATTTAGAGCCTGGCCAGTGCGAAGTATTAAAAATGAAGATTATGGGTGCTAAAATGCAACGGAAGAAAAAGGCCGCTGTGAAATGCTGGCTAAAGCTTTATACTGAGGTAGTAAGTGAGCAAGATATTGAGAGTCAGTACTTTAGGTTGCTGAGGATGGCTGATGATATGGAGAGTTCTGGAGTTATCAGTGGAGAGGAATGGAGAATGCTTGTTCGTCGAGCGGGTGAGTTAATTAGTAGTTCAGCTGATGAAATAAAGGTTGAAAGGTAACTTTTCATTGGTTTAATATTTTGCGATTGTTAAGCAAATGAGTTGATAAAATGTCGCACGCGATTGGTTGAGATTTTTCTTTCGCAATTTTTATATTAGCTCTTTATGGCTTATGGTTTTTTGAAAAAAGTTTTATATTCATTTTCATGGGTGTTTTTTTGATTCTTGTAAACGATTTTATGGCGGTTTTTATCGTGATGTTTCTTTAAAGATGAACTTTTCAGGCCTCATTTGTTGTCGTTTATATTTTGGTTGTTAAGTATGTTTTAAGTTTTAATCGCGGACTTGGTTTGGTTTTTTCAGCTTGCCGAAATAAAGGATGGCTTGGTAATGATGTTGGCAGTATACACAGCGCCATGCGAAAGGCGTTTTATTGTGAGATTATGATTTTGATTGCTGTATGGATTTTAGGTGGAGGATTTAAGTTGATCGGGTACCATAAGCCGTAAGTTGGTTTTTTTGATTTGCTGTTTTTGGCCAAGGTATTAATTATTATGAGTAGGTTTTTATTATGGGGCGGCGTTGGCTTGTAGTTACATTTATGCTGGCTATTTCTTGGTTGTCTTTTTTTGTGCTTTACATGTGTAGATCCTGATTTTTGATATTTTTATATTTGTTCTAGTGTGTGTTAGAGTATTTCAGTGAGCGCGTACTATGTTATCAGTTAAATTGTCAAGTATTACTTGGCGAATTAAGATGATTCGATCAATTCAAACTATAGGGAAACAAATAGACGCGGCAAGTCATTGGTGAGCACATAGCATTATACCTTTTTAATCGCAGATTATATTGGTGTGTGTTAGTTAGTGATTCGTTTGACGCGCACCAGCTTTGCTGGCACGGCAAAGTCATTTAGTATGAAAGAATTGGCTCAAGATTAGAAAGCGATTTTGATTACTGTCGGAATAGACATGTATTTTTTGTGAGGGGCGAGCTGGCTAATGCGCTCACACCCTCTCCAATATCTTCGTAGCATTATGATATATGTGGCGCAACCTTCGTGAGTACCGAAATGAGCTTTCAGTAGTTCATGTGTAGCCGCTGTTGGGACAGAATTTGTACGCACAAAATATTGCTTGATTAGCAACGAGTCCGATTCGTACAACATCCTACGCGATTAAGTCTTCGTTTTCATCGTAGTTCGGCCCTGCCGAGATGCAGCCAATATTGTCATCAGCATGCCTGCAAGAATGAATGAAAGCCCGATACTGAACCACAGGCTCAACCTTTCGCTCAAGAAAATGACTGAAGCGGTTATACCTATCAGTGGTACGCCCAGCGTGAAGTTTGACATCGCAAACGTACTGATCCTGCGTCCATGTTCAGCTGATATTACGAAGCAGGCGGATGTGGCAATTGGCCCAATGAAAAAAAGCAACTCAAGGAGGCGGCTGTTAACCTCAACGTTATTTGGAACACCCTCGATTGTGTAGGCGGCAATTGTGAGCGGTATGGTGGCTAACGCCATCTGCCAGGGCGCGAGCTGCAGTGGGGATGCCTGCCACTTATGACTCTTAATGTGAAGGATTGCCACCGACCAGGCAATTGCACCGGTAATGAGGAAGCATGCTCCCATCACTGCGCCTGGGGTCGACCAGTTCATCTCCATCGGGGAGCAAATGACGCCGATGCCAATCATTCCGAGTGCAAGGGCAATGAGCTGAATACGGGTTGGCTGAATTTTTTGAAGCACCCATCCTGAAATTAAGCCCCACAGAGGTGTCGTGTAGGCTAAGAGCGTTGCGCGACTTGTATCCACATGCGTCATGGCCACCATTCCTAACCCCGTAAAGACGGTCATCTGCAACAAGCCGATGCTAATGACTATCGGCCAATCAGCTCTGGGTGGGAACTTCAGTTTCCCTCGTAAGGCAACGAATACGAACAGACAAACGGATGCACTTCCGAACCGAAATGCCGAAAGCCATATCGGCGCAACCTCAGTTAGAGCCAATTTCGTAACAGGCCAACTGATTCCCCACAGAAGCACCATGACGCACAGCCAGACAATTGTGGCCGCTCCTGTGTGAATACGTGAACGGTAGGCTGTAGAAGAAGGTTCGTTTTGGGCTTGCATGATCACATCCTTCGGCGGTAGAAATTAGTGCTAAGAATGTGGATAGTTTGTCCTTGTTTTCACAAAATTTCTCTCCTGATTTTATTTCTAATATGATATTTTCAGGATATTATTTTCTGATTTATTTTAATTTAGGGATAAAAATACCTTTGAAGAAGCCTAGCTTAGACGCTTCAAGCCTTGCCATCCTAGATGCTCTTCAAGCCAATGCGGAGTTGAGTAACGCGGATTTGGCTGAATTGGTCGGTATCTCAACGTCCCCGTGCTGGCGACGCGTCTCTGACCTAAAGCAACAGGGTGTGTTGAGAGGCGCGGTTGCTCTTGTGGATCCCTTGAAGCTTGGATTAGCGGTCAACGTCTTTGTGCACGTAACGCTGAAGCAACAAGACAAGGAGTCATTGGAGGTTTTCACCAATGCTATTCAGAAGCGCCCGGAGGTCATGGAATGCTACCTTATGAGTGGAGAAGCTGACTTCATGCTTCGGGTCGTGATAGAGGATCTGCTGAAGTACCAAACGCTGCTGCTTGAGTGCCTTACTCAGATCGCCAGTGTCGCGAGCATCAGGTCTAGCTTTGCATTGAGTCAGGTTAAATACACCACGGCACTGCCAACGGATCATTTGAGACGAAAGTGACCTCGCATGACGCTATTAATAATTTCTGCAATCGTGACGGTAAGTTGTATTTTAGGCTGCCTTGATTTCAACTGATGCTGGGCTGAGCTAAAAACGCAGGCCCGGCTATGTATCTCGCCTGACAGTTACTCCGTTCTGCGATTTTAAGCTCTGATGGAAGCGCATTTATCTCGCATATCTGGCTACGCCAATTGGCCGGTTTTGCCGCCTAAAGAATTTCTTTCAAGACTATGCTCTTGAACCCGTTATTCTGTTTTGGGGCGGTTCGTACCATTCGGACTCCTTCTAGAACTTCGGGAAAAAATATATAATATCGTCCTCACTGGCTTTTTGAGGACCTAGGCCTAGTGTACAGCTGAGCGGTTACTCCTACCTTTTTCAGCTGTCGGTCAGATGAGCGGCGGGGTGCGTAGTATCTCGCAGATCCTTTTAAATGCGATCTAGCACTGCCTCCAATTTTTTCTCAGCTACATTTGCCCCCCTCCTACTAAGCAATCCCCTGTGCAATTAAGAACCTTATGGACAAGCGCTAAATGACTTAACCAGATATATATAGTCAAATAGCAATAGCTACGAGATTGTTGATATCTAAATTTCTCGTAACTTACGTTGTGTCTAGTTTTTTAGACCGCTTAAACATTTGGAGGGATTGATTCATGATTTATGACGTGATCATCGTAGGCGGGAGCTACTCCGGAATTTCAGCAGGCTTGCAGCTAGCACGGGCGCGCCGCCAAGTTTTGATCATTGATGCTGGCCGGCGACGCAACCGATTCGCCAGCCACTCACGTGGATTTCTAGGACGGGACGGCCAAGATCCCGGCATGATAGGCAGCGATGCACAAGCCCAACTGCTCGCTTATCCAACTGCCCATTGGGATTCCCAGCCGGTCACTCGTGCCAGTACGAGCGATGCGGGCTTAATGGTTACCGTCGAGAACGGTGAACAATTCACAGCTCGGCGTTTGGTGCTCGCAACAGGAGTTGTGGATGAGCTACCAGAGAATCCGGGTCTGTTGGAGCGATGGGGGCGACGAGTATTTCATTGTCCGTATTGCCACGGATATGAGCTAGATGGCGGGCCAATTGGAGTATTGGCAACATCACCACTGGCTATCCACCATGCGCTGATGCTGCCCGACTGGGGACCAACCATCTTTTTACTAAACGGGCTTTTCGAGCCGGATGCCGATCAGATGGGGCGCCTTGCGAGGCGTGGGGTAACGGTAATCGCCGAGCCCGTGTTGTCGCTCGGCGGAGAACACGCCGATGTGACACTCTGCAGCGCTAAAGTGATTAAATTAGCCGGATTATTCACACAGCCTAGGACCCACATGAGTAGCCCATTGGGAGCCCAATTGGGCTGCGAATTTGAAGTTGGGCCTACAGGTGATTTCATCAAGGTCGATGGGATGCGCGAAGCCAGCGTGCGTGGAGTATTTGCATGCGGTGATGCAGCGTTAGGCGCAGGCAATGTAGCGACCGCAGTAGGGGACGGCGCACTCACGCGAGTTGCGGCACATCAGTCGCTGATCTTTCGCTGAATTGTGCGGGGGTGGAGATATGAAGATTTTGCACGATACTAAATATTCGCGTGTATCGCATGCTGCGTGTACCATGCACAGCCTTCGCCTGTGGATTCTTCCTCGGATGCGTACTTAGCTATCTATGAAGCCACAGACCGACTGTTTTTCACAAAGTCGGCCTTGATCACCCAATAATTAGAAGATGATATTGGAAATCTGCCTTCTGTTAAGCCCGGCAACACATTGACCCCAAGCAATCCTTATAATTGGAAGCGATCAGTTGATCAAGAATGTCAGCATTCGTATTGGGTACCTGTGCGCTTCTTGAGCAGAACATTTCTGCAAAGGATGAAGAGCTTAACGTAACGGACAGTAGGCTCAATAAAGCCCATGTCTCTACCAATGTAACGATTGGCTGGCCACGGCCAAACTTAAAGCCCTATCCTGAATCAGCTGACCAGTACAGAGTCTACCCCTGCTTGACTTTCAATATTAAAGAGCTTTTTAGCAAAACCCATAAAAGCCGCGCCCTCCTTTGATAGGGCTTTGTCTTTTCGTCTGATAAGCGCTAAGGAATAAAATGGAATGGCCCCATGCAGTTTTATAAATTTCACCGCATTCTGACCTAACTCATGACACGCTGACTCAGGCATAAGTGCCACACACTCCCCGGAAGAGACTACGGAAAAGATAAGATCAACGTGATTGCTTTTCAATGTCACGTTAGGTGTGAAACCTTCTTCAGCACATAAACCTTTTATATATTCGTATATTTTATAATCTTCCGAAAAAGAAATGAAGTTATAATTTTCCAATTCAGCAATCGACACCCATTCGTGTCCTGATAATTGATGATCCGCAGAAACGACCAAGTTCAGTCTGTCCTCGAAAAAAGGTAGGATATCGAATACATCCTCATCGACTGGTAACATCACGGCTGCAATATCTATGTCCATATCAGCAACTGCTCGTTCCAACAAGCACGAGCCACTTTCAAATATTTTGATTTCAACAAGTGGATGAGCCACCTTGAAGTCATTGATGATATCAACAAAAAATGACGAGCTTGTGGTAGATGGCAGCCCTAAGCGCAATATACCCTGAAAATGATGGGCAAGCGTATTGAATTTGAACTTTATGGTTTTCATTTCGTTTAAGATGTTGATTGAGTGCGCATACAGTTCGCGGCCGGCAGCCGTCGCCTCAACCCCTCTTGATGTTCTCTTAAGAAGCTCGGTCCCAAGTTCCCCCTCCAAGGCTCTAATTGATTTACTAATCGCAGGCTGGGTAACGTGCAGCACCTCCGAAGCTCGAATAAAGCTATTTCGACGCACAACTTCAACGAAAAATTCAAGAGCCCTTATATTCATATTTTTCTCGCCTATAACCAATGGTTATTCACCTATAAGATAATTTCACTTCCTTTCCCTTCTACAGGTGCATAAAAATAGCACAGGCGAGATAGTTTTAATACCCTCAAACTTCACGAAGCACGAATACCAACCTCATAATAGGGACTTACGATGTCATCAAAACTGACTGTCGCAAACCACTTGATCAACCGCCTATCTGAAATCGGTATACGGCACGTTTTTGGTGTGCCGGGTGATTATAATCTCGAACTTCTTGACCATATCGTTTCACATCCTGATGTCATCTGGGTGGGTAATACGAATGAACTCAATGCGGCTTACGCGGCCGATGGTTACGCACGCCAATCTGGCGTCGCAGCCTTAGTTACAACCTATGGTGTAGGTGAATTAAGTGCGATCAATGGCATAGCCGGTTCGTACGCAGAATACGTGCCGGTGCTCCAGATCGTCGGCAGCCCCCTTGAAAAAACTATAGAGAACAGGGAATTGGCTCACCACACTTTGGGGGATGGCGTATTCAATCACTTTTCTACTTGCGCTGAACAGGTGACTGTCGCCCAGACAAAATTGACAGCTGAAAATGCACTGCATGAAATCGATAGGGTTTTGGACGCTCTATTAACTGAGAAAAGGCCTGGTTACATAGAGTTACCTTTAAGTGTCGTCAATAAGCAGATAGTCGGAGAGATAAAACCGTATAAACTGAAAGAGCCTATCGCCGATACCTCGCAACTCAAGGCCCTTACTGAGCATTTGGACAGATTACTGACTTCAGTCAAGCGGCCAGTACTTTTAGCCGGTTTCCTGATGGAGCGGTTCGGCCTAATTCCGGAGGTTCGCGCACTTTTAGAAGAACACAAATTACCCAACGCTTCACTCTTTATGGGTAAGGGCGTATTGGATGAAAAACAAAAAAGTTATATAGGAAACTATTCAGGTGGAGCGAGCGACCCTTTATTACTACAGGCGTTAGACAATGCAGATATTGTCCTGTCTTTGGGTGTCAGGTATACCGACAATATTACCGCAAGCTTTAGTCACTTACCCGATCCCAAACATTTAGTCGATTTCCAGCCATACTCCGTGTTCGTGCACGGTGTAGAGTACAAGAACATACCTTTAAAGGAGTCCCTTAAAATACTGACTCAACTCATTGCTCGATGTAAACCAGGATCGTTCAAAATTCCAGCGACAAATTCCTCCGCGGTAAAAGCCATAAATAAACACACCGAGGTACCTATAACCCAGCACACTTTCTGGCAGAAAATTCAGTCATTCATCGAGGATGGAGATCTTATCATCGCCGAGCAAGGAACCTCTTTCTTTGGTTCCGTTACTCTACAAATTGGCCCTCGATCGTCCTTTATCGGTCAGCCTCTATGGGGCTCTATTGGTTACACCTTGCCTGCGACTTTCGGTGCAATGACCGCACATCCCGCCCGACGGACACTATTATTCATTGGTGACGGCTCTGCATTACTGACCGTGCAAGAACTGAGTAGTCTTTTACGTGACGGCCATGCACCTATAATCTTTCTAATCAATAACAACGGGTATACCGTTGAACGGGCTATCCATGGGGAGCATCAATACTACAACGATATTCCACCTGTCGACTGGTCACTCATTCCTCACGCTTTTGGTATGATAAACAAACCCATAACCTATAGCGTGCGCAATAGCAAAGAACTGGATGCTGCACTTCGCCATGCCGAAAAACCAACGGTCATGCAGTTCATCGAGGTGCATCTCGGCATGATGGACTTGCCACCTCAACTAAAAGCAGTTTCCGATGGTATCGCTGCTAAAAACTCAATCTCATGAAACGACATTCCAAATTGATAATCATGACTCCTGTTAATACTTCCTGATTCTTAAGAGGGTCTGAATGAAAGCTCATACAGTTTATCTGGATCGACGCGAGCTGGGCATCGCCTGAAGTAGAACGCGATTTTTTCGGATAATGACTCATCACGCTTTCAAAAAATGCCAGCCTTGTAAAATCGATCAAAGTTTTTCGTGCTCCATGCCTTTGGGCTGCTCCGAGCGCCTCGTAGCAGCCATTTTCCACGTTAAGGGGCAGTTCTCCTGTGCTGAAGAGCAAATGTCGACGCGTCATCGTAAGCGTTTAGGCAACACAACTTAAGTAGGCCTTTGCGTCATTCGGTTTCGATGATAGCTTGGTGCTCTATGCTTCTCGACTTACCTAAGGATTAGTTGAAACAGGAAGAGGTGTGACGGCATTAGAGTAGATAAATCTTGTCATGTAGTTCTGCGATTCCGTGAAACGCTGGAGAACTGGCATTTGAGCAACCATTTGCAGGGCTATAACTGATCAAGGGCAGTGTTGAACCAGATGAGTCAACCGACTTGGGTGCCGTACGCGAGCTGATAGAGGAGGCTGAAGTTGCACACCGTTCTGTCCGACCTATTGCGCCAGCGATGAGAGGGCAATCGCCTGCCCGGCCCGACCAAAAATCTTCTCTCGCCGATACAGCGGTAAATGGTCGGCAAACTACGCCACCATCAAATGGGCCAACAGACCTGCGGTCGGGATGACCTTGTCGATCACTTGGGCCGGTACAGGCGCCTGGATTAGTGTTTCGCACTGGCCGCAGGCCCATTTTCCACACACATGCTGTTCGACGGTGAACACTCCGGGTGTGTAATCGAGCTTCTCGCTGACGTCTTCGCCAATGCGCTGAGGTTGGCAACCGCAGACGCACTGGGTGCTTTCTAGCTCGTACGGATCACTGTACGTGGTAACTGCGGTGGCAGCGGTGCACGCTTGGGTTTCTGACCTAGCTCATCCGGGGTAAGTGACGGATTGACCGCCTTCAACTCGGCCTCGATGGCCGCGATATCAGTGCCGAGCAGGTAGTCGAGCAAGCTACCTTAGTCAGGGCTAAGCTGTTCGCTGCGCTTGGCGACTTTGTGTTGCTTGAGGATGGCGATCTCAAGAGCGAGTTGCTCGTTGACCATTTGAAGGCGGTGGATTTTCTGGCCCATCAAGTCGACCTGGTGCAGCAACTGCAAGGCTTTTTCGACCAAGGCACGTAGCTGTTCTGGTGTCATTTGATCGAGCTTTGGCGAGGAAGTCATGTCGTTGATTGTGCCAGAGCCTAGAGTCAGCAACGATAAACCGATGTGCCAATGGCAGGCGTTACAACAATGTGATCAAGCCCCCAGCACCGACCCTTTGCCATGGCAAGCCCAGTACCAAAGCCTGAAGTTGCTCGTTATCGAGTTCGAACTCCGAACCTTGCCGAATGCCGGGCCAATCAAACCTGCCGTGATTCAATCGTCGCGCCGCCAACCGGATACCCACGCCGTCATATACCAGAACTTTAATTCGATTGGCGCGGCGATTGGCGAACAGATAAGCGCAATGCGGCTTCGCCGCACCGAACACGGCAATGACCCGCGGCTAACGCCGTTTCGGTGCCGGCGCGCATGTCCACCGGTTCGGTGGAGAGTGAGAGCGCATCGATTCGAATCGCTGCAACTGGTTTTGCAAAAAGGAGGCACAGGCAGCAGCTTTTTTTGGTCGGCCAGTTCACTCAGACTGTGCCACGCGAGTGCTAGATTCCAACGCAGATGCTCGATGAAGCAGCCTGGGAATGGCCTCCGGCGAACTGCAAAGGTAGCGGAGTGAAAGCAGGTTGCAGCTCCGTGACTTCGTTCGTTTGTACCCTAGTCCATTTATGGACGAGGTTCTAGTTGATGCTTTGGTGCTGCGCGACGCTGGCAATTGAAGCGCCGCTCTGAGCGCACTCTTGGAATAGCTGGGCCTTGAGGTATTTAAAATAGGATCGGGGTTATGGCTGCATTGAAAAACCGCTTAAAAGGCTTGAAATGGTGCGTGCCTAAACTAGTTGCGCACCATCGCCTTTAGCGTCGGGGTCAGGAAGGTGAGTTGGCCGGACGGTTACGTTGTTCGAAAATGTAATCCCTGATTTCATTCATGCGCATTAAGAATAACTGCATGCCGAGGCGTTGGGTGTGTGGGCTTCACTTTTGTTCAGGCCCACATGCATGCAGCTGCTTAGCTCGGAACTGTGTCGCCAGCCAAGCATAAACAGTGTGCGTTCGATCGTAACCGTCCGGCCAAGTCACCTACCCAACTCGTAAAGCCAGACATAGCGTATACTTAAGTCAGCGCACACCGCTTCACGCCCTGTAAGAATGTCATTGACGAAGCCTCAAGCCGTTGTGCTGACTATTGAACCGGTAGATGCTTTATCTTCGGCATTGAGTGCAATCAATAGTGCCGAAGTCATGGTCTGCAATTCGGCAGAGGTAGCTGCAATCTGCGTTTGAGCAGCCGCCACAGCCACTGCCTTAGCCTCTGCACTTTGGCTGCTAGCCTGTGCTTTCTGCAAAGCTTGCTGCTGCTCTTGGAGTAGCTTTTGCAATTGCTCGATCTGTTTCTTCAACTCTTTTACAATATCGGATTGCTGCTTAACTGATGTGGCTTGACCGTCACCTGCAGTGCCGGCACCTTTAGCTTCGGCGGGCGAGCTGACAGTCTTACCACTGGTGCTATTGGTCGTGTTAGCCTCCGCCGGGGTCGCACTGCTTGGGCTGCTTGGGCTGCTTGGTATGGAGGAAGAATTGCTAGCATTGATAAGCATGCGAAAATCCTGTCACATTAGAGTATTGGCTTTATCGGCCTGTACTTGGATTTCTTTAGATGTTTTTGATCGTCTGGCTAACCATCCCTGCTTTTTGTTGGTAAGCCTCTGAGAAGTGGGCCTTGCATAGCTTAGCGGACGCCCGCTTATGCGGTAGCAACGCCGTAATTGTAGTGGTCTAATGAAACCGGACACCCATTTAGGCGAGAATGCTCGCCAGATCGAGGTGTCAGATGACCAAACAACGCCGCTCCTTTACTCCAGAATTCAAACGCGAGGCTGCCGACCTCGTGCTCAAGCAAAACTACAGCTACATCGAAGCCAGCCGTTCACTCGGTATTGGCGAGTCAGCGTTGCGCCGCTGGGTTGACCAGGTTCAGAAAGAGCGCCAAGGCATCACTCCGCAGAGCAAGGCGTTGACTCCAGAACAGCAGAAAATTCAGGAGCTGGAAGCACGGATCGCCGGGCTTGAACGGGAAAAATCGATATTAAAAAAGGCTACCGCGCTCTTGATGTCGGAAGATCACGAGCGTACGCGCTGATCAATCAGTTGAGCGTCCATGAGCCAGTTGATTGGCTGTGCAAGTTGTTTGAAGTGACTCGTTCGTGCTACTACGCCCAGCGCCTTAGGCGCCGCACGCCCGATGTTGAACGGCTTAGGTTGCGCAGCCCGGTGAGCGAGTTGTTCACGCAAAGTCGTAGCGCTGCCGGGAGCCGCAGCATCTTTTCGCTGATGCGTGAAGACGGTGAGCAGCTCGGTCGATTCAAAGTACGCAGCTTGATGCGCGAGCTTGATTTAGTAAGTAAACAACCCGGCTCACATGCCTACAAACGAGCGACAGTAGAAAGACTCGATATTCCGAATACCTTGAACCGTGAGTTTGATGTGCCAGGCCCGAATCAAGTCTGGTGCGGCGAAATCACCTATATTTGGGCTCAAGGAAAGTGGCATTACCTGGCTGTCGTTCTGGATCTGTGTACGCGTCGGATCGTGGGCTGGGCACTGTCGGAAAAACCAGACGCTGAGCTGGTTATCAAAGCGCTGGATATGGCTTAGGAGCAGCGTGGCAGGCCTTCGGATCTGCTATTCCACTCGGACCAGGGATCGCAATATGCAAGCCGACTCTTTCGCCAGCGGTTGTGGCGATACCGCATGCGCCACAGCATGAGTCGACGAGGAAACTGCTGGGATAACGCACCGATGGAGCGCTTATTTCGCAGCTTGAAAACGGAATGGATACCGACCGTGGGCTATCGAACTGCGCAGGAAGCAAAGCGCGATATCAGCCATTTTTTGATGCATCGGTACAACTGGATTCGGCCTCATCAATTCAACGATGGGTTGGCACCAGCCCGGGCCGAAGAAAAACTTAACGTCGTGTCCGGGATTAGTTGTCCACTACAAATCTTACTCGCTTGCTGAGTCGGCAGGCGAGTCAAAAAGTCTTTCAGATTGACATATGGATGGTGCCTGTTCGTCTGTGCGGAGTGGGTTAAACTCATGATCGCTGCCGCCTGTTTGCCGCTGCGTAGCGATCCTGCAAATAGCTAGTTCTTGCGTCCAAGAGATCACTGTCGGATATGATCCTCGACCCAATTGTCGTCGACGGGTACGGCCCCGTCATCAAGGTCGCTCGATTGCGCTTCCGATCGTTTCAAGCTGTAATACGGGGCTATGCTGATGGCCGAACCTTCAGGCACGAGATCGGGATGGCCGATCATCCAGGCATGCAGCCTTGCCATAAACGGTGCGGCTTTTTGTTGCTGTATTCGGTGCAGTGAATATGGCTCCAGGTCGCGGACTTTACTCTTTATTTCGTAAAGCAATTGGATATAGCGAAGAGCTTGTTCGACGAGCTTGCTTTTGTTGGTGGCAGGCAGTACGAAGAACTTGCTCCGGTCCTGAGCAATGCAGCCGATTTCCGTCCCGCCGTGCTTGAAGCTGGCTTTGTAAATACCAAAATCGTTGCAGACCAGCTTGCCTTTCCAACCATTCAGGAAGTTACAAGCATGCTTACATGTCCTCCTGGTGCCGAAAGCGTATACAATAGCAGCTGTTTCGCAGAACTGGTTGGTGGCGTACGCCCAAACATAAGAGCGGTTGGTTTTCTTCAAGTCCGCAGCGAGCTTTTGTACCGGTCTTTCTTCCGCGTGCACGAACTATTGCCCGGTCACAACGCTACGCAGGGCATGTACTAAGGGCTGCAACTGCACGCCTGTCATGCCAACCCACTGGGCCAGTTTCGAATGCGGAACCACCAAATCCGCACAACCGGAAATCGATTCCTTGAAGGTAAAGCGGAATATGAACAGCAAACTTCGCTATCACAACGTTTGCAAGGCCCCGGCAGTCCGCATGCTCTCTAGGTTCTCTAATCTTTCTTTTATGTGATAATTTTCTAACTGTAATTTTTGTTTGTGATTTTCCTTGGTTTCATTATTGCCCATCATGTTTTTTGCAAAGCGCTCGCCGAGTGCCAAATTTCCTCTTAATTATTTTGCGGTTTTTCTGTTTCCTGAATTATTAATGCTTCAGGTATTTCGTTTTTACTAAAGACTCTTTCTATAAGCTGACCAATGTTATCCACAAGGGCGTGCTCATATTTTATAAATATTTTTTGATTAGGATCGGTGCTGTGCGATGTATATACAGTTTTAAAGTGCTTAATAATATAAAGTAAGATTATTGCCGTAAAGTAATAACGGATTCTGTTATTGCTTTTTCGAGTTTTTTAAGATTGTTGCCGCAGGAATGTTAATAGTAGTGGTTTTGCCGTGAGCCAATGTTATGCATAAAGAACATTGATTCACCACACTGACCTCACTAGGTATTTTGACGAAAGATATTGACATGACCAACACATGATCGACCTACACGGTTTTTACCTTACTTTTCTGCATGGCCTGCCTTGCCTTTTCGATAAGTTTATAGCTCATGATTTTTGGGTAATAGTTTTCGATAAATTTATCTAAATGCATTTTTGCATTGATATTAGTACTATGAGTACATAAATGCTAAAATATATATGGTTTCAAAAATTTATTTTACGCTATTCTGCTTTCATCGCACTTTAGGCGTTTTTTGATTTATTTAATAGTGAAAGTAACTCGCTGTAGTCGCAACGAGCCAGATCAGAGGTTTTACGCACGATATTCTAATTCTAAAGAAAAAATAATTAAAGCTTTTGGTGTTGAATTGTCAGGAGTAACGCCAGAGGATAACATTGGAATTATTTTAATTGGTAATGATGTAATTGGTGCTGTTCTTGCTAATCATGATTTAAATGATTGGCAAAAGCAGTTAAAAAGGCCATTTTATTATCGGTCTTTCTACGCCAGTAACATTGTTGTGATTTAACGATGAAATATTAAATTATTCTGGTGTCACTAAAGCGTTGGCTTTTCGTGAGGTTACCTATAACAATGGTACTAAAGAATTAAACTGTTATTTACCAGCTTGAGGGGGCGGGATAGATCAACATTGGAGCCAGCTTTAAAAGCTAAATCTGAATATGTCACTGATGCGTTAGATAGGATTAAAAATGAGGCAGAACTAAAAAAGGTAGAAAAGCCTGTCGCAAGAGCGGAACTTAAAATATCATGATTAAAATTATTTGTCACAAGAGAACTTTTAGGCTCTTTTTTGTTTTTAGGAAAGCCTAGTATTGGGCTTTCTCATTTAGAATCTCTTAATCTTTAGATTTGAACGGGTTAGCGCTACGTGGGTACGTGCTTTCTTCCTGAATGGTCCCATCTTCCTTATTGTTTTCAGGGAGGCGGTTTTGCCTTCTAAAGAATCGATCGCTAGCTTGATGATTTCTGCCTTTTTATCAGCAGTCTTCGACGCCGGTTCAGCACCTTGCTTCTTGATAATCCAATGGTTGCCAGACTTTGTGATGTGGTAGTCATCCATGAAACCTCCTATTTTTGAGTTCAATCATTCGACGCATATCAGCAGTGATCGTTTGTTTTATTTTGCCGTAGTCCTTCCGCGGGGCTTCCCCAAGCTCGTCAAGACGCTCATGGAGGTTGTGTATGTTCCACATGGTCGCGCCTTTCATCTCTTTCACCTCTTCTTTAAATAGTGGCACGGACAGCAGCATCAACGTAAGATTAAGTCAAATCTGAGGATACAACCTGTAGGCACCAGTAAGCGATCAGGACGCGATGGTATGATTTGTTTCAGGAGTCTGAAGACTTACTGCACCGTGCGTATCAGGTTGGCTTGTCGGTTTTTGAAGGTACGTTTTTTCTGTATGCGCATTGGTAGTGTGCCTCAATCGCCCCGGCTTGTGCCCCCCGACCACTGCCCCATGTAGAAGTGCGGTTGGCTGGTTACGGTAAAGTGCTGATCAAGGGCTCGACGCTGCTCTGTTATCTAGGGGAAGGCCCCTTCGCGAATTAATGGTGGCCGAGCGGAGATCTGGGCGAGCTCGACCAGGAGAGTTTTCTTTATCTCAAGTGCCGCAAGTAGCATCAATTAATCACCAGTTACTGGCTACATCCTTGTAGCCAGTTCTGAAGGTTAGTTTCTATGCGTTGTTTCAGATGGGGTCCGAACAAAGTCGCAGCGAGTCAGGCAGGATATCTTGGTCATATCCGCAACGATCTTTTCATCGAACTTAAACCCGCTGCCTGAAAGCGGTGGGTTGCCATTACTTGAGCGTGACGTCGAGCATCGGTGGGATGTAACCGTAGTCATACTCGGCGACCACGAACGTCTGGTGCCCTTTGATCTTAATCCCCACAGTCGGTGCCTCAGTGCCGCCGATACGAATCTGCGTACCGGCTTCGTCGGTCCTTACGCTGTCAATGAATGAGGTCACCAACCCGTTGGGCATCACACAGTGCGAGTAGGTCTGGAGCGGCTGGGAAGACGGGTTACCCAGTACCAGGCCTGAACCGTTCAAGGGCACGTAAGGGCCGAAAAGCGAATCTGCGACAAAACCGTACACCCCGTCCGGCCCAGTTACCCCGTCGCCATAGGTGAAGGTGTGGCTGATGGTGAACAGGTAGTACTTGCCGTCTTGGAACACGAAGTGCGGGCGTTCGGTCTGGTCGTTGACGCCTACCGCGGTCAGCAGCGGCGGCAGCATTTCCCAGTCGTCGCCGTCTTCGTCACGGGCCACGGCGATGCCGACACAAGCGGTCTGGAAGCGCGAGTTACCAACGTCCTCATAACCTGGCGGCACGTCGCCGATTTCTGCATCACCGACCTTGTGGGAACCGCGCTCGCCGGCGACGTTGCCCTCGAACAGCATGTACAGCTTGCCGTCCCTCGGATCGCGGAACGGCCATGGATCGCGGAAGCCCCAGAAGGCGTTTTGCGCTTCGGTCTGGTACAGCTTGCCGTCGGCCTCGAACAGCGACTTGACCTTCTCGAAGCCCACCAGGCTGACGCCATGCTCGGTGGTCACCACGCGACCACGCACCTTGACGATGGTTGAGCCCGGCGTAACAGCGGTGTAGTACAGATCCAAGTCGCCTTGCTCGCTCAACAGGATCGGCGTGCCGGCCCATTCGCGAACGGTCGGCGAAACACCTTCAGCCATCACCCGGCCGCCGAGTTTCCAGTCCTTGCCGGTGCGAGAGAACCAGTAGTACATCTTTGCCCGGCCATGGCGGTCGCTCCAGTCGCGGGTGATGTCGTAGTTACCATTTTGGTCGAGGTATTGTGGATCGTTCGGGTGACGATCCGCAGTCAGGGTAAAGATCACAGACCAGCCATCGACAGAGATAATGTTTCCGTTGATATCACGCAGCGGCATTGTGTCCCAGATAAACACCTCGTCGCTCAGTACAGGGAAGTTCGCACTGACCAATGGCTGTGTAGTAGTAGGATCGTCCGTGCGGACTTTCAGCGCGTCCGCTCGCGTCCAGAGGCTGGGTTGATGTGGTGTTTTACCAAATTTATGAGTATCGCTTTTCATAGGGAAAAACCTCGTTTATGAAGAAATTCAATTAGATGCTGACGAAATATACTGTATATATATACAGCTTATTAACTGTAGAGGTGCTGTCCTTCCGGGTCAAGGGGGGGGGAATGCATTTATGCATAATTGATTTTTTGGTGAACCTGATGCGTTTCAGCTTGCGATGGTTCTAGAGGTTTTTTGTCGGAAAGATCAGCGACGTTACCTGTATGATGCTGGGTGGACGCCGTTAGTCGCATCGATCAACGCCGTCTAACCGTGCAAGGAGTTTGCTGCGATGGCATGGAGGTGCCCACGAAAAAATGTACGGATTTATTTACCGTTCACGCTTTCGCAAAAAACAATTGAATTCCTCCTTTTGAACGATTCTGTTGAACAAGTCCGCTTCGATTTCCACTGTAGAAAAATACGCGCCTGAGATTGAAATCTAGATTTTTTCAGTAGGTTCCAGATCCGGATTTCACGCAGCAACGTGCGAAAGAGGTCATTTCACCCATGAGTATTCGAGCTTTTTTCGTCAAGCCGACAAGACCAACCACATGCCCGTGCGCTTCCTGATCTACGTGGCAATCACCGCGCTGACGCGCCTGCTGATCTCCAACGTGTCGCACCACAACCCGCCGGACATCGGCATCATCTACCTGTGTGGCGGCATTCTGTTGCTGGCGTTCTCGATTCTGGTGGTGCGCTATGCCTCGTCGGCGTTCCCGTCGGTGAAGGTCGAAGGCCCGCGTCGCAAGGGCGAGGCGAGCCTGGAAACCGAGAAAGGCGAGCTTTAAAGCCCGACGCTGAAGGGCAGGGTGCGGGCGGGCGGCGGCTGCAATAATTTGTGGCTGTCGCCATCCGTCATCACCGCCAGAATCTCCATGGCGCTGTGACCCTGCTCGATGGCGATGCCGAACTGAATGCTTTGCACCAGGCGCTTGAGCCGCTCTGGGTCGTTGCGTTGTTCGGCGCTGATCATGCGTTTGGCCACCACGCCCGTCTCGTCCGAGAGGGTGAGCATGATGCTGCCGTCGAGCCGTTGGATGCTCAGGTTGACGCGGTAGGTGGGCGTGAAGGTGTCAGTGATGATCTGAAAAGGATTGTCCATGGTGCGTTACCGCCTGATAAGAACATGCAGTCATTGACGACCGGTGTCTGGTTTAGTTCGCGTTGCCTGACCACCGGCCACTCCGTCGCTGAGGTTTCACAAGGTCCGTTTGCCTCGGTAGCTGTAGAGCAAGGGGCGTGCCGTATAGCGACTTGCCTGACTGCGCCTGACCCCTGTTGGAGCGGGCTTGCCCGCGATTGCGGTGTATCAGCTAAATAATTTCTGACTGACAGACCGTTATCGCGGGCAAGCCCGCTCCCACAGGGGGTGTGGGTTGTGTTCGATTTCAGGGCAAAACCGAAAAAACGATCGCAGACAGCGCAATCAACCCGATCAGCACCACAAACACATTCGACACCTGACCCGAATACTGGCGCAGAGATGGCACGCGGCGGATCGCGTACATTGGCATCAGGAACAACAGGCACGCGATGATCGGCCCGCCCAGGGTTTCGATCATGCCCAGGATGCTCGGGTTGAAGGTCGCCACGGCCCAGCAGGTCAGGACCATGAACAGTGCGGTGCAGCGTTCCAGCCCTTTGGACGACATCGAGCGGTTGCGCCCACGCAGGGATTTGACGATCAAACCCTGGAAGCCTTCGCTGGCGCCGATGTAGTGGCCGAGAAAGGACTTGGTGATGGCCACCAGCGCGATCAACGGGGCGGCGTAAGCAATCACTGGCGTCTGGAAGTGGTTGGCGAGGTACGACAGGATCGAAATGTTCTGCGCCTTGGCAGCCGCCAGGTCAGCCGGCGACAGGGCCAGTACGCAGCTGAAGCAGAAGAACATCACCGTCAGCACCATCATGCCGTGGGCGGTGGCGAGGATGCCGCTGCTTTTGCGTTCGGCTTGTGGGCCGTAGACGCGCTTCTGGTCAACGGCAAAGGCGGAAATGATCGGCGAATGGTTGAAGGAGAACACCATCACCGGGATCGCCAGCCACAGGGTCTTGAAGAACAGCGGCAACGGCATGCCTTCGCTGGCGGAAGCGAAGAACGCGCCGTTCCAGTTGGGGATCAGGCTCACGGCCAGCAACAGCAGGGCGGCGACGAAGGGGTAAACCAGCACGCTCATGGCTTTGACGATCACGCCCTGGCCGCAGCGCACAATGGCCATCAGGCCGAGGATCAACACCAGCGACAGAATCGCCCGAGGCGGCGGGGCCATGTGCAGTTGGTGTTCCATGAAGCTGCTGAGGGTGTTGGTCAGCGCCACGCTGTACACCAGCAGGATCGGGAAAATCGCGAAAAAGTACAGCAGCGTGATCAACTTGCCCGCGCCCACGCCGAAGTGTTCTTCGACCACTTCGGTGATATCACCGGATTTGCCCGACAGCACAAAGCGCGTCAGCCCACGGTGAGCAAAGAAGGTCATGGGGAAGGCCAGCAACGCCAGCACGATCAGCGGCCAGAAACCGCCAACGCCGGCGTTGATCGGCAGGAACAAGGTGCCCGCGCCAATGGCCGTGCCGTAGAGGCCGAGCATCCAGGTGGTGTCGTGTTTGGTCCAGCCGGTGGTTACGGTGTTATCTAAAACGTTATCTACAGCAACAGCAGGGTTTTCAGCGGCAGGTGTACGTACATCAGTCATCGATATTGCCTCGTTATTATTTTTGCGCGGGCTCACGTAGGGGGCGGGTAGAAGTGCTCCGATCAGCACTCCACCCAGCTGACCGCCAGGCCGCCCCGTGAAGTTTCTTTGTATTTGTCATGCATATCGGCGCCGGTATCGCGCATGGTGCGGATTACCCGGTCCAGGGAAATAAAGTGTTTGCCGTCACCGCGCAGAGCCATTTGCGTGGCGTTGATCGCCTTGACCGCCGCGATGGCGTTGCGCTCGATGCACGGCACTTGCACCAGGCCGCCGACCGGGTCGCAGGTCAGGCCGAGGTTGTGTTCCAGGCCGATTTCGGCAGCGTTTTCCAATTGCTCCGGTGTGGCGCCGAGGATGTCGGCCAAGCCGGCAGCGGCCATGGCGCAGGCCGAGCCGACTTCGCCCTGGCAGCCGACTTCGGCACCGGAGATCGAAGCGTTCTTCTTGCAGAGAATGCCCACGGCAGCGGCTGCCAGGAAGAAATTGACCACATCGTCATCCGACGCATCGGCGTTGAACTTCATGTAGTAATGCAGCACGGCCGGGATGATCCCTGCTGCGCCGTTGGTCGGCGCGGTGACCATGCGCCCACCGGCGGCGTTTTCTTCGTTGACGGCGAGGGCGAACAGGTTGACCCATTCCATGGCCGACAAGGTGGAAGTGATCACGTTGGGTTTGCCGATTTCCAACAGGCTGCGGTGCAATTTCGCCGCCCGGCGTGGCACGTCCAGGCCGCCTGGCAAGATGCCTTCATCGCGCAGGCCTTGCTCCACGCACTCGCGCATCACCGACCAGATATGCAGCAGGCCACTGCGGATTTCTTCATCGCTGCGCCACGCGCGTTCATTGGCCATCATCAGCTCGGAAACCCGCAGGCCGTGCTTGTTGCACAAGCCCAGCAGTTCGACGGCGCTGGAAAAGTCGTAGGGCAATTCAACATCGCTGGTAGGCGCGATGCCCGAGGCTGCTTCAGCCGCTTCGATGATGAAACCGCCGCCTACCGAATAATAGGTTTGTTCACTCAGCAGGCCGTTTTCGCCATAGGCGTGCAGGGACATGGCGTTGGGATGGTAGGGCAGGCTCTCGTCGAGCAGCAGGAGGTCGGTGTGCCAGTTGAAGGCAATGTCCTGCGAGCCTGCGAGCAGCAATCGGCCGGATTCGCGCAATTGCTGAATACGCGCATTGATCGAGGTGGGGTCGACCTTGTCTGGCCATTCGCCCATCAGCCCCATCACGGTGGCGCGGTCGGTGGCATGGCCCACGCCAGTGGCGGACAGCGAACCGTACAGGCGCACTTCGATACGTCGCGTTTCACTGAGCAAATGCTGGTCGGTCAGGGCTTGGGCGAAGGTCGCCGCTGCGCGCATCGGGCCGACGGTATGGGAGCTGGACGGGCCGATGCCCACTTTGAATAGATCGAAAACACTGATAGCCATGCTAAAGCCTTACAAGCAATGGAGTAGAAATCGCTGCCATGTTTTGTAGAGCAGGCGGAATTGGCGCGATACTGAGCCTCTGGATCGGCACTGACCAACGAATTATCCTAAGACACCCTTTAGCAGGACTAAACGCTATGACTCGCCCTCTCCATGGCCAGACCTATGTCTGGCTGCACGTGTTTTCTTGCGCCGCGCGGCATTTGTCGTTCACCCGCTGCGCCGAAGAACTGCACATCACGCCGGGGGCGGTGAGCCAGCAAATTCGCCAGTTGGAAGAGCGCCTGGGCTTTCGGCTGTTTCATCGGCGCGCCCGTGGCGTGGAGTTGAGTGCCGAAGGGCAGAGGCTGGCGGCGACGGTGGGCGAGGCTTACGGCAGCATCGATGCGGAGTTGCAGCGGCTGGACGCGGGGATGATCAGCGGTACGTTGCGATTGCGTTCAATCCCGTCGTTTCTCGGCAAATGGCTGACCCCACGTTTGCCGCGTCTGCAGCAGCGCTTCCCGGATATCCAACTGCGCATGGTCGCCGAAGACAGCAGCATCGCCCTGCACGAGGGCGACTTCGACCTGGCCATCGACTTGAACGACGGCAGCTACCCCGGCCTGTTATCCACAGCCCTGCTCGATGAACAGATCTTTCCGGTGTGCGCGCCGAGCCTGCTGCGCGGGAGGCCGCCGCTGCATGGCCCGGCGGACCTGGTGCATTTCCCGCTGTTGCACGACATCACCGCGTGGCGTGGGAGTTATGAATACGCCGAGTGGGAGTTTTACCTGAATGCTATCGGCTACCACGACGCCGACGTGCGGCGCGGCCACACCTTCAACCGCAACCACCTGACCATCGAGGCGGCTATCGCGGGTATGGGCGTGGCGATTGCGCGGCGTACCTTGCTCAACGATGAGCTGGAGCGCGGCACCTTGATCGTGCCCTTTGGCCTGGCTGTGCCCAACCACAAACGTTATGTGCTGCTGTATGCACCGGGCGCGTTGAGCCACCCGGGCGTGCGTGCGGTGCATGACTGGCTGGTAGAGGAAGCAGGGATTTTTCGCGGATTGCACCCGTTGGGAGAGGGGCAATTGTAAGGTTCGCTGAGCGTAAGAAGATGTAACCAACTCCCCACCCTAACAGCGTTTTTGCTCGTCGTCAGGGTTAATTTGTAATGTGGGATTTATCTTTGCAAAGGGGTTGAAATGTTCTTCTGACTGCTCAATTGTGTAATCAAGAGGTCATGGTTTCACCACCCCGGTGTCGCAGTTGTGACCTCTCGCGAGCTAGCTGAAATAAGGGAAGAACTATGCAAATCCAAGTCAATAGCGATAACCATATTGAAAGCAGCATCCGACTGGAGGAGTGGGTACGTACTACCATTGAGAGCACGCTCGAACGTTATGAGGAAGACCTGACCCGCGTTGAGGTCTATCTGAAAGATGAAAACGGCGATAAGCCCGGCCCCCACGATCTGAGTTGCCGTCTGGAAGCACGGCCAAAGGGCCATCAACCACTGTCGGTCCTGCATAAGGCCGATACGCTGGAACAGGCGATCGATGGCGCCGCCACTAAGCTTGAGCATGCGCTGGAACATTTGTACGGCAAACTGCGCGGCAAACCACGCGCCGCAGGGCAGAGCCTGCCTGATACCAAGGCTGACGAGGCCGAGCTGGAAGAGGAATTTCTGGAAAACGAACAGGCTGCGCTTAACAGCTGATAGCTGAGTGTTTTTTCAACCCCAATAAACGGGCCTGCATCTGCAGGCCCGTTTTCGTTTAGCGGCGCTGCTGGAAGAAGTACCGGCTCAAGCCTGCCAATCCGCAAGCACCGAGGCCGGCAAAGAGCATGGCCCAGCCGGCGCCATGGCGCAGCGCGGCCTGGGCTTGCGCAGGTTCCAGTCCTGCTATATCCAGCTTGCCTGCTGCAATGTTCTGGCTGATGGTGGGCCAATCCAACGCCGTGGTGGCAGGCAGCAGGCTGGAAAGGTGATGGCCGATGCCCAGCAACAGCACCAGCCCCATCAAGGCGATGTTCAGCGCCAGCGTGATCAGCCGCGCGCTGAGGTCGATACCCGAGGCCATGCCTGCGCGGTCGGCCGAGACGGCGCCGGTGGTGGTGTTGGTGGTCGGTGAGTTGGTCAGCGCCAGTCCCACGCCTGCTAACACACAGCTCAACAGCACTAAGACGATACTCGGTTGCTGCGCCGCATTGATCGCCGCCATGGCGATAAAACCTGCGCCCATCAAACCCAGGCCCAGCGGGATAATACGTTCGGCGCCGAAGCGCAGGGCCAGGCGTTCAGCCAGCGGCGGCACCAGCAAGGTCGGCAGGGTGTAGGCCAGCAAGGCCGCGCCGGTGGTCAGCGTGTCGTAGCCCAGGCCCGCCTGGAAGTAGAGCGGCAGGTAGATCATGAAGGGCCAGAAACTGAAATTCATGCCGATCGACCCCATCAGCGCGCCGTTGAAGCGCTGGATGCGGAACACCGAAAAATCGAACATCGGGTGCGCGCTGCGTCGCTCAACCACGATGAACAGCAGCAGCCCGACCAGCGACAAACCGGCCCAGCCAAGCATCGCCGGGCTGCCGAAGCCGTTTTCGCTGCCCTGAGTAATGAAATACACCAGGGCGAACACCGACAGCGTCAAGGTCAGCATGCCGGCGATATCCAGCCGATGGCCGGCCGGGTCGCGGGATTCCTGCACACTGATGCGCAGCAGCAGCAAGGTCAGCAGCGTAAGCGGCACATGCACCAGGAACACCCAGCGCCAGTCCGCGACTGCCAGAATCAAAGCGCCGACCATCGGCCCGAAGCCCAGGCCCACGCCCGCGATCACGCCCCATACCGCGAAGGCGCGCGCGCGTGCCGCCGGTTCGCGGAACTGGTGCGACAGAATGGCGAACTGGCAGATCATCATCGCCCCGGCGCCTATGCCTTGCACGAAGCGCGCGGCGATCAGTGTGGAAGCCTCATCGGCCAGCCCGCAGGCCAGCGAAGCCAATCCAAACAGCCACAGGCACAACACCAGCATGCGCCGCCGTCCAAAGCGGTCGGCCAGGGTGCCGGCGGCCATCAAGACGCTGGTGCAGGCCAGGGTGTAGGCGTTCATGATCCATTGCGCATCCTGAAAACCGGTGCCCAGTCGCTGCTCCAGGGTTGGCAGGATGACCGGCACGCTGGAGATCTCCAGGCCGAACATCAATGCCACAAGGCACACGGCGGTGAGTGCCAGGCCATCTCTGGCGGTGCGCGGGGCACTGACGGCGGATACGGCGGCGGCGGGCGGCATGGGATATTCCTTTTGCTTGGGGGAGAGCGCTATTCTCGCGGGAGCAGAATTCTTTATTCGTGATAAGTTTTCCTTTGATAAGGGAATTAAGGGCGACAATTAAGCATGGCCACTCCGCGTTTTGATGGTGTTGAGCTCTTTCTGCAAGTCGTCGAGAGCGGCAACCTGACCGAGGCTGCCGAACGACTGAACCTTACGCGTTCGGCCGTGGGTAAAGGCCTGGCGCGCCTCGAAGCGCGCTTGGGCACTCGCCTGTTGCAGCGCTCCACCCGCCGCCAGCGTCTGACTGAGGATGGGCAGGCGTACTACGAACATTGTTTGCGTGCGTTGGCAGAGCTGGAAGCTGCCGAATCGGTGCTGGAAAGCGGCCGACAGCAGCCTCGCGGGCGTTTAAGGGCGAGCTTGCCTTTGGCTTTCGGTCATCATTACGCGGCGCCAGCGTTGTGGGGGTTGATGGACCGATACCCGGCGTTGGAGATCGAGATTTCGTTTTCTGACCGGCTGATCGATCTCGCACAGGAAGGCTTCGACGTGGCCGTGCGTATTGGTCCGCTGCCGGACACTGACCGCCTGAGTGCACGTCGCCTGGGCGAACAATCGGTTGGCCTGGCGGCTTCACCGGCCTATTTGCAGCGGGTCGGGCCAATCAACGCTATCGACGACCTCGCCGCCCACCGAGGCATTGCCTACCGTTGCAATACCTCGCAGCGCCCCGGTGTGCCTTCGTTGTTGATGCTCGACGACCTCCAGGCCGTGGCCGATGCCACGATTGCGGGCGTGGGCCTGGCCTGGTTGCCGAGCTGGTTGATTGCGCATTACGTGCTGCGCGGGCAACTGGAAGCGGTACTGCCGAACCACCGCGACCAGCCTGCGCCAATCCACGTGATCTGGCCGACGGCCGCACACATGCCCGCCAAGACACGCTGCGCCATCGACGCCTTGGTGGCCGGCACCCCGAGTTGCCTGGCAGGCAGTTAGAGTCGGCCAATGCAGATCTAACTAGCAAAGCCGATCCCCTGTGGGAGCTGTCGAGCTTTAGCGAGGCTGCGAAAGCGGTGGGTCAGGCAGCTTATGTTTTGCCAGTGCCGCCGCCTTCGCAGCCTCGCTGGGGCTCGACAGCTCCCACATTGGATCTTTGTCGCTGGCGAGATTTGTGTATGACGCGATGGCCCTACGAACTGAGATCTAACCAACACAGCCGATCCCCTGTGGGAGCTGTCGAGCTTTAGCGAGGCTGCGAAAGCGGTGGGTCAGGCAGCTTATGTTTCGCCCGTGCCGCCGCCTTCGCAGCCTCGCTGGGGCTCGACAGCTCCCACATTGGATCTTTGTCGCTGGCGGGATTTGTGTATGACGCGATGGCCCTACGAACTGAGATCTAACCAACACAGCCGATCCCCTGTGGGAGCTGTCGAGCTTTAGCGAGGCTGCGAAAGCGGTGGGTCAGGCAGCTTATGTTTCGCCAGTGCCGCCGCCTTCGCAGCCTCGCCGGTACCTAAAACGCGATGGAGGTCTGCACGTACACCGTGCGCGGCTCGCCTACATATTTGCCTTTGTTGTTGTCGTCGAACGAGCGCGTGAAGTACTGCTTGTTGAAGATGTTTTTCACTCCGACCGCCACGTTCAAGTCCGACAGTTGCGGGCCGAAGTCATACGCTGCGCGGCTGCTGAACAGCATGTAGCCGGGGATACGCCCGTTGGCGCCGTCGGCAGTTTCGGCCTGGGTGTTGGCGTTGTCGGCGAACTGGCTGCTCTGGTAGCTGCTGTCGACATTGAGCTTCCAGCGGCCTTCGGTGTAACCCACGCCCAGCGTGCCTTTGTGCTTGGACGAGAAGGGCACGCGGTTGCCTTTGTTCGGGCCGTCTTCGCGGATGGTCGCGTCCACATAGGCGTAGGTGGCGTACACGTCAAAGCCCGCGAGCGCCGGGCTCAAGCCGTCGAGGGCGTAGTTGATGCTCGACTCGATGCCCTGGTGGCGCGTTTCGCCACGGGCGATCACCGTATCGTTGGTCTGGTTGCTGTCGTACTGGTTGTCGAAGTTGATCAGGAACGCGCCGATTTCCGCACGCAGGCTGCCGTTGTCGTAGCGCGTGCCGAGTTCCCAGGTGCGGGCTTTTTCCGGTTTCACTTCGCCGCTGCTCACGCGGTTGGGCATCTGGCTGTATTGCACGCTGCCGAACGAACCTTCGGTGTTGGCGTAGAGGTTCCAGTCTTCGGTGAGGTGATAGAGCACGTTCAACGCCGGCAGCGCGGTGTTGTAGTCGCCTTTGTATTTGACGTTGCTCAAGTTGTTGGTCTGCTGGGACTCGATCATCTCGTAGCGCACGCCCGGGGTGATGGTCCACTTGCCGATGTCAATGCGGTCGTCGATGAAGAACGCGTTGGCTTCGGTGGCGCCACGGGTGTCGCGGTCGTTGCGGCTGTTGGTGTTGGGCAGTTGCTGGTTGGCGCTGATCGGCGTGCGGTAGCGCATCTCATGGCCGGCCTCGCTGATGTAGCGGTAGCCGACGCCCACTTCATGGCTGGTAGGGCCAAGATCGAAGCCTTGGGCGAAGCGCGTTTCCAGGCCACGTACCCAGTATTCGCGCGGGGACAACGAGAGGAAGTTGCCCTGGTCCAGGTAGCCATTACGCAAGGTGGTGGTGAAGAAGGTGTTGGCAGTGAATTCGCGGCGGTCTTCCTGGTAACGGTAACCGGCGTTGAACATCGTGCGGCGGCCCCAGAACTTGTCGTAGGGGCGGGTGGACTGGTACGGGTCCGCCTTGTAGTCCTTGACGTTCAAGCCGCCGGGCATATCGGCCTGGCCTTCGTAGTACTGCGCCATGGCGTTGAAGCTGTTGGCGTCATCCAGCTGGTATTTGCCCTTGAGGATCAGGTCGTCGATGCGCGTGTTGCTGTTTTCGCGCCAGTCGCCGCCACGGGTGCCGGAGTACAGGATTGCGCCACCCAGGCCGTTGTCGGCAGTGCCGCCAGCCAGCAGGTTACCGGTGGTCTTGAAGCCGTCATGGCTGGAGGACGGGCTGGTCTCGGTCTGCAAACCGCCTTTGACGGTCGGCGTATCCGGGATTGCACGGGTCACGAAGTTGACGATGCCGCCGACGTTCTGCGGGCCGTAGCGCACGGCACCGCCACCGCGAACCACGTCTACGGCGTCCATGTTGCCCATGCTGATCGGCGCGAAGGACAACTGCGGCTGGCCATAGGGCGCGAACGGCACCGGAATGCCGTCCATCAACACGGTGGAGCGCGAGGCCAGGCGCGGGTTGAGGCCACGAATACCAAAGTTAAGCGCCATGTCATGGCTGCCGGTGCCGTTGTTTTCCGGGGCGTTGACGCCGGGGATGCGGTTGAGCACATCGCGGGCCTGGGTGGCGCCTTGGCGTTCGAACTCTTCGCGGCGGATCACATCACGGGCGCCGGGGTGCTCGAACACATTGGTTTGCGCGGCGTCGCCAAGCCAGTCGCCGACCACGCTGGAGGTTTGCAGCTCCACGGTCGCAGCCGCACTGGCCGGTTGCAGGCTGTAGGCCTTGTCGCCCTCGGCGCGGGCTTGCAGGCCGGTGCCTTCCAGCAGTTTTTGCAGGCCTTCGTCGGCGCTGTAATTGCCCGACAAACCACGGCTCTGCAGGCCGGCCGTGACTTGCGAACCGAACGAAATCAGCACGCCAGCTTCGCGACCAAATTGATTCAGCGCCGCTTCCAGCGAGGCCGGTGCGATGTGATACGGCTTGGCCTCGGCCGCCACCACCTGAGGCAGTACGGTAAAACTGAGGCTGGCGCCCAGTAACAGTTGGCGCAAGGTGCGGGCGAGAGGGGTCGGCTGCTGGGGCATGACGTGCGGTCCTGAGAAGGAAGGATCAAGGGGGCTTTCCTTCTCTGTCACGCGAGGTGTGGAAAACGGCTCACTGTTCTTGAAAATAATTTTTCAGGCGCGGGCCTGAACGGTTACCCAGTAGCGCGTAAAGCGCCGCACCTTGACCGGCAGGCTGACTTCCAGCAGGTCGAGAATGCGTTCGCTGTCGGCCAATGGATAACTGCCGGACAACAGCAGGTTGGCCACTTGCGGGTCGCAGTTGAGCTGGCCCCGGCGATAACGGCCAAGCTCTGCGAGGAAATCGTCCAGGCGCATATGCGCCGCCACCAGCATGCCGTCGGCCCAGGCGCCGCTGTTGGCGTCGTTCGGGCGCGGCGTGTCCCAGCCTTTGCGGGTGAAATTGACCTGGCGCGCGGCCTCGACGGTCAACGGCAAACCGCTGTAGCTGTTGGGCATCACGTCGACATGGCCGTCAAACACCGCCAGTTGAGTATGGTCGTTGAACTGGCGCACATTCAGCCGGGCCGCCTGGCTGCTGAGCAAACCCTGGCCGGTGAGTACGCGCAGCGGCGTATCACCTGCGCGCGCCGTCAGCAATATCTCGCCTTCAAGCACGCGGATCAGGCGCTGCTGCCGATCAAAATGCACATCCACTGCACTGCCGGTATTGAGCTGCAACTGGCTGCCATCGGCCAGCTGCACCTTGCGACGCTCGCCGATAGGGCTGCGGTAGTCGGCGCTCAGCGGCGGCAAAATATGCTGCTGGCGCAAGCCCCAAGCGGCCGCCGAACCTGCACCGAGGATCAGCAACAGCTTCAGCGCTTGGCGTCGGCTGATCGATTGCGGCGCGTTCAGCGCTGCATGAGCCAGAGGCGAGGGCATGCCACGCAGGCGCTGGTTGACACGTTGGATATGGTCCCACGCGCGCTGATGTTCACTGTGGGCATTCAGCCAGTGCTGCCACGCCGCTTGCTGGCGCGGGTTAAGCGTACCTTGCTGCATTTTCATCAGCCAGTGCACAGCCTGTTCCGCAACCTGGGTAGAAAAGTTCATAGGGCGAAGTAGCAGCGCATCGCTGCTTTATTCAGATGGCGTTTGACCGTGGCAATGGAGATGCCCAGTTCGGCGCCGATTTGCGCGTAGGTCAGGCCGTCGAGCTGGGCCAGCAGAAAGGCGCGCTTGACCTGCACGGGCAGGCCGTCGAGCAGTTGGTCCAGCTCCACCAGCGTTTGCAGGATGATGGCGCGGTCTTCTTCCGAGGGCGCCACGTATTCGGGCATCTGCGCGAGGGCATCGAGGTAGGCGCGCTCCAGGTCCTGGCGGCGGTAGAAGTTGAACAGCACACGTTTGGCCACGGTGGTGAGGAAGGCGCGTGGCTCGATCAGCGTGGGGGCTTCGCGGGCCGTGAGCACGCGGATGAAGGTGTCTTGCGCCAGGTCCGCCGCGCTTTGCGGGCAGCCGAGTTTGCGTCGCAACCAGCCGGTAAGCCAGAGGTGATGGTCGTGGTACAGGACTTCGACGGTGTTGGACGGCTGCAACGCGTTCACTCCGAAAGTATCAATGCACTTTAGAGAACAAGAATTGTTCGCATTGTAAGGGGCGTGATACGCGTTCGGCAATCCATGCGGGCAGGTGATTCATCCGTTCTCTTTTGCTTATGAGAATATTTATCATTAATATTGCGCGCTGATGAATCTGGCGTCTCCCCGATGAAAAGCAAACCCTCACTGGCCGTCTCTTACCGCCTCGCCGTCACCTCGCGTGCATTGGCCGCTGTGGTCGGCGGCTATCTGATGGCGTCGCTGGCGGCCGTGTGTATGGCGCTGTGGATGCCCACCTCGCGCGCCGACGCGGTGATCACCGGGATGATGAGTTCGTTTGTGTTCTATCTGCTCGCCGTCATCTGGTGCTTCGCCTGCCGCACAGCCTCGCGCGCCTGGTTTGGCGTGATGCTGCCGAGCGCGTTATTTGCCACCCTGGCGGGCGTGGGTTTTTGGATGGCACGCACATGAAAGAGGGCTTTCGCCAGGCGATGGCCTGGTTGCACACCTGGGCCGGCCTGATCTTCGGCTGGCTGCTGTTTGCGATTTTTCTGACCGGCACCCTGGCCTATTTCAAAGACGAAATTACCCACTGGATGCAGCCCGAAGTGCAGGCCCATCCGCTGGACGCGGCGCGCAGCCTCGCCGCCGCGCAAACCTATCTGCAGCAACAGGCGCCCAACGCCGCGCGCTGGTTTATCACCCTGCCCAACAGCCGTGACCCTGGCCTGTCGGTGATGTGGCAAGACAAGATCGACCCCGGCAAACGCGGCAACTTCATCCAGAAAGTCCTCGATCCTGTCAGCGCTCAACCGGTCCAGGCTCGCGAAAGCATGGGCGGCGATTTCTTCTACCGCTTCCACTTCCAGCTGCAAATGCCTTACCCATGGGGCCGCTGGCTGTCGACGATCGCCGCGATGGTGATGTTCGTCGCGCTGATCACCGGGATCATCACCCACAAGAAAATCTTCAAGGACTTCTTCACCTTCCGCCCGCGCAAGGGCCAGCGCTCCTGGCTCGACGGGCATAACGCGGTGGGTGTGCTGGTGCTGCCGTTTCACCTGATGATCACCTACAGCAGCCTGGTGATCTTCATGAACATGGTGATGCCTGCGCCGATCCTTGCCTCGTATGGCGACGACAGCCGTGCGTTCTTTAATGAAGTGTTCCCCAATACCAACAATGCGCCGGCGCTCGGCCAGCCGGGTAAGTTGCTGCCATTACTGCCGATGTACGACCAGGCGCGCACGCAATGGGCCGGTGGGCATGTGGGCCGTTTGGTGGTTAACAACCCTGGCGATGTGAACGCGTCGGTCAATGTGGTGCGCGCCGGCTCCGACCGTGTGGTGCATGACTTTGGCAGCAGCGTGTCATTCAGCGGCACCACCGGCGAGTTGCTGCGGGTCAGTGGCGAACAATCGCTGCCGGCGGCGATTGGCGGCAGTTTCTATGGCCTGCACATGGGCCATTTCGCTGGCCCGGTGCTGCGCTGGCTGTACTTTATCTGCGGTCTGGCGGGCACGGCGATGATCGGCACCGGCCTGGTGATCTGGCTGGGCAAGCGCCAGCTCAGGCACGCTAAAACCGGGGTTATGCCGTTTGAGCTGCGGCTGGTGGAAGTGCTCAACATCGCCAGCATGTCTGGCTTGATGATCGCCATCGCGGCGTTTTTCTGGGCCAACCGCCTGTTGCCGGTCAGCTTCGCCGAGCGTTCCGACTGGGAAATACAAACCTTCTTTATCGCCTGGGGCCTGAGCCTGTTGCACGCCGTATTGCGCCGTGGTCGCCAGGCTTGGGTCGAGCAACTGAGCTTCGCTGCGCTGCTGTTTGTGGCGATCCCTCTGCTCAACGCACTGACCACCTCACAGCACTTGGGTACGTCATTGGCCAAGGGTGATTGGGCCATGGCCGGTTTTGACCTGACCTGCCTGGCCAGCGGCCTGTTCCTCACCTGGGCGGCGTGGAAGATGCAACATCGCACGCAACCCAAGGCCGAACGTGTGCGGGCAATGACGCTCAAGCAGGAGGCGCACTGAATGCTGCTCGCCCTGTTGATGTGCTACGCCGGGTTTACCGCGTTGTGCCTGGCCACCGACCGCCATCACGGCGAGTTGCTGCACAGCAAGCCGTCGCCCGCGCGGCGCTCAAGCCTGCGCATGGCCGGTTGGTTGTTGCTGGGCGTGTCGATCTGGCCCGCCGTCGCCGCTTCAGGTTGGGCCCAAGGGTTGGTGGAGTGGTGCGCGGTGTTGATGCTCAGCGCGCTGCTGCTGGTGTTGCTGTTGCCGTATCGGCCAAGGCTGGTCTTGATTCTGGCGGGCGCCGGCCTGCTGGTCAGCCCTGTGGCGGCCTTCGCCTTATGCTGAGCCAGTGATGATGATCAGCACGCCACCCGAATCCCAGGACAGCCCGCACACCGATGCGACCGGTGGACGTGCGCATTTTTTGCAGGTGTTTTTGTCCCAGCGTTCGCAAATGGAAGCCTTGGTCAGTCGCCGGGTGGGGTGCCGCGCCACGGCGGCTGATTTGGTACAGGATTTATTCCTGCGCTTCTGGCGCCGCCCGTTGGTGCAGGTCGAAGAACTCAGCACTTACTTGCTGCGCTGCGCCGGCAACATTGCCATCGACCATTTGCGCAGCGAAGGCGCCCGCGTACGCAGCAGCGAAGGCTGGCTGCCGGAGCAACAGGACAATCAGGGCTGCGAACCCCAGGCGGCACTCGAAGCGGGCAATGATCTGCGCCATGTCGAAGCCGCCTTGCGCAGCCTGCCGGAGCGCACGCGGCAGATTTTTTTGCTCAACCGTATTCATGGCCGCAAGTACGCCGAAATCGCCAAGGCCATGGGCTTGTCCCAAAGCGCAGTGGAAAAACATATGATGCGTGCCCTTGAAGCCTGCAAGGCCAGCCTTCGCGAACCATCGCCCCCACGCACGCCAGGGAAAGCACCGTGAACGTCACCCCCACGCCCGCCCAGGAGCAGGCCGCACTCGACTGGCTGAGCCTGTTACACGACCAGCCCAGCAGTGGCGACCAGGCCACCTTCAGCCGCTGGTTGCGGGCCGATCCTGCCCACGTCGAGGCTTATTCCCAGGCCCAGGTGCTGTGGGAGTTAAGCGAAGTACCGGCGCGCACACTGGCGGGCGAAGACGCCCTGGCCTTGCAGGGTTACCTCAACGCGATGAACACCTCGAAACGTTCGCGCGGCGTTCGCTGGTCCGGCGCCTTGGCCATGGCCGCGTGCCTGCTGGTGATGGTGTCGATGGGCGCCGGGTGGCAGCCGTCGCGCTGGGTTGATGACTTCGGCGCCGATTACGTGACCGCACCAGGGGAAGTGAAGACCGTGACCCTGGCCGACCAGTCCCAAGTGACCCTGGATGCCGACAGCGCCATCGCCGTGGATTTCAGCCACGGTGAGCGGCATATCCAGCTGCGTCGCGGTGCCGGTTTTTTTAGCGTGACCCACACCGGCCAGTCCTTTGTGGTCGAGGCCGGCAGCGGTGAAGCGCGGGTGTTGGGCACACAGTTCGAAGTGCGCCTGCAACCGGCGGGCGCGCAAGTGACGGTGTTGTCCGGTCGGGTTGGCGTGACGCCATCCTGGCAAGGCCAACAGCAAATTCTGACCGCAGGCCAGCAAGTGGCTTACGCCGACGGTGTGGCCGAATCGATGCACGCGGTCGACAGTGAATCCCGACTGGCCTGGCGTGACGGTTGGCTCAATTACTACAAAGCGCCGTTGGCTGACGTGGTCAAGGACCTGAGTCGTTACTATCCGGGGCGCATTCTGTTGCTGAACGACGAGATGGGCGCCAAGCGTGTCAGTGGCAGCTTTCCGAGCAAGGACCCAGTGGCGGTTTTAAATGCCCTGCAGGCGGTGCTGGGTTTTGAACAGCACACACTATTAGGCCGAATGATTGTGTTGCGTTAGACACGAACGGTTTGCTGGCCACCTTCTTTTACAACTGTTTCCCTCGCGATCATTTCCTGCCGGCAGTTACAGGCCAGGTATCACGCTGCCTGTAGATCCTTCACTTAACCTTCATCGCAATTGCCAAAACCTGTCACCAAACCGTTACACGTGCCAAGGATGATCCTCGGATTCCTGAGCAGATGGTCAGGAAGGCTGGCGTCGCCGTTCACCCGGTTCTGACAGCCAGTACCGCCCTCCATAACAACAGATAGATGCACGTAAGGGATCTACTTGTGAAGATCAACACACTCTCTGCCCTGCTGTTTGCATCGGGCCTAGGTAGCTTTGCGCCATTGGTTTTGGCAGACACCACGCAGGACGTTGGCTCGGTGGACATCGCCGGCAAACAGACCCTGGGCAACGGCCATATGATCCGCGAAGAAAGTGCCAAGGCGCGGTCGACGGTGACCAAGGAAGCCATGGACCAGATGTCGTCGACTGCCAACGCCATCGACAAGCTCAAATACACGCCGGGCATCAACGTTTCCAGTGATGACGCCAGTGGCACCAGCGGCACCAACTTCACCATGCGCGGCATGAACTCCGACCAGATCGGGGTTTCCGTCGACGGTGTGCCGATCAACGATTCGGGCAACTACAGTGTCTACTCCAACCAATTGGGCGACCCGGAAAACCTTGCGGAAGTATTCGCGACACAGGGTTCTTCGGAAGCTGACGGCCCGCACATCGGTTCCAGTGGCGGCAACATCGGCATGATCACCATCCGGCCGACTAAAGAGGCCGGGGTGTTTGCCAAGCAGATCGTCGGCGCCAACGACTTGCGCAAGACGTTCGTGCGGGTCAATACCGGCGATTTCGGCGGCCTCAAGACCTGGGTCTCGGCGTCGCACCTGGAAGGCGACAAGTGGCGTGGCAAAGGCACCCTGCGCAGCGACAAGGTCGAGTGGAGCAGCCTGTTTGAAGATGGCAGCGGCAACTCCACACTGGCCACGATCAAGTACAACAACCAGGAAAACTACAACTACAACTCCTTGAGCAAGTCGCAGTTCGACACGGATGGGCGGCGCAAGGACTACTCGGAAACCCCGGTGTACAAATCCGGTTTACTGTCGTCTTCCTACAAGCTCAATCGCAACCCTTTCGAAAGCGTGAATGCCACGCTCACCCAGCGCTGGCAGTTGCAGGACAACCTGGCGCTGACGGTCACGCCCTATTACTACTGGGCCAACGGTGGCAGTTTCAGCGGCCAGACCGCATCGAACCTGGGGCCGAAGTCCGACAAGGCTGGCAACTACGACCTGAGCAACCTCAAATCGCTCAACTACTACCGCCCTTCGTGGACCGAAACCTGGCGCCCAGGCGTTACCGCCAAAATGAAATGGGACATCAACGAAGAGCACAGCCTGGACTACGGCTACTGGTATGAGCGCGCACGCCAGCGCCAGAGCCAGCCGTTTATCGGCATCAACGGCGAAGGCGCACCCGATGACGTGTGGGGCGACTACAACGGCGGCGGCCAAGTAGTCGACAAGAACGGCGCGACGGTACAAGGCCGTCATTACTACACCGTCACGCCGGCGCAGAAGCTCTGGGTGCAGGACAGCTGGCAAGCCACGCCAGACCTGAGTTTTGTCGGCGGCGTGGCCTATCAGTACGTCGAGCGGGACGGCAACAACCTGGGTAGCCTCTACGACAAGCCGGAAAAACGTAACACCCGTTACCACCAGTTCCTGCCGAATTTCAGCGCCAAGTACCAGATCGACGAGAGCAACCAGGCGTTCTACAACGTCACCCGCAACATGCGCACACCGCCGAACTACGTGCTGTACAACAAAGGCGATTCGGTAAGCCTCAAGCCTGAGTTGAGCTGGAACCAGGAACTGGGCTGGCGCTTCACCGAAGACGATGTGGCGCTGAGCGCGACGCTGTTCTACATCAGCTTCAAGGACCGCCAGTTGTCGACCACCGACCTCAACGGCGACTACGCCGTAATCAACGTCGGCAAGGTCGACAACAAAGGCCTGGAGCTGGAGTGGAGCGGGCTGTTGCCGCATCACTTCAACTACTACGCGTCCTACACCTACACCCAGTCTGAACAGAAAGACAATCTGCTCAGCAAGAACGTGTTGTTGCCCACCGCCGGCAAGCAGCTGGCCAACGTGCCGGAAAACATGTTCAACCTGGTGTTTGGCTACGACGACTCGCGCTTCTACGGCAACGTTGCCGGCAAATACGTAGGCAGTTTCTACGGCGATTTGACCAACGACGAAAAAATCTCCGGGCGTACCGTGGTCGACCTCAACGCGGGTATCTATTTGCCGGTGGACAAGAAAGTCATCAAATCCGCGACCCTGCGGCTGTCGATGCTTAACGTCTTCGACAAGGAATACCTGAGCTCGGCGCGTACCGTGTCGTTTAACTCGGCGCCGGTAAACGGCCTGGCGCCAAGTACGGCGTATTACAACGTCGGTGAAGAGCGCACGGCGATGGTGTCGCTGGAAGCCAACTTCTAAAGACGCTGCAGAACTGAATGTGGGAGCTCGCTTATGTGGGAGCTGGCTTTTTGTGGGAGCTGGCTTTTTGTGGGAGCTGGCTTGCCTGCGATGCAGGCAACTCGGTGTGTCAGTTACTGCGCGCTGATGCTATCGCAGGCAAGCCAGCTCCCACAAAAGCCAGCTCTCCTACAAACCAGCTCCCACACAAGCGAGATGCTGCAACGGTGGGGTTATTTCAAGGCAGCCATGATCGCATCCGGGTTGTAGTCGCGAATGAGCGTGCCATTGACCTCCACAAACGGAATCCCGCCGCCGCCCAGCGCCTCATACGCCTTGCGCGCCTGGGCGTCCTTCTCGATATCGAACGCCTGGTACGGCACACCTTTCTGATCCAGAAAGCGCCGGATCTGCTTGCAGTAGCCGCACCACTCGGTGGAGTAGAGCACCACGCGCGCTGAGGCGCGTACCTGCTCCGAAACCACCTGCGAGGGGTTGAACAGCCGCTCGATCTTGCCCCAGTGCTGAATCACCACCACCACCAGCAATACCAACAGGACTTTCTTGAGTACCCCGCCCAGCATCAGTTACGGCGCTTGAGCTGGTCGGTCAGTTGGGTCGGCAGGCCCTTGATGATCAAGGTGCCGGCGGCTTCGTCGTATTCGATCTTGTCACCCAACAGGTGCGCCTCAAAGCTGATGGACAAGCCTTCGGCGCGGCCGGTGAAGCGGCGGAACTGGTTGAGGGTGCGCTTGTCGGCCGGAATTTCCGGCGACAGGCCGTAGTCCTTGTTGCGGATATGGTCGTAGAACGCTTTTGGCCGATCTTCATCGATCAAGCCCGACAGCTCTTCCAGGCCCATCGGCTCGCCGAGCTTGGCCTGGCTGCTGGCGTAGTCCACCAGGGTTTTGGTCTTTTCGCGGGCGGATTCGTCCGGCAGGTCTTCGCTTTCAACAAAGTCGCTGAAGGCCTTGAGCAGGGTGCGGGTCTCGCCCGGGCCGTCGACGCCCTCCTGGCAGCCGATAAAGTCGCGGAAGTACTCCGAAACCTTCTTGCCGTTCTTGCCTTTGATAAACGAAATGTACTGTTTGGACTGCTTGTTGTTCTGCCACTCGGAGACGTTGATGCGCGCCGCCAGGTGCAGTTGGCCAAGGTCCAGGTGCCGCGACGGGGTCACGTCCAGCTCATCGGTCACTGCCACGCCTTCGCTGTGGTGCAGCAGGGCGATGGCCAGGTAATCGGTCATGCCTTGTTGATAGTGGGCAAACAGCACGTGGCCGCCGGTGGAGAGGTTGGATTCCTCCATCAGCTTTTGCAGGTGCTCAACCGCCGTGCGGCTGAAGGTGGTGAAATCCTGGCCACCGTCGAAATACTCCTTCAACCAGCCGCTGAACGGGTGCGCGCCGGATTCGGCATGGAAGAAACCCCAGGCCTTGCCTTGTTTGGCGTTGTAGCTCTCGTTGAGGTCGGCCAGCATGTTCTCGATGGCGGCCGATTCGGACAACTCAGAATCGCGGGCATGCAGAACTGCAGGTGTGCCGTCGGGTTTTTTGTCGATCAAGTGAACAATGCAATGACGGATCGGCATAGGCTTCTCGGCTGGTTGAAGGGGAGCGGTGGGCCTCCCCCAAAAGTCGCCCAGTGTACCGCACCCATTGGCCAAGACGCGCCTGGAAGGCGGTTTTGGACGACCTCCGACGGCCCATATGCCTTTTTTTCACGGTTTAGAGCGATAAAGCTGACCAAATGGGTATGTTGAGGCGGATATTTCCCCGTCTCTGTGCTAGTTTTGCCCCGTCTTACGCCAAGTCTCGGCGTTAAGCGTGCATTCAGCATCTGTCAGGTCGAACCAATCCCCGTTTCAAGCATCTATAACCCCGATCTCCGTGGTTATGGCCGGGGGTGCCAGGCCATGACGGTCGGGCTCGACGGCTGACACTGCACTCTGCAATCCATATGAATTTGATAGGGAAGGAACACCACAATGGCTATTACTAAAGACCAACTGATCGCTGACCTGGCTGAAGCAGTAGACGCACCGAAAACTACCGTGCGCGCTCTGCTGGACCAACTGAGCCAAGTTGTTGCTGATCAGCTGGAAAACGGCGGCGAAATCACTCTGCCAGGCGTTGGCAAACTGAAAGTGACCGAGCGTCCAGCCCGTACTGGCCGTAACCCTTCGACTGGCGCTGCCATCGAAATCGCTGCCAAGAAAGTTATCAAGCTGGTTGTGGCCAAAGGCCTGACCGACGCTGTTAACAAGTAAGACGCAGCAAAAAAAACCGTGCCTCGGAGCGATCCGGGCACGGTTTTTTGTTGCCTGCGATTTGTGCTGGGCTTTCTTGGGTTAGTCGCGCACCCAGCGCTGGCGCCAGATCTGCTGCTCATTCTTGGTCTGGAAGGTCCAGGCCACAAAACGGCTTTGCTTCTGGCCCTGGGACATCTCCACCACCTGGCTTTCCAGCACGCCGGCTTTTTTCAGGGCTGTCTCGATCGCGGGCAAGTTCGACGCTTTTGACACCAGCGTGCTGAACCACAGCACCTTGTGGGCAAAATGCGCGCTCTCGGCGATCAGCTGCGTCACAAAACGCGCTTCGCCGCCTTCACACCACAGCTCCGCCGATTGACCGCCGAAGTTCAGCACCGGCAGCTTGCGCTTGGGGTCGGCCTTGCCCAGGGCGCGCCATTTACGCTCGCTGCCCTTGGTGGCTTCGTCCATGGACGCGTGGAATGGCGGGTTGCACATGGTCAGGTCAAAACGCTCGCCCGGCTCCAGCAGGCCCAGCAGGATCTGCTTGGGGTTGGGTTGCTGGCGCAACTGGATGACCTTGCTCAGGTCATTGGACTGCACGATGGCCTTGGCGGCGGCCACAGCGATTGGGTCGACCTCGGAGCCGAGGAAATTCCAGCGGTACTCCATATAGCCGATCAGCGGGTAGACGCAGTTGGCGCCCATGCCGATGTCCAGCACCTTGACGATAGAGCCGCGCGGAATCTTGCCGTCGTTGACGCTGGCCAGCAGGTCGGCGAGGAAGTGCACGTAGTCGGCACGCCCCGGCACTGGCGGGCAGAGGTAATCCTGCGGGATATCCCAATGCTGGATGCCATAGAACGATTTAAGCAGTGCCCGGTTAAACACCCGCACCGCGTCCGGGCTGGCGAAGTCGATGCTCTCTTTGCCATACGGGTTAATGATCACGAATTTCGCCAGTTCCGGCGTGGTCTTGATCAGCGCCGGGAAGTCGTAACGGCCTGTGTGGCGGTTGCGCGGGTGCAAGGTAGCCTCTTTGCGCGGCGCGACGGGCTTGGCCGGGGCTGCGGTTTTAGGCTTCTTGCGCGGTGGTTTGGGTGTGCTGGGGGCGGTCATGTTGATTCTGGTGTTGGCTCAAAGTGGTGGGCATTGTCACACATCCTGAGGCCAACTCGTTCAAATGTGGGAGCTGGCTTGCCTGCGATGGCATCAACTCGGTCTGGCGGTTACACCGAGTCGGCTGCACCGCAGGCAAATCAGCTCCCACAAAGAGCAAAAAAAAGAGACCCGAAGGTCTCTTTTTTCACACAGTTTCCAGCTTACAGGCTGGAAATTCGCGCATGTTGCTCGGCCAGCTTGCCCAAAGCCTGTTCCGCTTCGGCCAATTTGGCGCGTTCTTTGTCGATGACCTCAGCCGGCGCCTTGTCGACGAACGCCGCGTTGGACAGCTTGCCACCCACTCGCTGCACTTCGCCTTGCAGGCGCGCAATTTCCTTATCAAGACGCGCAAGTTCCGCGCCTTTGTCGATCAAACCTGCCATCGGCACCAGCACTTCCATCTCGCCAACCAATGCGGTCGCAGACAGCGGCGCATCTTCGCCAGCAGCCAATACAGTGATCGACTCCAGCTTCGCCAGCTTCTTGAGCAGTGCGTCGTTCTCAGTGAGGCGACGCTGGTCTTCGCTGCTGGCGTTCTTCACAAACACCGCCAACGGCTTGCCCGGCCCGATGTTCATTTCGGCACGGATGTTACGCGTGCCCATCATCAGGGTCTTGAGCCATTCGATATCACTTTCGGCCGCTTCATCGATGCGCGCTTCATTGGCCACCGGCCAAGGTTGCAGCATGATGGTCTTGCCTTCGATACCGGCCAGCGGCGCGATGCGCTGCCAGATCTCTTCGGTGATGAACGGCATGAACGGGTGCGCCAGGCGCAGCGCCACTTCGAGTACGCGCACCAGGGTGCGGCGGGTGCCGCGCTGGCGTTCGATCGGCGAATTCTCGTCCCACAGTACCGGCTTGGACAGTTCCAGGTACCAGTCGCAATACTGGTTCCAGATGAATTCGTACAAAGCCTGGGCGGCGAGGTCGAAACGGAACTGGTCGAGCTGGCGGGTCACTTCGGCTTCGGTGCGCTGCAGCTGCGAGATGATCCAGCGATCAGCCAGGCTCAGTTCGACGGCTTCGCCGTTCTGGCCGCAGTCTTCGCCTTTATCCAGCACGTAACGTGCAGCGTTCCAGATCTTGTTGCAGAAGTTGCGATAGCCTTCGACGCGGCCCATGTCGAACTTGATGTCGCGACCGGTGGACGCCAGCGAGCAGAACGTGAAACGCAGGGCGTCGGTGCCGTAGCTGGCAATGCCATCGGCAAACTCGTCGCGGGTCTGCTTCTCGATCTTCTTCGCCAGTTTTGGCTGCATCAGGCCCGAGGTGCGTTTCTGCACCAGGGTTTCCAGGTCGATGCCGTCGATGATGTCCAGCGGGTCCAGGACGTTGCCCTTGGACTTGGACATCTTCTGGCCCTGGCCATCCCGCACCAGGCCGTGTACGTACACGGTCTTGAACGGCACCTGCGGCGTGCCGTCTTCGTTCTTCACCAAGTGCATGGTGAGCATGATCATCCGGGCAACCCAGAAGAAAATGATATCGAAGCCGGTAACCAGCACGTCGGTGGAGTGGAATTTCTTCAGGAACTCAGTCTGTTGCGGCCAGCCCAGGGTCGAGAAGGTCCACAGGCCCGAGCTGAACCAGGTGTCGAGTACGTCGTTGTCCTGTTGCAGGGCGATGTCCGCGCCGAGGTTGTGCTTGGCACGCACTTCGGCTTCATCGCGGCCTACGTACACCTTGCCCGACTCGTCGTACCAGGCCGGAATACGATGGCCCCACCACAGTTGACGGCTGATGCACCAATCCTGGATGTCACGCATCCACGAGAAGTACATGTTTTCGTACTGTTTAGGCACGAACTGGATACGGCCGTCTTCCACGGCAGCAATCGCAGGCTCGGCCAATGGTTTGGTGGACACGTACCACTGGTCGGTCAGCCACGGCTCGATGATGGTGCCGGAACGGTCGCCCTTCGGCACTTTAAGGCCGTGGTCGTCAACGCTTACCAGCAAACCGGCGGCGTCGAAGGCGGCCACGATCTGCTTGCGCGCTTCGAAACGGTCGAGGCCGGCGTATTCGGCCGGGATCTTGCCGTCGATGCTCTCGTTCAGCGTGCCGTCCAGGTTGAACACCTGGCAGGCCGGCAGTACGGCGGCGTTCTTGTCGAAGATGTTCAGCAACGGCAGGTTGTGGCGCTTGCCGACTTCATAGTCGTTGAAATCGTGGGCCGGGGTGATTTTCACGCAGCCGGTGCCGAATTCAGGGTCGCAGTAGTCGTCCGCGATGATCGGGATACGACGGCCAACCAATGGCAGCTCGACAAACTTGCCAATCAGCGCCTGGTAGCGTTCATCGTTCGGGTTAACCGCCACGGCGGCGTCGCCGAGCATGGTTTCCGGACGGGTAGTGGCGACGATCAGGTAGTCGTTGCCTTCAGCGGTCTTGGCGCCATCGGCCAGCGGGTACTTGAGGTTCCACAGGAAACCTTTCTCGTCGTGGTTTTCCACTTCGAGGTCGGAAATTGCCGTGTGCAACTTGGTGTCCCAGTTGACCAGGCGCTTGCCGCGGTAGATCAGGCCGTCTTCATGCAGGCGCACGAAGGCTTCTTTCACCGATTCCGACAGACCATCGTCCATGGTGAAGCGCTCGCGGCTCCAGTCCACAGACGAACCGAGGCGACGGATCTGACGGCTGATGTTGCCGCCGGACTGGTCTTTCCACTCCCAGATCTTCTCCAGGAATTTTTCGCGACCCAGGTCGTGACGGTTTTGGCCGGTGGCTTCGAGCTGGCGTTCCACCAGCATCTGTGTGGCGATACCGGCGTGGTCAGTACCCGGTTGCCACAGGGTATTACGGCCCTGCATGCGGCGGAAACGGATCAACGCATCCATGATCGCATTGTTGAAGCCATGGCCCATGTGCAGGCTGCCAGTGACGTTCGGTGGCGGAATCATGATGGTGTAGGACTCGCCGGCACCTTGTGGGGCGAAGTAATTCTCGGACTCCCAGGTGTTGTACCAGGAAGTTTCAATGGCGTGCGGCTGGTAGGTCTTATCCATGCGCGGCGGGACCCTAGTTGGCATTAATTCAGGAAAGCCGACAAGTATAACGGGGGATAAGGCGCAGGGCGAGGCGAAGACGGGCTAGAGATGTATGTTGAGCAAATGTGGGAGCTGGCTTGCCTGCGATGGCGGTGTGGCAGTCGCCGAAGGGTTTGACTGAGAAACCGCCATCGCAGGCAAGCCAGCTCCCACAGGGATCTAAGTAAGGCTCAGGACTGGTATTGGCTGAGCAACCGCTCCATGCGCGCATCCATTCGCCGTTTGATCTCGGCTTCAATATGCGGGGCAAAGTCGTCGATCACATCCTGCATGATCAGTTGCGCGGCGGCACGCAGTTCATTGTCCAGGTGCAGCAGCAACGCGTCGGGGGCTTTTTCTGCGGCGGGTGCCGGTTCTGCAGTGGGGGCTGGTGTGACAGGTTCAGGTGCGGCAGGTTTGCCACCGACCATGTCGAACAACAGCGGAATCTGTACCTCGCCCTCGACCGATTCGGTCAGCAGCGGCGGTTGCAACTCATCATCACCGAGCAATTGACGGATCGACTCCAGGTCGTCCAGCAAGTGGTCGTCTTTTTTTAGCGGGTTTGGAGTGTCCATCGTGTGCTCAAAGTCGTTGTAGCCGGTGATCTTGCAGAGGATAGCCCTGTTCGCGGTAGAAACGGAAACTCTCCCGCGCGGCCTGACGAATAGCCGGGTCTTCGACCACCACTTCCGCCACGCGGGCAAAAGCCTTGGCAAAGGCCGGTACTTTCAGGTCGAGGTTCACCAGCAGGTCTTGGTGATCGCCGCAGTTGTCGCCCAAACCCAGCACAATCAGGCCTTCGGGTTCGGACTCGGCGGGGCCGTGGGGCACGAAGCTTTCGCCCTTGAAGCGCCACAGGCGGGCGTCAAGGTCTTCACGCTGAGCGGCATCGCTGCAATGCAGGTAGATGCGGTGGCCCATGCGCCAGGCTTTTTCGGTAAGTTTGCAGGCAAAGTCCAGGCGCGCAGAGGGATCGGCGCTGGGCAATATATAGAAGTCGACTTGGGTCATTGCGGTTCCTGAGACCGGGGCGCCGTGAAGGCCGCCCCGGAATCTTCAGTTTCAGGCTTTGGCGCGATCCAGCAGGTACTGGGTCAACAGAGGAACCGGACGGCCACTGGCGCCCTTGTCCTTGCCGCCGCTGGTCCAGGCCGTGCCGGCGATGTCCAGGTGCGCCCAGTTGAAGTTCTTGGCGAAGCGCGACAGGAAGCAGGCGGCGGTGATGGTGCCGGCTTTTGGGCCGCCGATGTTGGCGATATCGGCGAACGGGCTGTCCAGTTGTTCCTGGTACTCGTCGAACAGCGGTAGTTGCCAGGCGCGGTCGTCGGCAGCCTTGCCGGCGCTGAGCAGTTGCTCGATCAACTCGTCGTTGTTACCCAGCAGGCCCGAGGTGTGAGCGCCCAGGGCGACCACGCAGGCACCGGTCAGGGTGGCAATGTCGATCACGGCCTGTGGCTTGAAGCGTTCGGCGTAGGTGAGGGCGTCGCACAGCACCAGACGGCCTTCGGCGTCGGTGTTGAGGATCTCGACAGTCTGGCCGCTCATGGTGGTGACGATGTCACCCGGGCGTGCAGCACCACCGCTCGGCATGTTCTCGGCGCAGGCCAGGATGCACACCAGGTTGATCGGCAGCTTGAGTTCCAGCACGGCACGCAGGGTGCCGAACACGCTGGCGGCGCCGCCCATGTCGTATTTCATTTCGTCCATGCCGGCGCCCGGCTTGAGGCTGATGCCGCCGGTGTCGAAGGTGATGCCTTTGCCGACCAGCGCGTAAGGCTTCTCGGACTTCTTGCCGCCGTTGTATTGCATCACGATCAGGCGTGGCGGCTGGTCGCTGCCCTGGCCCACGGCATAGAACGAGCCCATGCCCAGTTCCTTGATCTTCTTCTCGTCCAGCACTTCAACCTTCAGGCCCTTGAACTCCTTGCCCAGCGCCTTGGCTTGTTCGCCCAGGTAGGTTGGGTGGCAGATGTTCGGCGGCAGGTTGCCCAGGTCACGGGTAAACGACATGCCGTTGGCGATGGCGGTGGCGTGGGTGACGGCGCGCTCGACTTCAGCCTGGGCGGCCTTGATGGTCAGCAGGGTGATTTTCTTGATGGCGCGCGGTTCGGCCTTCTGGCTCTTGAACTGGTCGAAGACGTAACCGCCGTCCACCAGGCTTTCGGCCAGCAGGCGGGTCTTGCCGTAGCTGTCGCGGCCTTTTACTACGATTTCATCGAGGGCCAGCGCCGCATCGGTGCCGCCCAGGCCTTTAAGAGTGGTGAGGATACCGCTGATGATCTTGCGGAACGGGCGGTCGCCCAGTTCGGCGTCCTTGCCCACGCCCACCAGCAATACACGGTCGGCTTTGAGGTTGGGCAGGCTTTGCAGCAGCAGGCTTTGGCCGACTTTGCCGGCCAGGTCGCCGCGCTTGAGGACCGCGCTGATGGCGCCGCCGCTCAGTTCGTCCAGTTGCTTGGCGGCGGCGCCGAGCTTGCGCCCTTCGCCGACGGCGACCACGAGGGTGGCGGTTTTCAACGTTTCGGGGCTAACGCTTTTTACAACCAATTCCATTTTCGGGTCCCTTATTTAAGGTCTGTGAGCCTGGCGTCTGTACGCAGGCTTTGATGCTTGGCAGCTTTGTAAACCGCCCGCGACAAAGGCCGCAGTTTGAACCTCGCCAGAGCAGCCTGACAACCCTTGCAGCACGCTTTGTGCGTGCGTATGAGCAAGCACCGTGACAGGCGCGGTCAATCACAGGATAATGCGCAATCTTTTTAGCCGGCCCGTGCATGTGGGTCGACTCGGTATGCTTGCTTGTTTGGCCGCCTTAGCCTGACAACCCTGGAGTGTCTGGTTTGATCGTCTTCCGTTATCTGTCCCGCGAAGTCCTGTTGACCCTGAGTGCCGTGAGTGCGGTATTGCTGGTCATCACCATGAGTGGTCGTTTCGTCAAATTCCTCGCCCAGGCGGCCTCGGGCGCCCTGGATCCGGGCTCGTTGTTCCTGATCATGGGCTTTCGCCTGCCGGGTTTTTTGCAACTGATCCTGCCGCTTGGCCTGTTTCTCGGCATCCTGCTGGCCTATGGCCGGCTTTATCTTGAAAGTGAAATGACCGTGCTTTCGGCCACCGGCATGAGCCAGCAGCGTCTGCTGGCCATGACCATGGTGCCGGCCACCGGCGTTGCGCTGGTGGTGGCCTGGTTGAGCATGAGCCTGGCGCCCCAGGGCGCCATGCAGTTCCAGTTGCTGCTGAACAAGCAGGACGCGATGACCGAGTTCGATACCCTGGAGCCCGGGCGCTTCCAGGCGCTCAACGACGGCACGCGGGTCACCTATACCGAAACCATGACCGACGACCGCTCTAACCTTGGCGGTGTGTTCATCTCGCAGAAAAACCTCGGCCTGAACCAGAAGGACCGCGGTATTTCGATTCTGGTAGCCAACAGCGGGCGCCAGGAAATACGCCCTGACGGTAACCGCTACCTGATCCTGGAAAATGGCTACCGCTACGACGGCAGCCCTGGGCTGGCGGAATACCGGGCGGTCAAATACGACACTTATGGCGTAATGCTGGCCAAGCCTGACATCAGTGAAGAGGTCACCGACCGCGATGCACTGCCGACGCTATCGCTGATCGGTAATCCCGAGCTGCGCTCCGTTGCCGAGCTGCAATGGCGACTCTCCCTGCCGCTGCTGGTGTTCATCGTGACGTTGATGGCGGTGCCGCTGTCGCGCGTCAACCCGCGCCAGGGCCGCTTCCTCAAGCTGTTGCCGGCGATCCTTTTGTACATGGCTTACCTGACCATCCTGATTTCTGCCCGTGGCTCCCTGGAGAAGGGCAAGCTGTCGCCAACCCTGGGCCTGTGGTGGGTGCACGGGATCTTCCTGGTGATCGGCCTGGGGCTGCTCTACTGGGAACCTATCCGTTTGAAAATGAAGAGCCGTCGTGGCCTGAAGGAGTTGGCTCGTGGCTAAGCTCGACCGCTACATTGGTAGCAGCGTACTGATCGCAATCCTGGCGGTATTGGGCATCATCCTTGGCCTGGCTTGCCTGTTTGCCTTTATTGATGAAGTGGGCAACGTCACCGACACCTATACCGTCACCCACGTATTGAGCTACGTGGCGCTGACCGCACCGCGTCGCCTCTACGACATGATGCCGATGGCGGCGCTGATCGGCTGCCTGATCGGCCTGGGCAGCCTGGCCAGCAGCAGCGAATTGACCATTATGCGAGCGGCGGGCGTTTCCATCGGCCGCATCGTCTGGGCCGTCATGAAACCCATGCTGTTGTTGATGGCGTGCAGTGTGCTGATCGGCGAGTACGTAGCACCACCGACCGAAGCCACGGCCCAGGCCAATCGTGCCCTGGCCCAGGGTTCGGGGGATGCGCAGAGCGCCAAGCACGGCCTGTGGCACCGCCAGGGTGATGAGTTTATTCACATCAACGCCGTGCAACCGGGCGGTTTGCTGGTGGGTGTGACGCGTTATACGTTCGACAAAGAGCGGCATATGCTGACCTCCAGTTTCTCCAAGCGTGCGCAGTACGACGAGGGGAAATGGGAGCTGTACGATGTCACCACGACGTATTTCCGTAATGTGGGGCAGGGCATCAAGGCCTACACCGAAGTGATCAATGTGCCGTCTGAACAGTGGGACATTGCCCTGAAGCCGGAACTGCTCAATACCGTGGTCATGATCCCGGAAAGCCTGCCGATCTCCGGTTTGTGGAGTTACATCCACTATCTCAAGGATCAGGGCCTGAACAATGGCCGTTACTGGTTGGCATTTTGGGTCAAGGTGTTGCAGCCGCTGGTCACCGCCGCGTTGGTGCTGATGGCTATTTCGTTCATCTTCGGCCCGCTGCGTTCGGTAACGCTCGGCCAGCGTGTGTTTACCGGCGTGCTGGTGGGCTTTACCTTCCGCATCGCCCAGGACCTGCTTGGCCCGTCGAGCCTGGTATTCGGTTTCTCGCCGCTGTTTGCGGTGCTGGTACCGACGGCGGTCTGCGCCGTGGCCGGGTTCTGGCTGTTGCGCCGGGCCGGTTGATACCGCGCTTATGCACAAAAAATGCCCCGCTCATATGACCGGGGCATTTTTGTTCTGGTCAGCAAAGATGACGCCCGGCCCGAGCATCAGGTACAATTCCCGGCTATTTTTCAGCGGGCAATCTGCCTGCAGCCTTTTTGAGTGTTGATCCGTGAGTGATTTGAGTCATATCCGCAATTTCTCCATCATCGCCCACATTGACCATGGTAAGTCGACGCTGGCCGATCGGTTCATCCAGATGTGCGGCGGCCTTGCCGAGCGTGAAATGGAAGCCCAGGTCCTGGACTCCATGGACCTCGAGCGCGAGCGCGGCATCACCATCAAGGCCCACAGCGTTACCCTGTACTACACCGCAAAAGACGGTATCAAGTACCAGCTGAACTTCATTGACACCCCTGGCCACGTTGACTTCACCTACGAAGTCAGCCGTTCGCTGGCCGCCTGTGAAGGTGCCTTGCTGGTGGTCGATGCCGGCCAGGGTGTTGAAGCCCAGTCCGTGGCCAACTGCTACACCGCGATCGAGCAGGGCCTTGAGGTCATGCCGGTACTGAACAAGATCGACCTGCCCCAGGCCGATCCTGACCGCGTTAAAGAAGAAATCGAAAAAATCATCGGCATTGACGCCACCGACGCCGTCGAGTGCAGCGCCAAGACCGGCCTGGGCGTTGACGAAGTGCTCGAGCGCCTGGTCAAGACCATTCCTGCGCCTACCGGCAACTACGAAGATCCGCTGCAAGCGTTGATCATCGACTCCTGGTTCGACAACTACCTGGGCGTTGTTTCCCTGGTACGCGTGCGCCACGGCCGTGTGAAGAAGGGCGACAAGATCCTGGTCAAATCCACCGGCAAGATCCACCTGGTGGACAGCGTCGGTGTATTCAACCCGAAACACACCGCCACCACCGACCTCAAAGCCGGTGAAGTGGGCTTCATCATCGCCGGTATCAAGGACATTCACGGTGCGCCAGTGGGTGACACCCTGACCTTGAGCTCCACCCCTGACGTCGACGTGCTGCCGGGCTTCAAACGCATCCAGCCGCAGGTTTACGCCGGCCTGTTCCCGGTCAGCTCCGACGACTTCGAAGACTTCCGCGAAGCGCTGCAGAAGCTGACCCTCAACGACTCGTCGTTGCAGTACACCCCGGAAAGCTCCGATGCCCTGGGCTTCGGCTTCCGCTGCGGTTTCCTGGGCATGCTGCACATGGAGATCATCCAGGAGCGCCTCGAGCGCGAATACGACCTGGACCTGATCACCACGGCGCCGACGGTTATTTTTGAGCTGGCGCTGAAAACCGGTGAAACGATTTACGTCGACAACCCGTCCAAGCTTCCGGATCTGTCCTCCATCGAAGACATGCGCGAGCCGATCGTGCGGGCCAATATCCTGGTTCCGCAAGAGCACTTGGGCAACGTTATTACCCTGTGTATCGAAAAACGTGGCGTGCAGCACGACATGTTGTTCCTCGGTACCCAGGTGCAAGTGACCTACGATTTGCCGATGAACGAAGTGGTTCTGGACTTCTTCGACCGTCTCAAATCCACCAGTCGCGGCTATGCTTCGCTGGATTACCATTTCGACCGTTACCAATCGGCTAATCTGGTGAAACTGGATGTGCTGATCAACGGCGACAAGGTGGATGCACTGGCGCTGATCGTGCACAAGGACAACGCGCACTACAAAGGTCGCCAGTTGACCGAAAAGATGAAAGAACTGATTCCGCGCCAGATGTTCGATGTCGCGATCCAGGCCGCCATTGGCGGGCAGATCATTGCACGGACCTCCGTCAAGGCACTCAGAAAGAACGTACTGGCCAAATGCTACGGCGGTGACGTAAGCCGTAAGCGCAAGCTGCTTGAGAAGCAAAAGGCCGGTAAGAAACGCATGAAGCAAGTGGGCAACGTGGAAATTCCACAAGAAGCCTTCCTTGCAGTGCTCAGGTTGGATAGTTAGGTCCTATGTCACTAAATTTCCCGCTGTTGCTGGTCATCGCCGTTGCCGTTTGCGGTCTCCTGGCGTTGCTCGATCTGGTGTTCTTCGCCCCGCGTCGGCGGGCGGCGATCGCCTCGTATCAGGGCAGCGTCAGCCAGCCCGATGCGGTGGCAATCGATAAACTGAACAAAGAGCCTTTGCTGGTTGAATATGGCAAGTCGTTCTTCCCGGTGTTGTTCATCGTGCTGGTGCTGCGTTCGTTCCTGGTGGAGCCGTTTCAGATCCCTTCGGGGTCGATGAAACCTACCCTGGACGTGGGCGACTTCATCTTGGTGAACAAGTTCTCCTACGGGATCCGCCTGCCGGTGCTCGACAAGAAAGTCATCCCGGTCGGTGACCCGCAGCGCGGCGATGTGATGGTGTTTCGCTACCCAAGCGACCCGAACGTCAACTACATCAAGCGTGTCGTGGGCCTGCCGGGCGACGTGATTCGCTACACCAGCGACAAGCGCCTGTTCGTCAATGGTGAGTCGGTAGCCGAGAAGTTGATCGGCACCGAGCCGAACACCCTGGGCAGCGCTGAGCTGTATCAGGAAAAACTCGGCGCAGTAGAGCACCAGATCCGCAAGGAAATGAGCCGCTACCGCTCGCCGCCCGACACCGAATGGAAAGTGCCTGCCGGGCACTACTTCATGATGGGCGACAACCGTGACAATTCCAACGACAGCCGGTATTGGGATGACCCTAATATCCCCAAGGACCTGCTGGGCATGGTTCCCGACGAGAACATTGTCGGCAAGGCCTTTGCGGTCTGGATGAGCTGGCCGGAACCCAAGCTCAGCCACCTGCCGAACTTCTCGCGGGTCGGGCTGATCAAGTAATACAGGCGGCGCTGTGAACACAGCGCCGAATGCTTTTCTGGGGTTGGGACAATTATTGGCCCAACTCCTTGCTGTACCAATCAGGATTTGAATTTGAACACTGCGTCAATCGTCGATGGCCGCCGGTGCCACCAAACAGAAATGGGTAAACCGTGAGCGTTTCTCTAAGCCGTCTCGAGCGCCAGCTCGGCTACACCTTCAAGGATCAGGAATTGATGGTCCTTGCCCTCACACACCGCAGCTTTGCAGGGCGCAATAACGAGCGCCTGGAATTCCTCGGTGATGCCATCCTCAACTTTGCCGCCGGTGAGGCGCTGTTCGAGCGTTTCCCGCAAGCGCGCGAGGGCCAGCTGTCACGCCTGCGTGCACGCCTGGTAAAAGGCGAGACCCTGGCCGTGCTGGCCCGTGGTTTCGGCCTGGGTGAGTACCTGCGCCTGGGGTCCGGCGAGCTGAAAAGCGGTGGCTTTCGCCGCGAGTCGATCCTGGCCGATGCCCTCGAAGCGTTGATCGGTGCGATCTACCTGGATGCAGGCATGGAGACCGCCAAGGAGCGCGTAGTCGCCTGGCTGGCGTCGGAGATCGAGAGCCTGACGCTGGTCGACACCAACAAAGATCCCAAGACCCGCCTGCAGGAATACCTGCAGTCGCGTGGTTGCGAACTGCCACGTTACGAAGTGGTGGATATCCAGGGTGAACCCCATTGCCGCGTGTTCTTCGTGGAATGTGAAATCACCTTATTGAATGAAAAAAGCCGAGGTCAGGGTGTGAGCCGTCGTATTGCCGAACAGGTAGCGGCCGCTGCAGCACTGATTGCCCTGGGCGTGGAGAATGGCCATGACTGATTCAACCGCAACACGCTGTGGCTATGTTGCCATCGTCGGCCGCCCGAACGTGGGCAAGTCCACGCTGCTGAACCACATCCTCGGCCAGAAGCTGGCGATCACCTCGCGCAAGCCGCAGACCACCCGCCACAACATGCTGGGCATCAAGACCGAAGGCAATGTGCAAGCGGTCTACGTCGACACCCCAGGCATGCACAAAGGTGGCGAGAAGGCGCTGAACCGCTACATGAACAAAACCGCTTCGGCGGCGTTGAAAGACGTCGACGTGGTGATCTTCGTGGTCGACCGCACCAAGTGGACCGACGAAGACCAAATGGTTCTGGAGCGCGTGCAGTACGTCACTGGCCCGTTGATCGTCGCGCTGAACAAGACCGACCGTATCGAAGACAAGGCTGAGCTGATGCCGCACCTCAGCTGGCTGCAGGAACAACTGCCGAACGCCCAGATCATCCCGATCTCGGCCCAGCACGGCCACAACCTTGAGGCCCTGGAACGCGTGATCGCCGAGCACCTGCCGGAGAACGAGCACTTCTTCCCGGAAGACCAGATCACCGACCGCAGCAGCCGTTTCCTGGCCGCCGAACTGGTACGCGAGAAAATCATGCGCCAGATGGGCGCCGAGCTGCCGTACCAGATCACCGTCGAAATCGAAGAGTTCAAGCAGCAGGGCAAAACCCTGCATATCCACGCGTTGATCCTTGTAGAGCGTGACGGCCAGAAGAAAATCATCATTGGCGACAAGGGCGAGCGCATCAAACGCATCGGCACCGAAGCGCGCAAGGACATGGAATTGCTGTTTGATTCCAAGATCATGCTTAACCTGTGGGTGAAGGTTAAAGGTGGTTGGTCCGATGATGAGCGCGCGCTGCGTTCCCTGGGCTACGGCGACCTGTAACCCTCCGCCTGATGGCGGGTGGGCTTGTTGTGGCGAGGGAGCTTGCTCCCGCTGGGCCGCGAAGCGGCCCCAACAAGGTCGGCGCGTTTTACCTGACGTAACTCTATGGCTGGTATAGGGGC
>NZ_WKDV01000004.1:0-223959 GCF_021605825.1 Pseudomonas sp. PA-6-3C
TTGAAAGTGTGGCCACAGTCAAATGTGGAAGCTGGCTCTCACACATTGAGAGTGTGGTCACAGTCAAATGTGGGAGCTGGCTCTCACACATTGAAAGTGTGGCCACAGTCAAATGTGGGAGCTGGCTCTCACACATTGAAAGTGTGGCCACAGTCAAATGTGGAAGCTGGCTCTCACACATTGAGAGTGTGGTCACAGTCAAATGTGGGAGCTGGCTCTCACACATTGAAAGTGTGGCCACAGTCAAATGTGGGAGCTGGCTTGCCTGCGATGAGGCCCTGACAGCCACCCTCAGTCCACCCGGCTCAACGACGTCCACAAATGCTGCGCCGCATACGCCCTTAAAGGCCGCCACGCCTCGGCACGCGCCAACAACTGCCGCGCCGACACCGGCCCGCCTTCCAGTGCCGCCAGCGCATTGATCAAGCCAATATCCCCCGACGCAAACGCATCCGGCTCACGCAACTGACGCATGGCGATGTACTGCGCGGTCCAGTCGCCGATTCCCGGCAAGGCCACCAGCCGCGCCACGCCGTCCTTGAGGTTGGCCTTGGGTGCAAATAACTGCGGATCTTCCAGCAACGCCTGAGCCACACCTGACAAAGTACGGCCCCGCGCCTTGGGCATGCCCAAGGTCGCGAGGTCCGCCGCCGCCAAGACTTCGGCAACAGGAAACACATGGGTAATACCGGCATAGGGCGTTTGCAGCGGCTGGCCATACTGCGCCACCAATTTACCCGCCAGGCGAATGGCCGCGACCACCGTGATCTGCTGGCCCAGCACCGCACGAATCGCCAGTTCCAAACCGTCCCACGTCCCCGGTACACGCAGGCCAGGGCGCGCAGCCACCAGTTGTGCCATCAACGGGTCGGCGGCCAGCTGCGCATTGATCAACCCAGGCCGGGCGTCCAGATCGAACATGGCCCGCAGGCGCCGCTCGATCTCGGGCAGCGCCGCCGCGTCGGGGAACTCAACACCCACTTCCAGCCAATCGCCCGCACCCGGTGCCACGCTGATGCAGCCGTGCTGCCCGTTCACGCTGATGCTGCGCCGATACACGCCGGCCTCAACGGTCTCCAGCCCGGTGATCGCCCGCGCCGATAAAAAACCCAGCATTGCCGCCCAGTCATAGGGCGGCTGATATGCCAATCTCACAACGACAACACCCCGCTATACAGCCCATAAGCCGCCAGCCCCGCGCCCGCGATCACGCAGCTGAAAATGCCCTTTTCCATGTGCGTAAACAAGGGCTGGCCCTGCTCGCGCTTGGCCAGGGCAAACAGGATCACGCCGGGCGCATACAACAGCGCCGAGAGCAGCAGGTACTTCAAGCCGCCGGCGTACAGCAGCCAGACGGCATAGCCAAGAGCGATCAGGCCGACCAGCAAATCCTTATAGCGCTGGCGCTGGGCACCGGCATAGGTTTCACCGCGCCCGCTCAACAGCACCGCGTAGGCCGCCGACCACAGGTAGGGCACCAGGATCATCGACGAGGCCAGGTAAATCAGGGTGGTGTAAGTGCTGTGGGAAAACAGCGTGATCACCAGGAACACCTGGATCATCAGGTTGGTCAGCCACAGCGCGTTGACCGGCACCCGGTTGGGGTTTTCCTTTTTCAGGAAGGCCGGCATGGTCTTGTCATGGGCAGTGGCGTAGAGGATTTCCGCACACAGCAGCGCCCATGAGAGCAAGGCGCCGAGCAGTGACACGGCCAACCCGATGCTGATCGCCATCGCGCCCCACGGCCCGACGATATGTTCCAGCACACCCGCCAGTGAAGGGTTTTGCAATTGCGCCAGCTCCGGCTGGCTCATGATGCCCAGGGACAGCACATTCACCAGCACCAGCAGTGCCAGCACGCCGAGAAAGCCGATCACGGTGGCGCGGCCCACGTCCGAGCGCTTCTCGGCGCGCGCCGAATACACGCTGGCGCCCTCGATGCCGATAAACACGAACACGGTGACCAGCATCATGCTGCGCACCTGATCGACCACGCTGCCAAATTGCGGGTTGCCCAGGCCCCAGATATCACGGGTGAAAATATCCGCCTTGAACGCCACGGCGGCGATCACGATAAACATCAGCAACGGCACGATCTTCGCCACGGTGGTGATCTGGTTGATGAACGCCGCCTCCTTGATGCCGCGCAGCACCAGAAAATGCACGGCCCACAGCAGCAGTGAGGCGCAGCCGATGGCGACCGGCGTATTGCCCTGGCCGAACACCGGAAAAAAGTAGCCGAGGGTGCTGAACAGCAACACGAAATAACCGACGTTGCCCATCCACGCACTGATCCAATAACCCCAGGCCGACGAAAACCCCATGTAGTCACCGAACCCGGCCTTGGCATAGGCGTACACGCCGGAATCCAGTTCGGGTTTGCGATTGGCCAGGGTCTGGAACACAAACGCCAGGGTGAGCATGCCGACGGCGGTGATGGCCCAGCCGATCAGCACGGCGCCCACTTCGGCGCGTGCGGCCATGTTCTGCGGCAAAGAGAAAATCCCGCCGCCGATCATCGACCCCACCACCAGGGCAATCAACGCGCTGAGACGTAGTTTCTCGGCCGGCTGGGACATGCAAACTCCTGAAATAAAATAGTTTGAGAGAACAAACGCGCACTCAACTAATTAAATCAGCGAGTGCAGCGTTTATTAAAGACAGCGATAAAACCGTCACGCTCATAACGCAACGGCATGACAGTTTATAAAGTTTAAGCTTATTTAGATTTTAAATAGAGCAGGCACTTGGCCAGTTTTTGCAGACTTAACCCGTTAATTGAGAAAAGTTTGCACATTCGACAAAGCGGGCTAGGGTCAAACGTCCACACCTCGGACTAAATGCTTGATCAAAACGCAGGAGCCGCTCTGGAAAGCGCCTTTTCGGGGGAAACTATTGCCCCGGGATCTTACCCCTAAGTCATTAATTCACAATGGAATGTGCCAATGACGTGATCTAAGTCAGCTGTTTGATCAGCGCACAGAATTATTCTGTGCTCTCTCTTCTCCTGCATTGGAGTCATGCAATGTCTGACACTCCCGGAAAACTTCGACTCGGCGCCCTGGTTGCGCTGGTCGTGGGCTCAATGATTGGCGGCGGGATCTTCTCACTGCCGCAAAACATGGCCGCCAGCGCCGATGTCGGCGCGGTGTTGATCGGCTGGGTCATTACCGCCATCGGCATGCTCACCCTGGCTTTCGTGTTCCAGACCCTGGCCAACCGCAAACCTGACCTCGACGGCGGCGTATACGCCTACGCCAAAGCCGGCTTCGGCGACTACATGGGCTTCTCGTCGGCCTGGGGCTACTGGATCAGCGCCTGGCTGGGCAACGTCGGATACTTCGTGTTGCTGTTCAGCACCCTCGGTTACTTCTTCCCGATCTTTGGCGAAGGCAACACACCCGCTGCGGTGATTGGCGCCTCGGTGCTGCTGTGGGCCGTGCACTTTCTGGTACTGCGCGGCATCAAGGAAGCGGCGTTCATCAACCTGGTGACCACCGTCGCCAAAGTGGTGCCGCTGGTGCTGTTCGTGTTGATCGCTGTGTTCGCGTTCAAGCTGGACATTTTCACCGCTGACATCTGGGGCGTGAAAAACCCCGACCTGGGCAGCGTGATGAACCAGGTGCGCAACATGATGCTGGTCACCGTGTGGGTGTTTATCGGCATCGAAGGCGCGAGCATCTTCTCGTCCCGTGCAGAAAAACGCAGCGACGTCGGCAAGGCCACCGTAATCGGTTTTATCACCGTGCTGCTGTTTTTGATGCTGGTGAACGTGCTGTCCCTGGGCATCATGACCCAACCGGAACTGGCCAAACTGCAGAACCCTTCGATGGCTGCCGTGCTGGAGCATGTGGTGGGCCACTGGGGCGCGGTGTTGATCAGCGTCGGCTTGATCATCTCGCTGTTGGGTGCGCTGCTGTCGTGGGTGCTGCTGTGTGCGGAGATCATGTTCGCCGCCGCCAAGGACCACACCATGCCGGAGTTCCTGCGTAAGGAAAACGCCAACCACGTGCCGGTCAATGCCCTGTGGCTGACCAATGCGATGGTCCAGGTTTTCCTGGTCATCACGCTGTTTTCGGCCAGCACTTACCTGTCGCTGATCTACCTCGCCACCTCGATGATCCTGGTGCCTTACCTGTGGTCGGCGGCCTATGCACTGCTGCTGGCGGTGCGCGGCGAGACCTACGAAAACGCCCTGCGCGAGCGCAAGAAAGACCTGTTCATCGGCGCCATCGCGTTGATCTACGCGGTGTGGCTGCTCTACGCCGGTGGCACCAAGTACCTGCTGCTTTCCGCCCTGCTGTATGCCCCCGGCGTGATCCTGTTCGCCAAGGCCAAGCATGAACTGGGCAAACCGATTTTCACCAACGTCGAGAAGCTGATTTTCGCCGCGGTAGTCATTGGCGCCCTGGTGGCTGCTTATGGCCTCTACGCCGGCTTCCTGACTCTGTAACTTTTGTTCACTGGAGGATCTGTAATGACCACGGAAAAAGTGAAGTACGGCGTACATTCCGAAGCCGGCAAACTGCGTAAAGTCATGGTGTGCTCCCCAGGTTTGGCCCACCAGCGGCTGACCCCCAACAACTGCGATGAACTGCTGTTCGATGACGTGCTGTGGGTGGCCCAGGCCAAGCGCGACCACTTCGACTTCGTAACCAAGATGCGCGAGCGGGACATTGATGTGCTGGAAATGCACAACCTGCTGACCGATATCGTCGCCATCCCCGAAGCGCTGGACTGGATTCTGGAGCGCAAGATCACCGCCAATACGGTGGGCCTGGGCCTGGTCGATGAAGTCGGCTCGTGGCTGCGCAGCCTGGAGCCGCGCAAAATCAGCGAGTTCCTGATTGGCGGCGTGTCGGCCGATGACCTGCCGAGCAGCTTCGGCGGCCGGACCATCGAGATGTTCCGCGACTTCCTCGGCCACTCAAGCTTCATCCTGCCGCCGCTGCCCAACACTCAGTTCACCCGCGACACCACCTGCTGGATCTACGGCGGTGTGACGCTCAACCCGATGTACTGGCCGGCGCGACGTCAGGAAACCCTGCTGGCCAGCGCCATCTATAAATTCCACCCCGAGTTCACCAACGCCGACTTCCAGATCTGGTACGGCGACCCCGACCAGGAACACGGGGCCGCCACACTGGAAGGCGGCGACGTGATGCCGATTGGCAATGGCGTGGTGTTGATCGGCATGGGCGAGCGTTCTTCTCACCAGGCGATTGGCCAACTGGCGCGCAACCTGTTCAAAAACAAAGCCGTGGAACGCGTGATCGTTGCCGGCCTGCCGAAGTCCCGCGCGGCGATGCACCTGGATACGGTGTTCAGCTTCTGCGACCGCGACCTGGTGACGATCTTCCCCGAAGTGGTCAACCAGATCGTGCCCTTCACCCTGCGCCCGGATGAAAGCAAACCACACGGCATCGACATCCAGCGGGAGAAAACCAACTTCCTCGAAACCGTGGCTGCAGCCCTCAACCTCAAGACGCTGCGAGTGGTCGAGACCGGCGGCAACAGCTTCGCCGCCGAACGCGAGCAGTGGGATGACGGCAACAACGTGGTGGCCGTGGAGCCCGGCGTGGTGATCGGCTATGACCGCAACACCTACACCAACACCTTGCTACGCAAGGCCGGTGTGGAAGTCATCACCATCAGCGCCGGTGAACTCGGCCGAGGCCGTGGCGGCGGCCACTGCATGACCTGCCCGATCATCCGCGACCCCATCGACTATTGATTTTTTGGCCTTGGCCGCTGCTTATCCAGCAGCGGCCAGGGGGATAACCGAAACCTAAGGAGATCCATCATGGCTTTTAATATGCGCAACCGCAGCCTGCTCTCGCTGATGCACCACACTACCCGCGAGCTGAACTACCTGCTGGACCTGTCCCGCGACCTCAAACGCGCCAAGTACACCGGCACCGAGCGTCCGCACCTGCAAGGCAAAAACATCGCGCTGATCTTCGAAAAAACCTCGACTCGCACCCGTTGCGCGTTCGAAGTGGCGGCCCATGACCAGGGCGCCCACGTCACCTACATTGACCCGGTGTCGTCGCAGATCGGCCACAAAGAAAGCATGAAAGACACCGCCCGCGTCCTGGGCCGCATGTTCGATGCCATCGAGTACCGTGGCTTTGAACAGGAAATCGTCGAAGAGCTGGCCAAGTTCGCCGGTGTGCCGGTATTCAACGGCCTCACCGCCGAATTCCACCCGACCCAAATGATCGCCGACACCCTGACCATGCGCGAGCACAGCGACAAGCCGCTGCATGACATCAGCTACGCGTACCTGGGCGACGCGCGCTACAACATGGGCAATTCGTTGCTGATGATCGGCGCCAAACTGGGCATGGACGTGCGCATCGGCGCGCCGAAAGCCCTGTGGCCACACGAAGATTTCATCAAGCAGTGCCAGGTGTTTGCCGAGGAAAGCGGCGCACGCATCACCATCACCGAAGACCCGAAAGAAGCCGTCAAAGGCGTCGACTTCATCCACACCGATATCTGGGTGTCGATGGGTGAGCCGGTGGAAGCGTGGGACGAGCGTATCGAGCAACTGCTGCCGTACCAGGTCAACGCCAAGATGATGAAAGCCTCGGGCAACCCACGCGTGAAGTTCATGCACTGCCTGCCGGCGTTCCATAACAGTGAGACCAAGGTGGGCAAGGACATCGCCGCGCGCTATCCGAACCTGGCCAATGGTGTGGAAGTGACTGAGGAAGTGTTCGAGTCGCCAGCCAACATCGCGTTTGAGCAGGCGGAAAACCGCATGCATACCATCAAGGCAATTCTGGTGTCGGCGCTGGCGGATATCTAACCCATCAAGCTGGTAATGCGCTCCCATGTGGGAGCCGGGCTTGCCCGCGATGGCGGTCTACATGATCCACCGCTATCGCAGGCAAGCCAGCTCCCACATGAACAGCGTTCCTTCAGCCAAGCTTTTAGAAGGACATTTTTATGCGCATCGTCGTAGCCCTGGGCGGTAACGCCCTGCTCCGCCGTGGTGAACCCATGACGGCGGACAACCAACGCGCCAATATCCGTATCGCCACCGAACAGATCGCCAAAATCCACCCCGGCAACGAATTGGTGATCGCCCACGGCAATGGCCCGCAAGTCGGCCTGCTGTCGTTGCAGGCAGCGGCTTACACCCAGGTTTCGCCGTACCCACTGGACGTGCTCGGCGCCGAGACCGAAGGCATGATCGGCTACATCATCGAACAGGAACTGGGCAACCTGCTGGACTTCGAGGTGCCGTTCGCCACCTTGCTCACCCAAGTGGAAGTCGACGCCAAAGACCCGGCCTTCCAGAACCCGACCAAGCCCATCGGCCCGGTGTACTCCAAGGCCGAAGCCGAGAAACTTGCCGCCGAAAAAGGCTGGGCCATCGCGCCCGATGGCGATAAATACCGTCGTGTGGTGGCCAGCCCACGCCCGAAACGCATCTTTGAAATCCGCCCGATCAAGTGGCTGCTGGAAAAAAGCGCAATTGTGATTTGCGCCGGTGGCGGCGGCATCCCGACCATGTATGGCGAAGACGGCACGCTGCGCGGCATTGAAGCGGTGATCGACAAAGACCTGTGCTCATCCTTGCTGGCATCACAACTGGACGCGGATTTGCTGGTGATTGCCACCGACGTCAATTCGGCTTTTATCGACTTCGGCAAGCCGACCCAAAAGGCCATCGGCCAGGCCCATCCCGACGACATGGAGAAGCTCGGCTTCGCCGCCGGCTCCATGGGGCCGAAGGTACAAGCGGCCTGCGAGTTCGCCCGCCAGACTGGCAAAACTGCCGTCATCGGTTCACTCTCGGATATCGAAGCCATCGTCCAGGGCAGCGCCGGCACGCGTATCAGCACGGCAAAACCTGGCATCACCTACCTGTGAAGTAGAGGAGAAACGCCTATGGCCACCTTTGAACCCGGTCACCTGCACATCGAACGTCACGCGCTCAACAAGGATGACTACAGCTACAACCTGTGCATCGACTACGAGGTCAGCCAGGATCCAAAGGAAGGCAAGGGAATGCTCTTCAAGCTGCACGGCTCGGTGCAGGGCAAGGACCTCAAGGAGGAATTCTTTTTACCCAAGGATCAGGCCTTCGACTTTGCCCGGCATGCGATGAACATCGCGCAGAAATATGGAATGCCGAAGGTTGCGACGCTTAACGGCTCGATGCACAAGCAGTACGACTTGATGTTTGAAGATGTAAGGCATCAGTTGGATGTGAAATCCGGCGATCCGGTCAAACCGGAACACCTGGAGTAACAACACCGTAAGTCCAATGTGGGAGCTGGCTTGTGTGGGAGCTGGCTTGCCTGCGATGCGGTCACCTCGGTGTATCAGGTAGACCAAGGTGATGCTATCGCAGGCAAGCCAGCTCCCACATTTTGATCTCCCTGCGCTCCAAGGCATACTTGCCGCCTCCAGTTCCCCAGAATTGCCAGCCCCATGCGTATCCACGTCAGCTTCATCGACCGCGTCGGCATTACCCAGGAAGTCCTGGCCCTGCTCGGTGGGCGCAATCTCAACCTGGATGCGGTGGAGATGGTGCCGCCCAACGTGTACATCGACGCGCCGACGCTGAGCGCCGAGGTGCTCGAAGAGCTGCGCGACGCGCTGTTCAGCGTGCACGGCGTACAGGCGGTCACCGTGGTGGATATCCTCCCCGGCCAACGTCGCCACCTGCAACTCGACGCGTTGCTCGCGGCCATGACCGACCCGGTGCTGGCCCTGGACAGCGCGGGCAAGATCCTGCTGGCCAACCCGGCGCTGATCGCGCTGTATGGCCGCGAACCGGCGGGTGAAAGTATCAGCGCGTTGTTCAATGACCCGGCGTTGCTGGAAACCTTGCTCGAACAGGGCTTTCGTTTGCCGTTGCGCGAAATCAGCGTCAACGGCCAGACCTTTTTGCTCGACGCCACGCCGATCACTGACGCCGGCGCCCTGCTCACTCTGTACCAACCCAACCGCATCGGCGAACAGCTGTCGGCGCTGCACCATGACCATGCCGAAGGTTTTGATGCGCTGCTGGGCGAGTCGCCGGTGATTCGCACGCTCAAGGCGCGGGCGCAACGGGTGGCGGCGCTGGATGCACCGCTGTTGATCCAGGGCGAAACCGGCACCGGCAAAGAGCTGGTCGCGCGTGCCTGCCATGCTATCAGCGCGCGGCACAGTGCACCGTTTTTGGCCTTGAACTGTGCGGCGTTGCCGGAGAACCTGGCCGAAAGTGAATTATTCGGTTATGCGCCTGGCGCCTTTACCGGCGCGCAGCGTGGCGGCAAGCCGGGGCTGATGGAGTTGGCCAACCAGGGCACGGTGTTCCTTGATGAGATCGGTGAGATGTCGCCGTATTTGCAGGCCAAGCTGCTGCGGTTTCTCAACGACGGCAGCTTTCGCCGGGTGGGCGGCGACCGCGAAGTGAAGGTCAATGTGCGCATTCTCAGCGCTACTCACCGCGACCTGGAAAAGATGGTCAGCGAGGGCACCTTCCGCGAAGACCTGTTCTACCGCCTTAATGTGCTCAACGTCGAAGTGCCGCCGCTGCGCGAGCGCGGCCAGGACATTCTGCTGCTGGCGCGCTACTTCATGCAGCAGGCCTGTGCGCAGATCCAGCGCCCGGTGTGCCGCCTGGCGCCTGGCACTTACCCGGCGCTGCTCGGCAACCGCTGGCCGGGTAATGTGCGCCAGCTGCAGAACGTGATCTTCCGCGCCGCCGCCATCTGCGAAAGCAGCCTGGTGGACATCGGTGACCTCGACATCGCCGGCACCTCAGTGGCGCGCCAGAGCGACGGTGAAGTCGACAGCCTGGAGCAAGCGGTGGAAGACTTCGAGCGCAACCTGCTGGAAACGCTCTACACCAGTTATCCCTCGACCCGCCAACTGGCCAGCCGCTTGCAAACGTCCCACACGGCGATCGCCCATCGCTTGCGCAAGTACGGCATTCCAAACAAAACCTGAAAATGTAGAGATCAAAATGTGGGGCTTGTGTGGGAGCCAGCTCCCACACAAGCCCCCTCCCCCATGGAGGGCATCCAAGTTTTGGTCTGAGAACGACATCCGCTGTACTGAAAGCGCTACAGCGTAACGATATCGCTACAACCCTGTTTTTTACGCGCCATGCAAGGCTTTGATCCGCATAGGCTTTTTTTGGCGTGCACGAGTGTAGCGAAATCGCTACAGCTGAAAATCATATCGTCATAACCAAAATCGTTAAGCATCTGATTTATAACGACTTAATAACATTGGCCGCAATATTGCTAAGTAACTCCCCATTATTCCAATCCCGTCCACCAGACGAATCTGGCCCTGAGGAGTTTCCATGAGCGAGTTGCGTTTCACTGAAGATCACGAATGGCTGCGCGCCGAAGCCGATGGCAGCGTCACCGTGGGTATCACCGCTTTCGCGCAAAACGCACTGGGTGATGTGGTTTTCGTGCAACTGCCGGAGTTGCAGGCTTACGACAAGGGCGCCGAAGCCTCCACCGTGGAATCGGTCAAGGCAGCCAGCGGCGTGTACATGCCGCTGACCGGTGAAGTGCTCGAAGTGAACGAAGCACTCAGCGACAGCCCGGAACTGGTCAACGAAGACCCGATGGGCGAAGGTTGGTTCTTCCGCTTTAAACCCGCCGATGCCGATGCAGTGGCTAAGCTGTTGGATCAGGATGCGTACGACCGCCTGATCAAAGCCAACGCTGAAGCCTGAGGAGCGCGCCATGACCATCAATCTCAGCACCGCCAACGAATTCATCGCCCGCCACATCGGCCCGCGCCAGGAAGATGAGCAGCAGATGCTCGCAAGCCTGGGTTTTGATTCCCTCGAAGCCCTCAGCGCCAGCGTGATCCCGGAAAGCATCAAGGGCACCAGCGTGCTCGGCCTGGAAGACGGCCTGAGCGAAGCCCAGGCCCTGGCCAAGATCAAGGCCATCGCCGGCAAGAACCAACTGTTCAAGACCTACATCGGCCAGGGCTATTACAACTGCCATACACCGTCGCCGATCCTGCGCAACCTGCTGGAAAACCCGGCCTGGTACACCGCCTACACCCCGTATCAACCTGAAATTTCCCAAGGCCGCCTGGAAGCGCTGTTGAACTTCCAGACCCTGATCAGCGACCTCACCGGCCTGCCGATCGCCAACGCCTCCTTGCTCGACGAAGCCACCGCCGCCGCCGAAGCCATGACCTTCTGCAAGCGCCTGAGCAAGAACAAGGGCAGCAATGCCTTCTTCGCCTCCGTGCATAGCCACCCACAGACCCTCGACGTACTGCGCACCCGTGCTGAGCCGTTGGGCATCGACGTGGTGGTGGGCGATGAACGCGAGCTGAGCGACGTCAGCGCATTCTTCGGCGCCCTGCTGCAATACCCGGCCAGCAACGGTGACGTGTTCGACTACCGCGAACTGACCGAGCGCTTCCACGCCGCCAACGCACTGGTGGCCGTGGCCGCAGACCTGCTGGCCCTGACCCTGCTGACCCCGCCGGGTGAGTTCGGCGCCGACGTGGCCATCGGCAGCGCGCAACGCTTCGGCGTGCCGCTGGGCTTTGGTGGCCCGCACGCGGCGTACTTCTCCACCAAGGATGCGTTCAAGCGCGACATGCCCGGCCGTCTGGTCGGTGTGTCGGTCGACCGTTTCGGCAAGCCGGCCCTGCGCCTGGCCATGCAGACCCGCGAGCAACATATCCGTCGCGAGAAAGCCACCAGCAACATCTGCACCGCGCAAGTGCTACTGGCTAACATCGCCAGCATGTACGCCGTGTACCACGGCCCTAAAGGCCTGACCCAGATCGCCCAGCGCATTCACCAACTGACCGCGATCCTGGCCAAAGGCTTGACCGCCCTGGGCCTTAAGGTTGAGCAGGCAAACTTCTTCGATACGATCACCCTCAACACGGGCGCCAACACCGCCGCCCTGCACGACAAGGCCCGCGCCCAGCGCATCAACCTGCGTGTGGTCGATGCTGAACGCGTTGGCCTGTCGGTCGACGAAACCACCACCCAGGCTGACATCGAAGCCCTGTGGTCGATCTTCGCCGACGGCAAGGCACTGCCCGCCTTTGCTGCGACTGAAAGCACCTTGCCCGCCGCGCTGCTGCGCCAGTCGCCGATCCTCAGCCACCCGGTGTTCAACCGTTACCACTCCGAAACCGAGCTGATGCGCTACCTGCGCAAGCTGGCCGACAAGGACCTGGCGCTGGACCGCACCATGATCCCGCTGGGTTCGTGCACCATGAAACTCAACGCCGCCAGCGAAATGATCCCGGTGACCTGGGCCGAATTCGGTGCCCTGCACCCCTTCGCCCCGGCCGCACAAAGCGCCGGCTACCTGGAGCTGACTTCCGACCTGGAAGCCATGCTCTGCGCGGCCACCGGCTACGACGCGATCTCCCTGCAGCCGAACGCCGGTTCCCAAGGTGAATACGCAGGCCTGCTGGCCATTCGTGCTTACCACCAGAGCCGTGGCGAAGAACGCCGCGACATCTGCCTGATCCCGTCTTCGGCCCACGGCACCAACCCTGCGACCGCCAACATGGCCGGTATGCGCGTGGTGGTGACCGCCTGCGACGCACGCGGCAACGTCGACATCGAAGACCTGCGCGCCAAAGCCATCGAGCACCGCGAGCACCTCGCTGCGCTGATGATCACCTACCCGTCCACCCACGGCGTGTTCGAAGAAGGCATCCGCGAAATCTGCGGGATCATTCATGACAACGGCGGCCAGGTGTACATCGACGGCGCCAACATGAACGCAATGGTCGGCCTGTGCGCACCGGGCAAGTTCGGTGGCGACGTGTCCCACCTGAACCTGCACAAAACCTTCTGCATTCCGCACGGCGGTGGCGGCCCGGGCGTTGGCCCGATTGGGGTTAAATCCCACCTCACGCCATTCCTGCCAGGCCACGCGGCCATGGAGCGCAAGGAAGGCGCGGTGTGCGCGGCGCCATTTGGCAGCGCGAGCATTTTGCCGATCACCTGGATGTACATCAGCATGATGGGCGGCGCGGGCCTCAAGCGCGCCTCGCAGCTGGCGATCCTGAACGCCAACTATATTTCCCGTCGCCTTGAAGAGCATTACCCCGTGCTCTACACCGGCAGCAACGGCCTGGTGGCACACGAGTGCATCCTGGACCTGCGCCCCTTGAAAGACAGCAGCGGCATCAGCGTGGATGACGTGGCCAAGCGTCTGATCGATTTTGGTTTCCATGCGCCGACCATGTCGTTCCCGGTGGCGGGCACCTTGATGATCGAGCCGACCGAAAGCGAATCCAAAGAAGAACTGGACCGCTTCTGTGACGCCATGATTGCCATCCGCGAGGAAATTCGCGCAGTCGAAAACGGCACCTTGGACAAGGACGACAACCCACTGAAAAACGCCCCGCACACGGCGGCTGAAATCGTCGGTGAATGGAGCCACCCGTACAGCCGTGAACAGGCGGTGTACCCGGTGGCGTCGTTGATCGAAGGCAAATACTGGCCGCCGGTTGGCCGGGTCGACAACGTGTTTGGCGACCGTAACCTGGTGTGTGCGTGCCCGTCGATCGAGAGCTACGCGTGATCTGACTGAACTCGGTCAATGTGGGAGCTGGTTTTTGTGGGAGCTGGCTTGCCTGCGATGCAGGCACCTCGGTCTATCAGGTAGACCAGGGTGATGCTATCGCAGGCAAGCCAGCTCCCACACAAGCCCGGTTTCTGCACTGAGCGAGCAAGTCTTCCAAAATAATAAGAAACCGGAGAACAACCATGTCCCTTAGCGTGTTCGACCTGTTCAAGATTGGCATCGGCCCCTCCAGCTCCCATACCGTCGGCCCGATGCGCGCCGCCGCTCGATTCGTCGAAGGCCTCAAGCGCGACAACCTGCTGAGCGCCACCAGCGGCATCAAGGTGGAGCTCTATGGCTCGCTGGGCGCCACCGGCAAAGGTCACGGCAGCGACAAGGCCGTGTTGCTGGGCCTGGAAGGCGAACACCCAGACACCGTGAATACTGAAACCGTCGCCGCACGCCTTGCGCAAATGCGCGGTGACGGTCGCTTGAACCTGCTCGGTGAACACAGCATTGCGTTCAACGAGAAAGAACACCTGGCGATGATTCGCAAGCCTCTCGCCTACCACCCCAATGGCATGATTTTTCGTGCCTTCGACGCCGCCGGTATCCAGATCCGCAGCCGCGAGTATTACTCGGTCGGCGGTGGGTTTGTGGTGGATGAAGACGCTGCCGGCGCTGACCGGATTGTCGAAGACACCACGCCGCTGACCTTCCCTTTCAAGCACGCCAAGGACTTGCTTGGCCATTGCGCCACCTACGGACTGTCCATCAGCCAGGTGATGCTCACCAATGAAAGTGCCTGGCGCCCGGAGGCGGAGACTCGCGCCGGCTTGCTGAACATCTGGCAGGTGATGCAGGACTGCGTGGATGCCGGGTGTCGCAACGAAGGCATCTTGCCCGGTGGTTTGAAGGTCAAGCGCCGTGCGGCGGCGCTGCATCGGCAGCTGTGCAAGAACCCCGAATCGGCATTGCGCGACCCGTTGTCGGTGCTGGATTGGGTCAACCTGTATGCGCTGGCGGTCAACGAAGAAAACGCCAACGGCGGGCGCGTGGTCACCGCGCCCACCAACGGTGCGGCCGGGATCGTGCCAGCGGTGCTGCATTACTACATGCGCTTTATCCCCGGCGCGAACGAGGACGGCGTGGTGCGCTTTCTGCTCACCGCCGCCGCCATCGGTATTTTGTACAAGGAAAACGCCTCGATTTCCGGCGCCGAAGTTGGCTGCCAGGGCGAAGTCGGCGTGGCCTGTTCCATGGCCGCAGGCGCTTTGTGCGAAGTGTTGGGCGGCAGCGTGTCCCAAGTGGAAAACGCTGCCGAGATCGGCATGGAACACAACCTCGGCCTGACCTGCGACCCGATTGGCGGGCTGGTGCAGGTACCGTGCATCGAGCGCAACGCCATGGGCTCGGTCAAGGCGATCAATGCCGTGCGCATGGCCTTGCGTGGTGACGGGCAGCACTTTGTCTCACTCGACAAGGTCATCCGCACCATGCGCCAGACTGGCGCCGACATGAAAAGCAAATACAAGGAAACCGCCCGTGGCGGTTTGGCCGTCAACATTATCGAGTGCTGACGCCCACCAGCGCGTCCGCACGTTTTTCAGGAGCTGAACATGTCCACCGAAACCCTGTTGAAAACCCCATTGCACGCGCTGCACATCGAGTTGGGCGCGCGCATGGTGCCCTTCGCCGGCTACGACATGCCGGTGCAATACCCGCTGGGCGTGATGAAGGAACACCTGCACACCCGTGATCAAGCCGGGTTGTTCGACGTGTCCCACATGGGCCAGATCCGCCTGACCGGCGCCAACGCCGCCAAGGCCCTGGAAACCCTGGTGCCGGTCGACATCATCGACCTGCCAGTCGGCTTGCAGCGCTACGCCATGTTCACCAACGACCAGGGCGGCATCCTTGATGACCTGATGGTGGCCAACCTGGGCAACGACGAGCTGTTCCTGGTGGTCAACGCAGCCTGCAAGGACCAGGACCTGGCCCACCTGCGCAAACACATTGGCGAGCAGTGCAGCATCGAACCGCTGTTCGAAGAGCGCGCCCTGCTGGCCTTGCAAGGCCCGGAGGCAGTGAAAGTGCTGGCGCGCCTGGCGCCGGAAGTGACCAAGATGACTTTCATGCAGTTCGCCACCCTGCGCCTGCTGGGCGTGGAGTGCTACGTGAGCCGCTCGGGTTACACCGGCGAAGACGGTTTTGAGATCTCCGTACCGGCGGCCAATGCCGAGAGCCTGGCGCGCAGCCTGCTCGCCGAAACCGAAGTTCAAGCCATCGGCCTGGGCGCCCGCGATTCCCTGCGCCTGGAAGCCGGCCTGTGCCTGTATGGCCATGACATGAACACCGAAACCACGCCGATCGAAGCCAGCCTGCTCTGGGCGATCTCCAAGGCCCGTCGTGCCGATGGCGCGCGTGCTGGCGGCTTCCCGGGCGCTGACCGCATCTTCACCCAGCAACAAGCCGGCGTAAGCCGCAAGCGCGTGGGCCTGCTGCCACAGGAACGGACCCCGGTGCGTGAAGGCGCAGAAATCGTCGACGAACACGGCACGGTGATCGGCAGCGTGTGCAGCGGCGGTTTTGGCCCGACACTGGGCGGCCCATTGGCCATGGGTTACCTGGACAGCGCATTTGTCGCACTGGACACCGAAGTGTCTGCGTTGGTACGTGGGAAAAAGGTGCCACTACGTGTAAGTAAAATGCCATTTGTACCGCAACGTTACTACCGTGGCTGATTGACTGTTCCTATAAGTAACGCGGTTGCGTTAACGCGCACTAATTTGTAACGCAACCGCCATAAAAGAGTGCATTGACGATAGTCATTTTAATAGGCGCAAACCTATAACAAGTGAGCAACGCTATCGAATATGTGGGATCCACTTTTAGTCAACGAAGTGTCATATGGCCGAGCAAAACCTGGGGATTCTCCGGGGCTTGTTTTTTCCATATTAGTTGACGTAGAGTTTAGCCACTGTGTTTGCATGGGTCGCTTTGAACCTGGACCTGGGCAGTAGCCATAAGTTTGCTACAACCCGTTCGACGTCTCTTACTTTCCTGCAACCCAGCCCAGTACTCTTTCATGTGAAAGGGGCTGTCATTAATTTTTAGCGTCAAAGGAAATAAGAAATGTCGAATCGTCAGAGCGGTACCGTCAAGTGGTTTAACGACGAGAAAGGGTTTGGTTTTATCACTCCAGAAAGCGGTCCGGATCTGTTCGTGCATTTCCGCGCTATTCAGGGCAATGGCTTCAAGAGCCTGAAAGAAGGCCAGAAAGTGTCTTTCATCGCCGTGCAAGGCCAGAAAGGCATGCAGGCTGACGAAGTACAAGCAGAAGGCTGATCCTTACTGCGACAAAAAGCCCCTGATGGTGACATCAGGGGCTTTTTTATGTGCGTTTGCTCGTAAAATGGCTTTTTTCTCAAGAGAGACGGCCATGCCCAAACCTTTGTTGAGCCCCCAAGGCGAATTCCCCGCCGTTGGCCTGGGCCGTCGTCTGGCAGCGATGTTCTATGACTTCCTGTTGTGCACCGCCCTGCTGATCGTCACCGCGTTTATCTACAAGCTGGTGTGGATGGCGTTTATCGGCGAAGCCAGGATGCGCACGCTCACCGAGTCCGGCGCGCTGGACGGCGACCCGCTGCTGTCGACGATCCTGTTTTTTGTGCTGTTTGGTTTCTTCGCCAAGTTCTGGACCCATTCGGGGCAGACATTGGGCATGCAGGTGTGGGGCGTGCGCGTGCAGAACGCAGACGGCTCGCGCATCAGCCTATGGCAGGCGCTGCTGCGCTTTGTGGTGGCGATTGCATCGTGGTTGTGCGTGGGGTTGGGGTTTGTCTGGTCGGTGTTTGATAAGCGCAAGCGCAGCTGGCATGACATCTACTCGGATACGCAGCTGGTGCACATTCCAAAGCAGAAAAAGTAACCCAAGAACACTAGAGATCAAGTGTGGGAGCTGGCTTGCCTGCGATGGCGATCGTTCAGTCACAGCAGCATTGACTGATAAACCGCTATCGCAGGCAAGCCAGCTCCCACATTTTGTTTATGTGTTCAACTTCAGGTCAGGCGTTGCCAGCCAGCTTGAGGCGCGCAGCCTGGGTAAAGTCCAACATGCGTTTGAGCGGGCGCACGGCGTGCGGGATCACCGATGGCTCGACGAAGATCTCATTACTGCCCTCACGCAAACACTGCAGCGTGCGCTCCAGCGTATTCATCGCCATCCACGGGCAGTGCGCGCAACTGCGGCAGGCCGCGCCGTTGCCAGCGGTCGGTGCCTCAACGAAGACTTTGTCCGGGCACAACTGCTGCATCTTGTAGAAGATGCCGCGGTCGGTGGCGACGATAAAGGTCTTGTTCGGCAAGCGCTGGGCTGCGGCAATCAGTTGGCTGGTGGAACCCACCGCGTCAGCCAATTCAATCACCGCCGTCGGCGACTCCGGGTGCACCAGGATCGCAGCATCCGGGTACAGCGCCTTCATGTCTTCAAGCTGCTTGGACTTGAACTCTTCATGGACGATGCACGCGCCGTCCCAGAGCAACATGTCTGCGCCAGTCTGGCGCTGAATGTAAGTACCCAGGTGCTTGTCCGGGCCCCAGATAATCGTCTCGCCGTTGTCCATCAGGCTTTCGACGATTTCCAGCGCGCAGCTGGAGGTAACAACCCAGTCGGCACGGGCTTTGACCGCCGCCGAAGTGTTGGCGTAAACCACCACCGTGCGCTCGGGGTGCTGGTCGCAGAACGCTGAAAACTCCTCCACCGGGCAGCCCAGGTCCAGGGAGCAGGTGGCTTCCAGGGTGGGCATGAGGATGCGTTTTTCGGGGGTGAGGATTTTGGCGGTCTCGCCCATGAAACGTACACCGGCCACCAACACAGTCTTGGCCGGGTGGGCAGCGCCAAAGCGGGCCATTTCCAGGGAGTCGGACACGCAGCCACCGGTTTCTTCGGCCAGGGCCTGAATCACCGGGTCGCAATAGAAGTGGGCAACCAGCACCGCGTCCTGAGCCTTGAGCTCGGCGGCGATGGCGCTGCGCAGGCTCGCCTCTTCATCGGCACTCAGCGCCTTGGGCTGCTTAGCATCGAGGTGGGCTTGAACCAGTAGGCGTTCGGAAATTTGCGTCATGTTCGCAAGACCTGCAAGCGCAGTAAGCGCGAAAGTCGAGTGTACCACCGGCTCTGGAGCCCTTCGGGCGCCGCCGGACGAAGTGATTGTGTTCATCAAGCACGGGTAAAGCTGCGCAAGGCTACAGAATATCGAATCGATTCAAAAGCCTAATATGGGATTGCGCGGTACGCTGAGCGGGCAAAAAAAAACGGGAAGGCTCATCACTGAGCCTTCCCGTTTTGATCACGTCGAGCATCAGCGCATCAACACATCCGGGTCGTCCTGCAACATGACCGCGTCATGCATCGTCGCCAGGGCATTTTTCAACGTCGACTGCTCCAGCGCATCCTTGGACTTTTTGCTTTCCTTGGCCGCGTGCTCAAGCAGCGCCAGGTAATCACGCTTGGATGAACCTTCCTTGGGCACCACGGTGTCTTCCACCAGGTTAGCCATCACCTACTTCTGCGTGTGGGTGTTCTGGGAGGCCGACTGCGTGACCGAGGCATGGGTCAACTGGCCGTCCTTATAGGCAAAGCTGGCGGTGCTGCTGGCCTTGTCCAGGACTTGCACATACAGGTAATTCTGCGATTCGCGGCTGCCGTCAAAGATCGGCGGTTTGCCGTACTGCCCAGGTCAGAAGCGATAAGTGACCGAACCACCGAACCCATTGGCGCTGTTTTCATATTTGGCGTCGTAGGTGAGCGCCAGCTGTGGGTTGTTGTCGCGCACCTTGATCGGCTCTTCCTTGAGGTAGGAATAGGCCACGTCAAAGGTCAGGTTATCCACAGGCGTCCAGCCGGCACCGAGGCTGAAGACGGTGCGGTCGCCCGTCGGAATACGCACCGAACGGTCGGTGTTGTTGGTTGGCGTCTGGTCCACCGAGAAGCCGGTACGCAGCACCAACTGCTTGTTGAGCTGGTACGACAGGCCTATCGCGTGGGACCAGGTGTCGTGCCAATGCTGCTCTTCGGTGATGGAGCCCAGGCCGGCCAGCTCAGCGGTAATGTCCGACACGCCGGCGTTGTTGACCGTGATCTTCTTCAACTGGCTCCAGCGCGTGTAGGTGCTACCCACGTAGAGGGTCAAGGCGTCGGTCAGTTGGTGCGTGACCGAGAAGTCCACGGACGACGGCGTGGTGACATTCAGCTTGGCGTCATACTTTTGCGCCCCGCCGTCCAGCACATCGGAGAGCACGCCGGAGGCGTTGGTATGGCCGCTCAGGTGATAGACCACTTGCGAGTGGTAGGTGACGCCGACGCGGGTGCTGTCCAGAGCCTGCACCAGGATACCGGCGTTGAAGCCCATCGCGGTGTCGTCACCCTTGATCTTGGCCGTCTCGGTGCCCAAGCCAAACGCCGGGACTTTGGAGTCCAGCTCGCCGCTGATTTTGTTGAAGGTCGGGCCGAAACCTACCGAGACCTTGCCGTTGAACGCATAGCTGACCGTCGGCTGCACGGTGATGACCTGAATCTTGCTTTTGTTACCAAAGCCATTGCCCTGGAACCCGTGTTCATAGTCGGTCACCAGACCGAACGGCGCGTAGACCCCCAGGCCAAAGGCCCAGTGTTCATCGATCGGCGTCACCAGGTAACCCATCGGCACGGCAATGCCGGGGACCATATCGCCTTTGTTGGTGCCAGGATTGTCGACACCGCCTTGAGAGGAACTGGCGTCCTTGATGTTGGATTTGGCATCGAGGTAGGTGGCGCCGATGCTGACTTCATTGTGCTTGATGCGCGACATGCCGGCCGGGTTACCGAACACCGTGCTGGCGTCATCCGCCGAGGAAGAACGCCCGGCGTAGCCTGTACCCATTGAGCTGACACTTTGCTCATTGAGGGCAAAACCACCGGCGAACAGGTGTGTGGAGGCGAGCGAAATGGAGAGCGCCAAGGCGCTTTTAAGAGTTTTGTTATTCATTATTAGGACTCGAATTATTGGGCAGCGCTGGGGAAACTACCAACGTTCGAGCGAGGCGTTTATGAAGAGTTTTTCATGCTTTTGATTGTCGGACAATCTCAGGATTTTCAAAGACTTCGCCTGATTTTCCGTGTCTTTTTATGACTTTTTAACCGGATCGTGACTGCCTGGTTTCATCGTCGTAAAGCTGTCAATTTGAACGCAAATACCCCTCGATAGCCACGTTGACGACATGGGATGCGTGCATCTCTATAAACACGCCGATTAAGTCATCTTGCTGCAACAATCAAAACCCTCCCACATCGCCTGATCCACATACCCACCCCGTAAATTCAGGGACCTGATAGCCCCCATCAGTCAATTTGCACTGATTTTGTGCATTTATTTGCTGAATAACGCGGCATTCCTCACGTTTTATGTAATAAATCCTACAGACGATGTAACAATCCGTTTAATCATGACTCAAGAGCGGCAAGCCCCCCCGAGCTCACGGTTTGGCTCCGGGGCATGAATCGTGTGTATTTCTACGTTAAGGATGTCGAGTGCCGAACCTGCCCTCACTCAAACGCTTGTGCCATCTCCACCCATTGGGTATCGCCCTGCTCTGCGTGTGCGCGCTGCCCGCGTCCGCCGCCGACGGCCCGCAGCCAGGCCAGGAAGCCCTGCGTTTGCAGCAACAACAGCAGCGCGACCTGCAGCAATTACAGCTGGAGCAACGCCAGCGCCAGCTCCAGAAAGGCAGCTTCGGCACACCGACGGCCGCCCCCACTGTGCCAGCAGACAATGTCAAAGATGAACGCTGCTGGCCGCTGAGCGGCACACGCCTGGCCGGTGTCACGCTGTTCAGCAGGGCCGAGATGAATAAACACATCGAGCCCTATGTCGCCCCGTGCATGGGCGTCACCCAGATCAACCGCCTGCTGGCCGAGATCACTCGCCTGTACGTCGAGGCCGGTTATATCGCCAGCCGCCCGTACCTGATCAGCACCCCGGCTGCCGGGCAACCGCTGGATATCCATGTCGAAGAAGGCTACCTGGAAGCCATCGAACTGGCCGACCAAAGCTTGCCCGTGTCCCTGGCCGGCGCCTTCCCCGGGCTGCTCGGCAAGCCACTGAACCTGCGCGACCTGGAGCAAGGCCTGGACCAGCTCAACCGCCTGCGCTCGGTGGACCTCACCGCGGATATCGCCCCTGGCCGTGAACCTGGTGCCTCGCGCATCATCCTGCGTTCGCGCAGTAGCGCCTCACGTTGGGGGTTGGGCCTGGGAGTGGATAACCTTGGCAGCGCCGGCACCGGGCGTGATCGCAACGCCATCAGCCTGAGCCTGGACAGCCCGCTGCAGCTCAACGATTCACTCAACCTGAGCTTCAGCGACACGCTCAACCACGGCCCGCGTTACAGCCGCAGCAACAGCCTGTTTTATTCGATCCCCTACGGCTACTGGACCTACAGCCTGTTCGCCAGCCATGCCGAATACCGCTCACCGCTCAAGGTCAGCAATACCACGCTGTACAACAGCGGCCGTACCGATCAGATCAGCCTGCGCACCGACCGCGTGTTGTGGCGCGACCAGGGCCATCAACTCAGCGCCAACCTGCAACTGGCCTACAAGGACGTCGACAGCTACCTGCAAAAGGTCCGCTTGGGCATCCAGAGCCCAACGCTGAGCGTGGCCGAGGCCGGTTTGAACCTGTTCTGGCTCAACAGCGCGGTGTGGAACCTGGACGTCAATTACGCCCAGGGCCTGACCTGGTTCGGCGCTGATCGCGACGCTGACCAAGTGCAGAAAAACCTGCCCCAGGCGCAGTTTCACAAATACCGCGCCAACCTCACTCAATGGCGCAACGGCCAATGGCGCACGCAACCCTGGCAGTGGCAGAGCCAGCTGTCTGCGCAATACAGCCCGGACCGTTTGCCTGCCATTGAGCAACTGCTGGGCACCGACGATTCGGCTGTGCGTGGCTACCGCGAAAACAGTGCCTCGGGCGCCATCGGTGCGGTGTGGCGCAACACCTTGCGCCTGCCGCTCAACAGCGACCTTCCGGTAAAAATCACCCCGCGCCTGGGCCTGGACAACGGTTGGGTCAAGCGCGAACACGGCGCCCCGGGCCAACGCCTGAGCGGCGCGAGTGCCGGGCTCAACCTGAGCTGGAAGAACGTGCAGCTCGACGTCGATTACCAACGCAATTTGCACACGCCAACAGGCTTTGGCCAGGAGCCGGAGGTCTGGCTGACGCGCCTTAGCTTGCAGATATGAGTGTGCAGATATGAGTGTGCAGATTTAAACCAACACCCGATTAGCCTGAAACAACCGCCGTACCTGACCACCCCAGTAGCGTTGCAACGAACAACGCACGAGGCGGATCAGCCAACATAGAGCGAACTTACTTATGCCGACTGACACCCACACGTTTCACCTTTCACCCCAGGGCAAACTGCGCTGGGCCATCGCCAGCCTGTTCCTGCTGCCGCAACTGGTACTGGCCGCCGGCATCACCGTGGTCGAAGGGCCTGGCGGGATACCGCAACTGCAAAACCAGCAGGGCGTGCCCATCGTCAATATCGTCGCGCCGAATGCCGGCGGCCTGTCCCATAACCAGTTCCTGGATTACAACGTCGACCGCCAGGGCGTGGTGCTGAACAACGCCCTGCAGGCCGGCCAGTCGCAACTCGCCGGGCAACTGGCGGCGAACCCGCAGTTCCAGGGCCAGGCGGCGAGCGTGATCCTCAACGAAGTGATCAGCCGCAACGCCTCGACCTTAAACGGCGCCCAAGAGATTTTCGGTAAGGCGGCCGATTATGTGTTGGCCAACCCCAACGGTATTTCGGTGAATGGCGGGAGCTTCATCAACACCCCGAACGCCAACCTGGTGGTGGGCCGCCCCGAACTCAATGACGGCAAGCTGCAAGCCTTGGACACCCGCGACGCAAGCGGCCAACTGACGGTGCACGGCCAAGGCCTGCAAAACCGCGCGGGCTCGATCAACCTGATCGCGCCGCGCATCGACAGCGACGGGCGCTTGAGTGCCCGCGATCAACTGAACCTCACCGCAGGCCGCAACCAGGTCGACTTCGCCAGTGGGCAAGTGCGCCAGGTCGACCCGGCCAGCAAGACCCAGGACCAGCGCATCGACGCCAGCCTGTTTGGGGCGATGCAGGCCGGACGCATCAACATCATCAGCACGGCCGAAGGTGCTGGCGTGCGCGTAGGCGCGGTGCAGGTGGAAGGTCGTGACGGGGTCAACGTCAGCTCGGCCGGCGACCTCGACATCAGCGGCCAGGTCCACGCCAACAGCCTGGACGCCACCCGCGCCGGCGTGCAAAGCCAGCATGGCGATGTGGACTTGCACAGCGCCAAGGATTTGAACCTGGCCGCCACCGACGTCAGTGGGCGCAACGTCAAGCTCGACGCCGGTCGCAACCTGACCCTCAGTAGCCTGGAAAGCCGCAAACTCCAGGAAAAACGTGAACAGTGGGACAACAGCAACTTCCTGTTCACCTACGAAACCTACGACCGCACCACCACTGATAAAGACTCGCGCCAGCACGGTAACAAGGTCCTAGCGCAGCAGGATGCAACGCTGTCTTCCGGCGCCAAGGCCGAGATCAAGGCCAGCCAAGTCGAAGCGGGCAATGCCTTACGTGTCAACAGCGGCGCCGACCTGCAGGTGAACGCCGCGACCGAAACCCATGAAACCCGCGATCAGGGCAACCATCGCAAACATCTGTGGAAAGCCAACTGGGACAAATCTTCCAGCGAGCAACGCAGCGTCACCAGCAGCCTCAAGGCCGGCAAAACGCTGGAGCTGACCAGCCAGCAGAAACTGCAATTGCAAGGCGCCGAACTGAAAACACCCGGCGATATTCAATTGGCCGGCCGCCAAGTGGAGATCAGCAGCGCCAGCCGCACCCAGGTAAGCCGCGACAACGCTTACTCCGGCGACCTGACCGGCGGCAGCTTCTTTGGCAAGAGCGGCGACGGCGACAAGGGCAAAACCTTGAACACCGGCAGCAAGGTCAACGCCGACGGCAAACTGCTCGTCAAGGCCGACGACGTGCGCATCAGCGGCAGCCAGGCGCGTGGCGGCAAGCAGGCCAGCGTGATCAGCGACAAAGGCTCGCTGGTGATCGACGGCGTAAAAGACACCTCCCACGACAATAGCTACAGCAACGACAGCAAGTTCTTCGGCATTTCCAAGGATGAAAGCCGCAAGCAACTCAAGGACAGCACTGTCGTGGCCAGCAACCTGCGCTCGGACAGCAACCTCAAGCTGCAAAGCGCCAAGGACATTCAAGTCAGTGGCTCTCAGGTGTCGGCCGCCGGTAAATTACAGGCGGACGCCAAGGGCGATATCAAGATCGCTTCGGCTGACAACACTACACACGACACCACCACCACTCACGCTCGTGGTTTCGATGGCTACGCCAAGGAAAACGCCGAAGGCACTCGCCAGTACCGCGCTGGCGTGAGCTTTGAGGACCAGCAGCAAACCAGCAAGACCGACACCACAAAACAACAAGCTTCCAGCCTCAGCGGCGCCAGCGTGGCGGTCACCGCCGATGGCAATGTGAGCATCAAGGGTTCCGGCGTCCAAGCCACCCAGGGCGATGCAATTTTGAGCGGCAAAAACGTCGAGTTGCTGGCGACCGATAACAGCACGCGCAACACCACCGACAAAACCACCACCGGCGGTGGCGTGTACTACACCGGCGGTCTGGACAAGGCTGGCAACGGCGCACAGTTCAGCCATCAAAGCAGCCACGACAACAGCAGCAACACCACCGCGCAAACCAGCAACGTGGCAGCGGCTGGCAAACTGACCATCAACGCCGGCAACACCCTCACCAGCCAGGGCGCGCAGGTCAAGGCAGGCTCCGAATTGCAGGTCAACGCCGGCACCGTCGATAACCAGGCGGCGCACAACAGCCAGACCAGTACCCACAAGGAAAACGGTTGGACCGCCGATGTCGGCGTCAATGTCGAATACAAAGGCATCACCCGACCAATCGAAAAAGCCGTCGAAGGTGTGGCCCAGGCCAAATTCCATCAACCCGGTTTGCTCGATGCTTTCGAGCAGCCGAATGTCGGGCTGGACGTGGAAGTCGGTCACACCAACAAGACCCGCACCCAGCAGGACAGCACGGCGGTGGTCAGCCAGTTCAGTGGCGCCACGGTGCAGGTCGATGTCGCCGGTAAGTTGCAGGATGAAGGCACTCAGTACCGCGCCACCGATGGCGGGCTGAAGATCGATGCCGGCGAGCATATCGCCAGCGCCGCAGCCAACACCCACAGCAGCAGCGAACAAAGCGTGGACGCCAAGGCAGGCGTGCGGGTCTACACCACCACCGGTGAAGACGTGAACGTGCGCGGCAGCGGCGCAGGCGGCAGCAGCGATGTGCGCGAAGCCAGCAGCACGGCGGTGGTCGGCAGCTACGCGGGCACTCAGGGCGTGAACATCACGGCCAAGTCCGATGCGCGTTACGCGGGCAGCCAGTTCAACGGTGGCCAGGCGGGCGTCAACCTCAAGGCCGGTGGCGAGTTGGCGCTTGATCAGGCCAGCGACACGCAAAGCACATCCAGCAACAGCCTGCGCGGTAATGGTTCATTGACCGTGGGCACCGCACCGGGCACCAACGGTACCAACGTCAACCTCGGTGCTGGTGTGCAACTGGATAACAAGCAGCTGGCCACCCAAGACAGCCAGGCGCGGGTCGCGACGCTTCAAGGCAGCGGGCCGATCAAGCTCAGCAGCGGCGCCGACATAACCCTGCAAGGCACGCAGATCGCCAGCAACGGTGATATCAGCCTGAATGCCGGCGGCAAGCTGGACCTGCAAGCGGCCACCAATACGCATGTCAGCAATGGCAGCAACCTCGGCGGCGGCCTGAGCGTCGGTGCCGGAAAAACCAGTGGCGCCGACAGCAGCGCCAAGACTGGCAGCCTGAGTGCCAACTTCAATATCGGCAAGGTGGCGGAAAACGATCAGGGCGTGGTTGTCGGGCAGTTGCACAGCAAGGGCAACGTGAGCCTCTCCAGCGCCGATGATCTCCATCTGCAAGGTACGCAGATTGCCGCCAAAACGGTCACCCTCGATGCGCAAAACGGCGGCATCCTGCAAGAGTCGGCGCAATCCACCCAGGCTCACAACAGCTGGGGCGTGACCCTCGGCGCGGGTGGCAGCGGCGGTAAAACAACACGGGGCGACGCCGGTGAACACGACACACCCAAGACCCAGCTGGGCATCAATGCCCGCGCCAAGGTCGATGTGGACCACGTGCAAGGCACCACCCAGCACGACAGCCTGATCAAGGCCGATAGCGTAGCCATCAACAGTGCCGGTGATACCCATCTGGCGGGTGCGCGGATAGAGGCGGATCAGGTCAGCGGCAACGTCGGCGGGGATCTTGTGGTCGAGAGCCGCAAAGATCACGTCAGCAGCACTAAGGTCAACGTCGACGCCAAGCTTGATGTCGAAAAAAACCAACCCGGCGTGGTCAACAAGCTCGCCAAGACCACCGGCCCGCTCAAGGACAAGGTGCAAGCCAAGGCCGAGGGCGCGTTCGACAAGCATCGGGAGAAGTTGGAAAACGCCGTCGACAAAGGCACCGAGCACCTCGCTTCGGCCAAGGACAGCGTGATCAACGCCAAGGAGCGCCTGGGCGAAAAGCTCAGCCGCAGTGGCAGCTACGAGGTGAATCCTGAACCCCGTGGCGCCTTTGGCACCCGCGTGGACCAGGCCAAGACCTACCTCGCGGACAAGAAAGATGCACTGGGCACGCGCCTGTCCAGCTTCAAGGACAAAGTCTGGCCAAAAACCAGCGACAGCTACACCGTCAGCGGCAAGGACACCGCCGGCAGCAAGGTGGCCGATACCGCGCAAAACGTACTGTTCGGTGACAAGAGCGGCAACACCAGCTACACGCCGACGCTGAACCTGGACGTCAGCCACGTGGTGAAAGACAGCGTTAATCAGGCCTCGGGCATTCGCGGTGCTCAGGGCGTAAACCTTGAAGTGGCTGGCGACACACGGCTGACTGGCGCGCGGATCAGCGCCGAAAGCGGCAAGGTTGAGTTGGGCGGTTCCAAAGTGACGGCGACGACGTTGGCAGGCAGCGACTATCGCGCCGATGTCGGGCTGAACCTGTCGAAATCGCCGGTCAACCTGGCGCTGGGCGCCAAGGACGAACTGACCCAGAAACAGGACGACGCCACACGCAAGGATCAGGCTTTCAACCTTGGGCCGCTGCGGGTCGGCGGGCACAGTGACCAGCAGGAATTACAGGCGGGGATTGACCAGAAAGGCAGCTAAGTAGCATCGCCTGGGTGACAGCAGCCATGCTCGCTGCCACCCAGGCAAACATTTCTAAATGTTTCTTCATAAAGCCAAACCGTCATTAAACAGCAACATATCAGGAATTAAATCGTCACGTCTTAGACAGGTGGGCCTACCCACTTACCCCTTACCTTGAGGTGTTGTCGTGATGTTGCCGACTAAAAAAAGTCTGTCTGTATTGTTGAGCGCCCTGTGCCTGAGCGGCATGGCCCACGCCACCGACGTTACCGGTGCCGGCTCCAGCTTCGTCTACCCGGTGCTGTCCAAGTGGTCGCAGGACTACAGCAAGAACTCCAGCAACCGCATCAACTATCAGTCGATCGGCTCCGGCGGCGGCATCGCCCAGATCAAGGCAGCCACCGTTGACTTCGGCGCCTCTGACGCACCACTGTCGGCCGACGATCTCAAAGCCGGCGGCCTGGGTCAGTTTCCCAGCGTGATCGGCGGCATCGTGCCGGTGATGAACGTCGAAGGCGTGGCCGCAGGCCAGCTGAAACTCGACGGCGACACCCTGGCAAAGATCTTCCTCGGTGACATCAAGGCCTGGAACGACCCTGCCATCGCCGCGCTCAACCCTGGTGTGAAGTTGCCAAGCGCAAACATCACCGTGGTGCACCGTTCGGACGGCTCCGGCACCTCGTATAACTTCACCAACTACCTGGCCAAAGTCAGCGACAGCTGGAAAACCAAGATTGGTTTCGGCACCACCGTACCGTGGCCGGTCGGTGTGGGCGGCAAGGGCAACGAAGGCGTTTCGGCCTACGTGAAGCAGATCAAGAACTCGATCGGCTTTGTGGAATACGCCTACGCCCTGCAGAACAAAATGACCTTTGCCTCACTGAAGAACGCGTCCGGCAAGTTCGTCGAGCCTAACGCCAAGGCGTTCCAGGCCGCCGCCGACACCGCCGACTGGGCCAGTGCCAAAGACTTCAACCTGATCATGACCAACGCCCCAGGTGAAGGCGCATGGCCGATCACGGCCACCACCTGGATCATCATGTACAAGCAGCCCAAGAATGCCGAGCAAAGCCAGGCGGCGTTCAACTTCTTCAAGTGGTCGCTGGAAAAAGGCCAGGAACAGGCTGCGGCCCTGGACTACGTCGCATTGCCGGGCTCCCTGGTGTCGCGAATCGAAGATTACTGGAAGTCTGACTTCGCCCACTGATTCGCCCTACGACCGCCTTCCTCGATAACTGAGGAAGGCGCTGAGCACCTCTGATATGAACGACACGGTCCACACCCTGGTTATGACTACTCACGCGAGCGACACCGGGGGCGACCGCCGCGCCGCCCGCGATCAACGCCACGACCTGTGGTTCAAACGCTCGATGTTCGGTGCCGCCATGCTGGTACTGGCGCTGCTGGGCGCCATTGCCGCCTCGACCCTGTGGGGCGGCGGGCTGGCGTTCAAGACGTTTGGTTTCGGTTTCATCACCAGCACCGAGTGGGATGCCGTCAATAACCACTTTGGTGCCGTGGTGCCGATTTACGGCACCTTGGTCACCTCCTTTCTCGCCTTGCTGATTGCCGTTCCGGTGAGTTTCGGCATCGCGATTTTTCTGACTGAAGTTGCACCGCCCTGGCTGAAAATGCCGGTGGCCTCGGCGATTGAGCTGCTGGCCGGTATCCCGTCGATCATCTATGGCATGTGGGGTTTGTTTGTGTTCGGGCCTTTCATGGCCGAACACCTGTCGCCGTTGATCAATGACTACCTGGGCGCCCTGCCCTTTGTTGGCTCGCTGTTCCAGGGGCCGCCACTGGGAATCGGCATGCTCACCGCCGGCATTGTGCTGGCGGTGATGATCATGCCGTTTATCACCTCGGTGATGCATGAGGTGTTTCGCAGCGTGCCCACGCAGTTGAAAGAATCCGCCTACGCCTTGGGCAGCACGACGTGGGAAGTGGTGTGGGACATTGTTCTGCCTTACACCCGCTCGGCGGTGGTCGGCGGTATCTTCCTCGGCCTGGGCCGCGCCCTTGGCGAGACCATGGCGGTGACCTTCGTATTGGGTAACGCACAACAGTTTTCCGCCTCGTTGCTGATGCCCAGCAGTTCCATCGCCTCGGTCATCGCCAACGAATTCAGCGAGGCCTACACCGACCTGCATCGCTCTGCGCTGATTGCCTTGGGTTTCCTGCTGTTTATCGTGACCTTCGTCGTGCTCGCGCTCGCGCGACTGCTGCTGATGCGCCTGTCGCGCAAGGAAGGGTTATGAACGCCAACGAACGCCTGTATCGCAAACGCGCATTTAAAAATGGCGTGGCCATGTTCCTCAGTTGCGGCGCCACCGCCTTTGGCTTGCTGTGGCTGACGTGGATTCTGCTGACCACCATTATCAACGGCTTCCAGGCCCTGAACCTGCGCCTGTTTACCCAGATGACCCCACCGCCCGGCACCGAGGGCGGCCTGGCCAATGCGTTTTATGGCAGCGCGTTGATGTCGGCTATCGCGTTGGTGATCGGTACGCCCATCGGGCTGATGGCCGGCATCTGGCTGGCAGAGTTCGCACGCCACTCGCGCCTGGGGACTACGGTGCGTTTCATCAATGACATCCTGCTGTCCGCCCCCTCGATTGTGCTGGGTTTATTCATCTACACCGGGGTTATCCTGCCGCTGAACCTGCTGACCAATCATCAGGTCGGCTTCTCTGCCATCGCCGGTGCGCTGGCGCTGGCGCTGCTGGTGATTCCGGTGGTGGTGCGCACCACCGATGAAATGCTCCAGTTGCAACCCTCCACCATGCGCGAGGCGGCCCTGGCACTCGGTGTACCGCAGTGGAAGCTGACGCTGCAAATCGTGCTGCGGGCGGCCAAGGCCGGCGTAGTCACCGGCATCCTGCTTGCCCTGGCGCGCATCACCGGGGAAACCGCGCCACTGCTGTTCACCGCCTTTGGCAATCAGTTCTGGAGCAGCAACCTGCTCAAGCCGATCGCCAGCGTGCCCGTGGTTATTTTTCAGTACGCCATGAGCCCGTTCGACGACTGGCATGCACTTGCCTGGGCCGGCGCATTGGTCCTGACGTTGTTCGTGCTGGTACTCAGCCTGGCATCCCGCCTGATTCTTTTACGCAATAGGTCTCACTGATGGACGCCACCGGCATTGCTCCCGACAAAACCAAAATCCAGGTGCGTGGGTTGGAGTTCTTCTACAACAACCAACGCTCGCTCAAATCCATCAACATGGATATTCCGGAAAAGCGCATTACCGCCATCATCGGGCCTTCGGGCTGCGGCAAATCCACCATGCTGCGGGTGTTCAACCGCATCTACTCGATGTACCCCAAGCAGGAAGCGCGCGGCGAAGTGCTGCTCAATGGCGAAAACATCCTCGCCCCCGGCTACTCGATGAACCGCCTGCGCAGCCACGTAGGCATGGTGTTCCAGAAGCCGGTACCGTTTCCGATGTCGATCTACGACAACATCGCCTACGCGGTGCGTCACCACGAAAAACTCTCGCGCCGCGAAATGAACGACCGCGTCGAACAGGCCCTGCGCGGCGGTGCGCTGTGGGATGAAGTCAAAGACAAACTCAACCAGAGCGCCCAGAGCCTCTCCGGCGGCCAGCAACAACGGCTGTGCATCGCCCGCACCATCGCGCTGCGCCCGCAGGTGCTGCTACTGGACGAACCAACCTCCGCCCTCGACCCGATTTCCACCGGGCGTATCGAACAGTTGATTACGGAATTGAAGGCGCAGTACACGGTGATCATCGTGACCCACAACATGCAGCAGGCCGCGCGGGTGTCGGACAGCACCGCGTTTATGTTCATGGGGGAATTGATTGAGCATGGCAAGACCGATCAGATCTTTACCACGCCGAAGATGAAGCAGACGGAGGACTATATTACGGGGCGGTTTGGCTAAGGCCGGGCAACGAGCCGTCTCTTGGAGGCGGTTTTTTACCAGCGCCAAATTGCAGGCAAAAAAAAACCCGGAAATCCTCACTTGCGTGGGCCTTCCGGATTTTCTAAACCGCCAAAAATGGTGGGTCGTGTGGGATTCGAACCTACGACCAATTGGTTAAAAGCCAACTGCTCTACCAACTGAGCTAACGACCCGCTGTGTGGTGGCGCGTATAATACTGATTTCTAAGGATTATTCAACACCTTATTTTAAATAAATCAGAAATAACGCGTTGGGTCCGCAATTGCGGCGTTTTTGAAGCCTTCTGCTCGCAGTCTGCAAGCGTCACATTTCCCACAGGCACGACCGGAATCGTCTGCCTGGTAGCAGGAAACTGTCAGCGCGTAATCGACGCCCAGTCCTACGCCAGCCTTCACGATGTCTGCCTTGCTCATGTTCTGCAGCGGCGCCTGAATGCGGAATCCCTGCCCTTCCACTCCGGCCTTGGTCGCCAGGTTGGCCATGCGTTCGAATGCCTCGACGTATTCCGGACGGCAGTCCGGGTAGCCGTTGTAGTCGAGGGCATTAACGCCAATGAAGATGTCGCGGGCTTTCAATACTTCGGCCCAGCCAAGCGCGAGGGACAGGAATACGGTGTTGCGCGCCGGCACGTAGGTCAACGGAATGCCTTCGCTGGGCGCTTCAGGCACATTGATGCTGCTGTCCGTCAGGGCCGAGCCGCCGATGCCGTTGAGGTTGAGGCCGATCACCTTGTGCTCGACCACGCCCAGCTCACGGGCAACACGCTCGGCGGCGTGCAGCTCGGCGCGGTGGCGTTGGCCGTAGTCGAAACTCAGGGTGTAGCAGCTGTAGCCTTGGGCGCGGACCATGGCCACCAGCGTGGCGGAATCCAGACCGCCAGAGAGCAGGATGACCGCGCGCTTTTGCTCGGTCATGTCAGCGCCCCGGCTCGTCGTTCCACAGGTATTTGTGCAACTGCAATTGCAGGCGCACCGGCAGGTTGTCCGCCACGACCCAATCGGCCAGGTCGCGGGCGTTGAGGTCATGGTGGCTCGGCGAGAACAACACCTCGCCGGCACGGCGGTCGAGGTTGTACTGGATCAGCTTGGAGGCCGCCCAGTCATAGTCATCCCGCGAACAAATCACGAACTTGACCTGATCGTTGGCCGTCAGCAAATCCATGTTGTCGTAGAGGTTGCGGTGCGCTTCCTTGGAGCCCGGGGTCTTGAGGTCGACCACCCGGCTCACGCGCGCGTCAACCGCGGAGATATCCAGGGCGCCGCTGGTTTCCAGTGAAACCTCATAGCCAGCGTCACACAGCCGCTTGAGCAACGGGATGGCATTCGGCTGGGCCAGGGGCTCACCACCGGTCACACAGACGTAGCGCGGCTTGAAGCCGGCAACCTGCTCGATGATGTCGTCGAGGGTGCGCACGGTGCCACCGCTGAAGGCGTAGGCGCTGTCACAGTATTGGCAACGCAACGGGCAGCCGGTCAACCGTACAAATACGGTAGGCAGGCCAGCGGTACGCGTTTCACCCTGTAACGAGTAAAAAACTTCGGTAATACGTAATGTGTCTTGCATAGTCGCCACGGGCGTAACAGCTAAACAGGCTGTCCGCCTCCGTCAGGCACTTCAAGGAACCCCGCCAACGCGTAGGCCCCAAAAAGCGTGTTTCATAAAAGGGCGTGGATTCTAACGAAAAAACCCGCGCCAGGCGCGGGTTTCTTCTAAACGGGTTGCATCGCTTACAAGCGCTGCAGATCCCGCTGGGCCAACTGGGCTGCGGAGGTACCCGGATATTGGGCAACCACCTGTTGCAAAATGCCTTTGACCTTGTCGGTGTGACCCAGGCGGCGTTCTACATCAGCCAGTTTATACAGCGAGTCAGGCACCTTTGCATGCTTTGGGTACAGCTGGCTGACCTTGGCAAATGCCTGGCCTGCCGCTTGCAAATCACCCTTTGCCAGGTTCACCTCACCCAGCCAGTACTGGGCATTGCCCGCGTATTGGCTGTTAGGGTATTTGCGCAGGAATGCGGTAAAGGCCTGGCTGGCCTTATCGAAATCCTTGGCTTTGATCAGGTCAAAAGCTGCGTCGTAATACAGCTTTTCCTTGGCCGGATCACCCGGTTCGCTGCTGGCAGCAGGCGCTTGGCTAGCCGCTGCGCCTGCTGCTGCACCACCGGCGGCAGCGCTTGGCGCGCCACCGGCAGAAGAATTATCAGGAGTTGCGGCAGGTGTTACGCCGGCTCCAATGCGTCGATCAAGATCCTGGTAACGCTCCAGGCCTTCTTGCTTCAGCTGGTTCACTTGGTTCTGCAAGATCTCAATGGTGCCTTGTTGCTGCGACAATTGATCCTGCATACGTTGCAGCTGGTTGAACAGTTCGCCCTGTGCCGAGGGAGCGGCAGTTGCCGGTCCCCCAGCATAGGCGCCGTTCGTGCCATAACCCGCTGGCGGATAACTGCTCCCGCTATTGTTATAGCCAGAGTTGCTATCTTCCACAGGAACCGCAGCCCACACCGCAAGCGGTGCGAGGCTGAGAGCCAATACAGTTAGAGCACGACGGCACGTTCGCATGACGAATTACTTACGCAGTTCGACGCGACGGTTTTGAGCCCACGACTGTTCGTCGTTGCCAGTTGCAACTGGACGCTCTTTACCGTAGGAAACCAGTTCCAGTTGGCCTGGAGCAACACCTTGCAGTACCAGGTAGCGTTGAACGGCTTTCGCACGACGCTCGCCCAGTGCCATGTTGTACTCACGAGTACCACGGGCGTCAGTGTTACCTTCCAGAACAACGCGAGCGCCGTTAGCTTTCAGGTCCTTCGCGTGAACGTCCAGAGCGCGCATGGCTTCTGGCTTCAGGTCAGAACTGTCGTATTCGAAGTAGAAAGTGGTGATAGCGCGCAGAGCAGCTTCTTCGCTCAGGGAGCCGTCAACTGCACCAGTGTTAGCGCCGTAACCAGCGTTTGGATCAACAGCTGCGCCTTCACCGGCATTGTCGCCGCCTTTAGACGAGCAACCAACGGCTACGGACAGAGCCAGAGCCAGAGCAGCAAACTTACCAAACTTCAGCATTTCCATCGTGAAACTCCTAATGAACCCCAGTGTGTTAAGCAATTCTTTTTGTAGCGCCGCGTCAGTTCAGGTAAGGGGACCAGGATGGTTCTCTGACTTCGCCTTGTGCGGTAGGAAGCGGGAGCCTTACGCGTCCATTAATGGACACGAGCATCAAGACTCCCCGGCCCTGCTGGCGGGTGGCGTAGATTACCATGGTGCCGTTGGGCGCAACAGTGGCTGACTCATCAAGGTTGGTATCTGTGAGGATTTTTACCGTTCCACGCTGCAAATCCTGGGCCGCAACCCGGAAATTAGTGAAACCATCCTGACGGTGAATCATCACCAACGTCTTTTCATCGGCCGAAAGCTTAGGGTTGGCATTGTAGTTACCAATAAAGGTCACGCGTTCCGCGCCACCGCCACCTACGCTTGTTTTGTAGATTTGAGGCTTGCCGCCACGGTCGGAGGTGAAGTAGATGGTCGAACCATCCTTACCCCAGAAAGGTTCGGTATTGATGCCCGGGCCACTGGTTACACGGCTGATCTGGCGCGAAGCCATGTTCATCACGTAAATGTCCGGGTTGCCGTCCTTGGACAGTACGAACGCCAGGCGCGAACCATCCGGCGACCACGCAGGGGCACCGTTGAGGCCTTCAAAGTTGGTGATCTGCTCACGACGACCCGTATCGATGTGCTGCACGAAAATGCGCGGGCGGCGCTGTTCGAACGACACATAGGCAATACGCTTGCCGTCCGGCGCGAAGCGCGGCGACAGGATTGGCTCACGCGACTGCAGCAAGGTCACGGCGCGGGCGCCGTCGTAGTCCGAACGCTGCAAGGTGTAACGCGTGTTGTCTACGGAGAAACGCTCAGCCGTTACATAAAGCAGACGTGTCGAGAACGCACCCTTGATACCGGTGAGTTTTTCAAACGACTGGTCCGAGATGTAGTGCGCCATGTCCCGCAGTTGTTCGGCGGTGCCCGATACGCTGCCGGTCAAGACCTGCTGCTCGGTGGCCACGTTGAACAACGTGTACTGGATTTGCAGGCGACCACCGGCCGGCGTAATGCTGCCGACCATCAGGTACTGGGCGCCTACCGCTTTCCAGTCACGGAAAATGACTTCGCTGGCCTGGGTCGGCTGGCTGATCATGTTGCCTTTTGGAATAGGCGCGTAGTAGCCGGAGTTGCGCAGGTCGTCGCTGACGATCTGGGCCATGTCATCCGGCAGCACGCTGCCGCCCTGCCAACCGAACGGCACTACCGCGATCGGGGTGGCCCGATCGCTACCGCTGGTGACCAGAATGTTCTTTTCATCCGCCGCCGCTATCCCTGCCATACAGCAAATAACGACAAGCATTCCTCGAAGAAGGTTTCTCACAAGGCTAGATCCTCAGGTGTGAATGTCATCTTGAATGAACGATAGGGAGCGAAGTCGCTTGGTTTCATTCCCTGCATCTCGGTCAACCGGCCAATGTTCTTGACCGCGGCAACCGCCGAACTGTCGAACGAACCGTCACCACTGGACTTGGACACGCTGACCGAAGTCACCGTACCGTCCGGCAACATGCCGATCTGCAGCACTACTGTCATGCCTTTACGTGCCGAAGGTGGACGTGTCCAACCCTCCGCTGCCCGTGCCCGAATCAGGTCGTCGAAACTGCCCGCGACTTCATCGCCACGTTCATCGGCCAAGGCTTGCTGACGCTGCGGCGTGTCGGAGAGCAAATCTGCCAAGGCCTGGGCCTTTTTCTCTTCGGCGGATTTACGCGCTGCTTCCTGGGCCTTTTTCTTACTGGCGTCGGCGGCAGCTTTCTTCTTCGCGTCGTCGGCGACTTTCTTCTTCGCCTCGTCTGCTTCAGCTTTTTTCTTGGCGTCTTCGGCGGCTTTCTTCTTCGCGTCTTCGACTATCTTCTTCTTGGCGTCTTCAGCGGCCTTTTTCTTGGCCTCTTCTTCGGCAGCTTTTTTGGCTTCTTCTTCAGACTTCTTCTTGGCTATATCAGCCAATTGTTTCTCTTCAGCCTTTTTAGCTTCGGCAGCTTTATCGGCTTTTTTGGCTTCATCAGCCTTTTTGGCCTCGTCAGCTTTCTTGGCTTCGTCAGCCTTTTTCGATTCCTCGGCCTTTTGAGCCGCCTCTTCTTTCTTTTGTTCCGCAGCAGCCTTCACCGCTTCCTGCTCGACCTTCTTCTGTTCCATCTGCTCGACTTCGGTCTGGCGCGCAGCCGACTTCTGGGCCTCACCCGCAATCTTCTGATTGGTCTGGGTGGTGGCCTGACTTTTCGATTTCAGCTGATACAGGGTCGCCTGCACGATCGGCTTGGCTGGCGGCAGGTCCGGGGTCATGGCAAAGCTGACGAACAGCATGCCAAACACCAGGACGTGCAGGGCAATTGCCCAGACGCTAGGCCAGAAGTAGCTTTCCGAGGCGGACGGCTCTCGCTGTTGCTGCATCAGGGCGCCTCGGTAATCAAGCCAACGTTACCCACGCCGGCCTTCTGCAGCCCGCCCATGGCGCCCATGACGGAACCATAGTCGACCACTTTGTCGCCGCGAATGAACACTTGCGTGTGCTTGCCGCCTTCGTTGCCGGACCGGATGATCTTGGTCACGGCGTCCGTCATCTGCGGCAAGGTCATGGCCTTGTCCTGCTGTTTCTGGGTGTCGACTTCGCTGCCAAGGTTCCAGTAATAGGTCTTGTCAGCCTTGATCGAAATGGTCAGGACCTGGGTGTTGTTGTCTTGCGGCAAGGCTTCGCTGGAAACCTTGGGCAGATCAACCTTCACGCCCTGATTGAGCATCGGCGCGGTCACCATGAAGATAACCAGCAGCACCAGCATCACGTCGATGTAAGGCACTACGTTCATCTCGGCGACCGGCTTGCGCTTTTTGCGAGCTCGAGCGATTAAAGCCATTGGAAATTACCTGCTTATTCTTCGCTGGTGTGCACTTTACGGTGCAGGATCGCCTGGAATTCATCGGCGAAGGTGTAGTAACGGCTGATCAAGGTTTCGCCACGAGCGGCAAAACGGTTGTAAGCAATTACTGCGGGAATAGCGGCGAACAGGCCGATCGCGGTGGCGATCAACGCCTCGGCGATACCCGGGGCCACGGTGGCCAGGGTCGCTTGTTGCGCCTGGGCCAGGCCACGGAAGGAGTTCATGATGCCCCACACGGTACCGAACAGGCCGATGTACGGGCTCACGGAACCGACGGTGGCGAGGAACGGCAAGCTTTGTTCAAGTTTTTCTTCTTCGCGGGAGATGGCAACGCGCATGGCACGGGCCACGCCTTCCATGACCGCTTCCGGGTCAACACCCGGTTGCTGGCGCAGGCGCGAGAATTCCTTGAAACCGGCGCGGAAGATCTGCTCTACGCCCGAATCCGGGTCCGGGTTGCTACCGGCCTGACGGTACAGCTTGGACAGGTCGATACCCGACCAGAAGCGCTCCTCGAAGCTCTCCAGGGCACGTCGACCGGCACGCAGCAGGTTGCTGCGCTGAAAAATCATGACCCAAGAGGTAACCGATGCGGCTACCAGGACCAGCATCACCAGTTGAACCACAACACTGGCATTGCTGACCAGGCTCCACATGGAGGAATGGTCGACGACGGTAGGTTCCACGCTAAATCTCCTGCTTTGATTGTTTACCCGCGCCGCTTACGCCGGCAAAGGCCGCACGTAGAGCTTCGGGAATGGCCCGGGGTTTCAAACTATTGGTGCGCACACAGGCCACCAGGAACTGCCCCTCACAGAGCAGCGTTGCATCCGTTGCCCGCCTGACCTGCTGTTTAAAGCGCAGGCTGACACGGTTCAATTCGATAACTTCAGCGCTGACCAGCAATTCGTCGTCCAGTCGCGCCGGTGCGTGGTAGCGCGCCTCGCTGGAATGCACGACGAATAACAGGTCCTCCCCTGCCAGCTGGGATTGGGCAAAGCCCAGCTCCCGTAGCCGCTCGGTTCGAGCCCGCTCCATGAACTTGAGGTAGTTAACGTAATAAACGATGCCGCCGGCATCGGTGTCCTCGTAATAAACGCGACAGCGATGTGCGAACGACTGATCCCCGTTTTGCGCGCGCATACTCTAGTGCTTACTCCTCAGGTTGCCAATCCGGCTGGGCAACTGTTTTTGCATTCTATTCAGCATTTCTAACGACTGAATGACGACACCAGCCACTAGGACAGCACAAACTTCAGATAAATCGTCTGGCGTGGTGTTTTTAATCGTCCACTGCATCGAGGAATTCGTCTACTACAGGCATCTCGCCCAATCGTGACGGAATGTTTAACCCGAAGTGCAAATAGGCGTGGCGCGTGACCACGCGGCCCCTTGGCGTACGCATGATGTAACCCTGTTGGATCAGGTACGGCTCCAGCACATCCTCAATGGTATGGCGCTCCTCACTGATCGCCGCGGCCAGGCTGTCCACACCGACCGGGCCGCCGTCGAACTTCTCGATCATGGTCAAGAGTAGACGTCGATCCTGGTGGTCGAAGCCGTGCTCGTCCACATCCAGCAGGTTCAAGGCCAAATCCGCCACGGCCTTGGTGATATGCCCCTTGGCCCGCACTTCGGCAAAATCGCGCACACGACGCAGCAAGCGATTGGCGATACGCGGCGTACCACGGGCGCGGCGGGCGATTTCGAACGCGCCTTCCGGGTCCAGTGGCAACCCCAGGATGCCCGCCGAACGGCTGACAATCGTCGCAAGATCGGCAGTGCTATAGAACTCTAGACGTTGAACAATGCCGAAACGGTCTCGCAGCGGATTGGTCAGCATCCCGGCGCGTGTGGTGGCGCCGACCAGCGTGAACGGCGGCAGGTCGAGCTTGATCGAGCGGGCCGCCGGGCCTTCACCGATCATGATGTCGAGCTGGAAGTCTTCCATGGCCGGGTACAGTACTTCCTCGACGATCGGCGACAGCCGGTGAATCTCGTCGATAAACAGTACGTCGTGCGGTTCAAGGTTGGTCAACAGCGCGGCCAGGTCACCCGGACGCTCCAGCACCGGGCCGGAGGTGGACTTGATCGACACGCCCATCTCCTGGGCGATGATCATGGCCAGGGTGGTCTTGCCCAGGCCTGGCGGGCCGAAGATCAACGTGTGATCGAGGGACTCGTTGCGCCCACGCGCAGCCTGGATAAACAGCTCCATCTGCTCGCGCACGGTCGGCTGGCCGATATAGTCGGCAAGGCTGACGGGGCGGATGGCGCGGTCCTGGACTTCTTCACGGTCGCGCGGGCCGGTGGCCGCGATCAGACGATCAGCTTCAATCACTTAAATCATTCCCTTCAGGGCTCGGCGGATCATGTCTTCGCTGCTCAGGTTCTTGTCCTTGATGGCCGACACGGCTTTGCTCGCCTCCTGGGGCTTGTAGCCCAGGGAGATCAGCGCGCTCACGGCATCGCTTTCGGCACTGGCGATCTGGCTGGCCGGCATGTCCGGCTGATTCGGTACCAGCGCGAACATGTTCGGCACCACTTCCCAGGCCTTGAAACGGTCCTTGAGTTCGACCAGCAGGCGCTCGGCGGTTTTCTTGCCGACACCAGGCACCTTGGTTAACGCTGACGTGTCCTGGGCCGAAACCGCGCGTACCAACTCGTCCACTTCCAGGCTCGACATCAACGCCAGCGCCAGCTTTGGCCCCACGCCATTGAGGCGAATCAGCTCACGGAAGAAGTCGCGGTCGCGCTTGCCAATGAAACCATAGAGCAATTGCGCGTCTTCGCGCACCACCAAATGCGTGTGCAATGTTATCGGCTCACCGATCGACGGCAAGCGATACAAGGTGGTCATGGGCACTTCCAGCTCATACCCCAACCCATTTACATCCAGAATCAGGTGCGGCGGCTGTTTCTCAGCCAGGGTGCCGCGCAAGCGTCCAATCACGGTTCAGATCCTTAAAGCTTGGGGTCAGAGCACGGCCTGACCGGAAATAACGATTGCGCTGATGCTATCAGAGACGCAGCCGCCCGCCACGACTGCGTGCGGTGCCCAGGCCATGCGGCAAGAGGCTGGAACGCGTGTGTGCATGGCAAATGGCAATGGCCAGGGCGTCGGAGGCGTCGATTTGCGGCTTTGAGGTGAGCTTGAGCATGTGCATGACCATCATCTGCACCTGCTCTTTATTCGCCGCGCCGGTGCCGACCACGGCCTGTTTGACCTGGGTCGCGGTGTATTCGGCGATTTCCATGCCCTCCTCCGCACCGGCCACAATAGCAGCGCCACGGGCCTGGCCGAGCTTTAAGGCAGAATCGGCGTTTTTGGCCATGAAGACCTTTTCGATGCCCATGGTGACCGGCCCGTAGGTCTGGATCACTTCACGCACGCCGCGGTACACAATCTGCAGGCGCTCAGCCAACTCGCCCGCGCCGGTACGGATGCAGCCCGAAGCGACATAGACGCAGCCACGCGGGGTGTGTTGCACCACGCCAAAACCGGTGATGCGCGAACCGGGGTCGATACCAAGGATTAAAGTCATAACGCCTGCGGGTTGGGAAAAACATGATTCTTGCGGCCAACAACAATCAAATGTGGGAGCTGGCTTGCCTGCGATGCAGACACTTCGGTATTTCCGTCAAACCGAGGTGATGCTATCGCAGGCAAGCCAGCTCCCACAGGCGATTTTCATGGTGCTCAGGTGAGTTGTTCGGCTACGGATTCCGGGATGTCGGCATTCGAGTAGACGTTCTGCACATCATCCAGGTCTTCGAGCATATCCAGCATCTTCAGCACTTTCTGCGCGCCGTCCAGGTCCAGCTCGGCGCTGGTGGTCGGCAACATCACGATTTCTGCGTCGGTGCCTTTGAAACCCGCCGCTTCCAGCGCGTTACGCACGGAGTAGAAGCCGGCAAACGAGGTGAATACGTCGATGGAGCCGTCTTCGTTGGTCACCACATCGTCGGCGTCTGCCTCCATGGCCGCCTCCATCAGGGCGTCTTCATCGGTGCCGGGGGCGAACGTGATCTGCCCCTTGCGCTCGAACAGGTAAGCCACCGAGCCATCAGTACCCAGGTTGCCGCCGCACTTGCTGAAGGCATGGCGCACAGCAGCCGCGGTGCGGTTGCGGTTGTCGGTCATGCACTCAACCATCACCGCCACGCCGCCTGGGCCGTAGCCTTCGTAGCTCAGCTCGACCATGTCGTCGGTATCGGCAGCGCCGGCACCACGGGCCACCGCGCGATCAATGATGTCGCGGCTCATGTTCGCGCCCAAGGCCTTGTCCAGCGCCAGGCGCAGACGCGGGTTGGAACCTGGGTCACCACCGCCTTGACGGGCGGCGACGGTCAGTTCGCGAATCCACTTGGTGAAGATCTTGCCTTTCTTGGCATCCTGACGCTCTTTGCGGTGCTTGATGTTCGCCCACTTGGAATGGCCAGCCATAACACAACTCCGAAATTCTCTAGAAACCTTATCAATCCCGCCCCAGGCAGGAATTCCCTCTTTTAAACGCAAAGGCGCATCCGAAGATGCGCCTTTTTGACTGCGTAAAACCTTATTGCGCTTTCACGCCGCAGCCTTACTCAGCCTTCGGCGCCTCGCGCAGACGGATGTGCAGTTCGCGCAGCGCCTTGGCATCCACCACGCCCGGAGCCTGGGTCATGACGTCCGCAGCACTCTGGGTTTTCGGGAAGGCGATCACTTCGCGGATCGACTGGGCGCCGGTCATCAGCATCACCAGACGGTCCAGGCCAAACGCCAAGCCACCGTGCGGCGGTGCGCCGTACTTCAGGGCGTCGAGCAGGAAGCCGAACTTCTCTTCCTGTTCCGCTTCGTTGATGCCCAACAGGCGGAACACCGCTTGTTGCATCTCTTTGCGGTGGATACGGATCGAACCGCCACCCAGCTCGGTGCCGTTGAGCACCATGTCGTAGGCGCGCGACAGAGCGCCCGCCGGGTTGGCTTCCAGCTCTTCAGGCGAGCACTTCGGCGCGGTGAACGGGTGGTGCAAGGCGCTGAAGCTGCCGTCTTCGTTTTCTTCGAACATCGGGAAGTCGACGACCCACATCGGCGCCCACTTGCAGGTCAGCAGGTCCAGGTCGTGACCGAGCTTGATGCGCAGCGCGCCCAAGGCCTCGCTGACGATCTTGGCCTTGTCGGCACCGAAGAACACGATGTCGCCATCGACTGCACCGACGCGGTCGAGGATCGCGTTCAGGTTGTCCAACGGAATGTTTTTCACGATCGGCGATTGCAGGCCGTCAACGCCATTGGCACGCTCGTTGACCTTGATGTACGCCAGGCCTTTGGCACCGTAGATGCCGACGAACTTGGTGTAGTCGTCGATCTGCTTGCGCGGCATGCTCGCGCCGCCAGGCACGCGCAGGGCGGCGATGCGGCATTTCGGGTCGTTGGCCGGGCCGCTGAACACCTTGAAGTCGACTGCTTTGAGCTGGTCGGCCACGTCCACCAGTTCCAGCGGGTTACGCAGGTCTGGCTTGTCGGAACCGTAGCGGCGCATGGCTTCTTCGAAGGTCATGTGCGGGAACTCGCCGAATTCCAGGTCCAGCACTTCCTTGAACAGGTTGCGGATCATTTGCTCGGTCAGGCCCATGATCTCTTTTTCATCGAGGAAGCTGGTCTCGATGTCGATCTGGGTGAATTCAGGCTGACGGTCAGCGCGCAGGTCTTCGTCGCGGAAGCACTTGGCGATCTGGTAGTAGCGGTCAAAGCCGGCGACCATCAGCAGTTGCTTGAACAGCTGCGGCGATTGCGGCAATGCGAAGAAGGAACCGGCGTGGGTACGGCTCGGCACCAGGTAGTCACGCGCACCTTCCGGGGTGGCCCGGGTCAGGATCGGCGTTTCGACGTCGAGGAAGCCGTTTTCGTCGAGGAAGCGGCGGATGCTGGTGGTCATGCGCGAACGCAGGCGCAGCTTCTCGGCCATTTCCGGACGACGCAGGTCCAGGAAACGGTAGCGCAGGCGGGTTTCTTCGCCCACGTCGGAGTATTCGTTGAGTGGGAACGGCGGGGTTTCCGACTCGTTCAGCACTTCCAGCTCATAGCCCAGCACTTCGATGGCGCCGGAGGCCATGTTGGCGTTTACAGCACCGGCCGGGCGTAGACGCACCTTGCCGGTGATTTTAACGACGTATTCGCTGCGCACGCGGTCGGCGGCGGCGAAGCTCTCGGCGCGGTCCGGGTCGAACACCACTTGGGCCAGACCATCACGATCACGGATATCGAGGAAGATCACCCCGCCGTGGTCGCGGCGACGGTGAACCCATCCGCAAAGGGTGATTTCCTGACCATCCAGGGTCTCGTTCAGTTGGCCGCAATAGTGGCTGCGCATCATGGTAGTGGTTTCACTTCTCGTAATTCGAAATTCGGTGGAGGCTCGCCTTGTCACCGTACAGTTAAGCAGGGGACGGATAATGCAGGAGCCTGCGCGTAGAGTTCAACTCAGTCTGCTTTGTCGCCGCCCGCCAGATTCTTCTTGGCGCCGGTCTTGAAGTCGGTCTCATACCAGCCGCCGCCGCTCAGGCGGAAGCCCGGCATGGACAACATCTTCTTCAGCTCAGGTGCCTGGCAGGCAGGGCAATCGACCAGCGGCGCGGCGCTGATCTTCTGAATGGCCTCCAACTGATGACCACAGGAAGCACATTGATAATCGTACATGGGCATGGAGATGTCTCGGCGATCAGATCGTAACTGCGCCACGCCCACCCTGTGGATAAGCCAGGGGCGCGCAGCAAAGCGCGGGATTATATCTGGTAAATCGACACAGCGCAGCCGGCTTTCTGCCCGAAGCCTGGCCCGCCTTGACGGTGGGCCTGCTTCGCAACCGGCGGTTTAATCCAGGCCCGTGGCGCTGGCACGATCTTTTAATACGTGGACCACGCACACCACCCGCACCAACCCGCTGAAGTTCTTCACTCCCCCGTAACGCAAATGCACTTCCCGATCGACATACGACAGCAACGCGCTGACTGAACAAGCATTGATCCTGGCTATCTCCGTGAGGATATTCCAGTAGATCTGCTCAAGACGCAGGCAGGTGGAAAACCCATTGAGCCTGACCGACCGGGACAATGGCTTGGCCAGTCCCATGTCGAACCCTTTGGCAAAGGGGTCGACCTTTATCTTGTGAAAACCGGCGGTTTCCATCACTCCATTACCCACTCCGCGTGACATACACCTGACACTCCATTGCCAAACAGCAGCCCATGGGTTTCTCCCATTGGGCAGTGGGCCTATAAAACAGCAGGGCGAGAGGGGCAGCCAGAAGACGCGGATTGGAAAGTTGTAGGACAACGGCAGGAAATGCGGAGAAACAAGCGAGCGGCGCCGGGAAGGCGCCGCTCAGGGGGTGTCTTTACTGGTTTTCAAGCAACGAACGCAGCATCCACGCGGTTTTCTCGTGAACCTGCATGCGCTGGGTCAACAGGTCGGCGGTCGGCTCATCGCTCACCTTGTCGAGCAGTGGGAAAATACCGCGCGCGGTGCGGGTGACGGCTTCCTGGCCGGCCACCAGTTGCTTGATCATCTCTTCGGCGCTGGGCACGCCCTCTTCTTCCTTGATCGAAGACAGCCGGGCATAGATCGAATAGGCACCCGGCGCCGGGAAGCCCAGGGCGCGGATACGCTCGGCAATGGAGTCCACCGCCAGCGCGAGTTCGTTGTACTGCTCCTCGAACATCAAGTGCAGCGTACGAAACATGGGACCCGTGACGTTCCAGTGGAAGTTGTGGGTTTTCAAATACAGTACATAGGTATCGGACAGCAGCCGTGAAAGCCCATCGACGATGGATTTACGATCTTCTTCACTGATACCAATATCGATTGCCATGTTTTTCCCCTTCAATTGACGAACATTCATTGATCAGGTGCAGGACCACTCTAGCAAGAGTGCCGGCGGTGTGCAGCCCGACACAGGCAGACAGCGTGCGACATATCGCCCCTCTCCACGGCTGTGCCTATGAGCGACGGGCCAACCTTTGTGACGAGTCGGAAAACTTTAAAATTACCGCTCGCAAACCCTGCCACTGTCTAGGACAAGGGTTTGACGCAGAAATGCCTTTGCCCTTGCAACGCCCCGAAATGCTTGATTTGAGTAGGCACAGCCTTTGCTGTTAAATAGGCGGCGTGTGGTTACCGTTCATTTCTGCGGTACGCCACATAGGCTGATACCCGCGCACGTGCTCAACGCCTCCCATTGTTCAGAAGCGAACCGTGCCAGTCAGCTCTTCCTTGTGATCCGTCTTAACGTGAGTTAATCAAAATGTTGAAAATCGTCCACCTCCTGACGGGCGTTGCAGCGTTGCTGCTGTCCTTTATTCCGAGTCTGCAGCCTGAAAGCCTGCCGTACCTGGAACAACACGACGCCCTGTACCTGGCCTTGTTCGGCCTTCTTAACCTGACGCTCGCACCGGTAATCCCTTACTGGAACAAAGGCACGCGTCATCAACTGCAAAACCTGGTCAGCGCGCTGTTGGTACTGACCGTTGTCGTGCAAACCCTCACCCTCCTGGCACCTATGCCTGAAGTGGGCGGCCACCCGGCCATCCTGCTCAGCCTGGTGATTGCTGTGGTCGCCATCGTTCTTCACCTGGCCATCAGCTTCTACCGTTCGTCGCCTGCCGCGGCGTCGCAAAACTACGACATGACCAACCGGGATACCGGGACCGTCAAGTGGTTCAACACCTCCAAAGGCTTCGGCTTTATTTCCCGCGATTCGGGCGACGATATCTTCGTCCACTTCCGGGCCATCCGTGGCGAAGGCCATCGCGTCCTGGTCGAAGGCCAGCGCGTGGAGTTCTCCGTCATGAACCGCGACAAAGGCCTGCAAGCCGAAGACGTGATTGCGGCCTTGCCGCGTCGCTGATTCCTACCCGCAGCGCATAAAAAAACCGCGATCCGGCTGAGCTGGATCGCGGTTTTTTATGCGCGGCTGTTTAACGAAGGACCGATTAATAATGTGGCGGCGGTGCTTCTTCTTCGGAGGTCTCGAACTGCCCGCCCATTTCCTCCTGGCGCTTGAGCAGCGCCGTCATCTGCATTTGCAGGCGTTCAACCGCACGCTGCTGAGTGACCAGGATGTCATTGAGGGTCTCGATGGTGTCGTCCTGGAAGGCCAGGCGGCTTTCCAGATCGGTAACGCGGTCTTGCAGGTCCATGATTCAGTCCTGGCTAAAGATGAAGTCGGCAGGCAATAGCCCGCGCAATTGGCTGCGAATCGCCGCCACTTGCTCTTCGGTATAAGGCCGGGCCGGGTGTTTGCCCCAGACCGGTGCCGGCCAGGCCGCATCGTCACGTTTGCGCACGATCACATGCACGTGCAACTGACTGACGACATTCCCCAGCGCGCCGATGTTCATTTTGTCGGCGGCAAAGCTCGTGTTGAGCTGTTGCGCCAAGACTGTCGTTTCTTGCCACAGTATCTGTTGATCTGCGACATCCAGTTGAAACACTTCGCTGATACCGTTGATGCGCGGCACCAGGATGAACCAGGGGTAATTGGCGTCGTTGGACAGCAGCAGGCGGCAGAGCGGGAAGTCCCCAATGGCCAGTGTGTCTTGTTGCAGGCGTTGGTCTAAGGCGAACACGCGGCACTCCGTTCGGCAGGTCAATTTCAGGTGCCCAGCATACCTTCGAATGCCCGAGGCTTCACGGCGAATGCGGGAGCGTTCAGGCAACCGGGCAAAAAAGCACGCACCCTTTCGAGGCAGGCAAATATTTGAGCTACGCTAAATCGGGCCTCAGCGGGATGCACCAAAATGACCCACCCGTGCCTCAAAGGGATCCGCCAATTACCCACTCAAGGGGTGAACCGGTAACGCTTTGCCCTGGCACAGGATTTTTGTACCTCCCAACAGGTGTTTCAGCGGGGCGTCAAGCCCAAACCAAACGACGTAAAAAGCCCGTGCTTATGCGGTTTTTACACGGCCGTAACGTTTTTCACGAAAAAATGACATTCGGTTACCGCTTTGTGCACGCTTGTTGCATTCACACCCGTATCGTCGGCAACGGCACCCGTATGGATACAGGTGTTACGCGATAAGAAACAGTAGCGTTCAGGTGCCTTTCAAGGATGAGTTCAAACTTCGCAAGGGGTATGAATACTGCACTTTAGTTGTCAGCCTGGTCACACTCGGGCTGTGAATTTGCGACAGGGAAATAGCAATTTACGACAGCCTCGTAAAGAAGCTGAAAGGATAGATGAGTAAGTATCGTCAATAGGGTCTGCGTGATATAACTTTGCGCCGACACAAAAAAGAAAGAGCCGCCCAGATAAAAATACAGGTGGGACGGCAGTACTCTTCCTAAAACCAAAGGAGCAAATCACGATGCGCGTGATGAAGTGGAGCATGATCGCCCTGGCTGTTTCAGCCGGCGTTTCGCAGTACGCAATGGCGTCCGCCCAGGACGATTCCAAAGGCTTTGTTGAAGACAGCACTTTCGGCATCAATACTCGTATGTTGTATTTCAGCCGTGATTTCCGTAATGAGCCGGCTGGCGGCTACAAAATCATCAATGGCAAGGCTCAAAGCCGTGTCGAAGAAACTGGCCTGGGCTTCAACGCACTGTACCAATCGGGTTTCACCCAGGGCACTATCGGTGTCGGCGTTGACGTGATCGGCCTGCTGGGCGTGAAACTGGACAGCGGCAAGGGTCGCTCGGGCACTGGCCTGTTCCCTACCGGTGCCGACGGTCGCTCGCAAGACGACTACTCCAAAGGCGGCGGCGCCGTTAAGTTCCGCATCTCCGACACCGTGCTTAAAGTCGGCGACCAGTACACCACCGCGCCTGTGTTCGCTTCCGACGACAGCCGCTTGCTGCCAGAGCTGCCGCAAGGTATCTCGATCACCAGCAACGAGATCAAGGGCCTGAAACTCGAAGGCGGTCACTTCACCTCGAGCGTGGCACAAGCACAGACATACCGTGACAGCCTGGGTCTGACCAAAACCGACTTTATCGGTGGTGTCTATGCCCTGACGCCGGAAGTCAGCGCCAGCCTCTACTACGCGAAGACCGAAGACTACTGGAAGAAGACCTACGCCAACCTGAACTGGACTCACGCGCTGAGCAACGATCAGTCCCTGGCCGTTGACTTCAACATCTACAGCACCAAAAGCGATGGCGCCGGCCTGCAGCGCGCAGAAAAAGACAACACCACCAAACTGGATAACCGTGCGTACAGCTTGCAAGGCGCGTACACCATCCAGGCTCACACGTTCACCCTGGCCTACCAGAAAGTCAGCGGTGACGGTGACTACGGCTACGGCGTAGACGGCGGCGGCACGATTTTCCTGGCCAACTCCATCGCCCGTTCCGACTTCAACGCTGAAGACGAAAAATCCTGGCAAGCTCGCTACGACCTGAACATGGCCACTTTCGGCGTGCCAGGCCTGAGCTTCATGACTCGTTATGTCAGCGGTAGCGGCGCCAACACTGGCACCACTTCGAACGGCAAAGAGTGGGAACGCGACATCGAAGCCAAGTACGTGGTTCAGAGCGGCCCGGCAAAAGACCTGAGCCTGCGCGTTCGTCAAGCGACCTATCGTTCGTCTGATGGCGTGTACTACGGTTCGGCGTCGATCGACGAACTGCGTCTGATCGCGCAATACCCGCTGAACATCTTGTAATTAGCTGTTTAATTACAATGATGACTTAAGGCGTAAGCCTTAACTAAAAAGCCGCTACCCTGCTTTGCAAGGGAGCGGCTTTTTTATTTCAGTTTTATTACACAAGAAAAATAACTAGCAAGCTAAGTAACTACATTGGCCTTACGCATCAAACTTGACCTATCGGCCAAGTTCGACAACCCGCGCTTAGTTATTTGGCAAGCGGTTCTTGCATCACGCGAATAACTCGCTGTGGAAACGGAATATCAATACCCGCCCCTTTCAAACGATCACGCGCCAGTTCATTGAGCATAAACACCACATCCCAATAATCCGGGGTATTGGTCCAGCAACGCAGGGAGACAGTGATCGAACTGTCTCCCAAGGTCGACACCACTGCCACAGGCGCAGGGTCAGCCAGCACGCGTGGGTCTTTGGCCAGCTCCAACAGCACTTCACGGGCTTTCTGCAAATCGGCTTCGTAGTCGACCCCCACATCAAACACCACCTTGCGGGTCGGCTGACGGTTGGTGTTGGTGATGAGGCCGTTGGACAGGCTACCGTTAGGGATGATCACGGTTTTGTTGTCGCCGGTGCGCAACACGGTGTGGAAGATCTGGATGCTGTCGACGGTACCGGAAGTGCCTTGTGCTTCGATCCAGTCACCAATGCGAAACGGACGGAACAACAGGATCAGTACGCCACCGGCGAAGTTCGCCAGGCTGCCTTGCAATGCCAGGCCGATGGCCAGAGTAGCGGCACCAATCGCGGCCACGAACGAGGTCGTGGCCACGCCGATCATCGAGGCCACGTTGACCACCAGCATGACTTTGAGCGCGATGTTGGCAAGGTTAGTGATGAAATGTTGCAGCGCCAGGTCGGCATTACGCAGCGCCAGCAAACGCCCCACGCGGTGGGTCAACACGTTAATCAGCCACCAACCGATGGCCAGGGTGACCACGGCCAGCAAAAACCGGCTGCCGTATTCCATAATCATCGGGAGCCAAGACTCAGAGGTCTTGATCAGGTGATCCATTTCAACGTTTAAATCCATCTATCTTCTCCTGTTGCGCGGATGTGCGGCTTAATTGACTGCCTTAAAACGCAAATGAGCCCCGAAGGGCTCAAGTGTAGGCACTGTTTCTGGGGCGTGGGACGTCAAAAACGCCCACAGGTTCCCCAATGTGCCATCAGTCGCGGAAGTTATTGAACTGCAGCGGCATGTCAAAGGTCTTGGCGCGCAGGGCAGCAATGGCTTCCTGCAGGTCGTCACGCTTCTTGCCGGTGATACGTACCTGCTCGCCCTGGATGGCGGCCTGGACCTTTAGCTTGGCATCTTTGACGTGAGCGACGATCTTCTTCGCCAGCTCCTTGTCGATGCCTTCCTTCAGCACGGCTTCCTGCTTCATCAGTTTGCCGGAGGCGTAGGCGTCCTTGATTTCTAGGCATTGCGCGTCGATCTTGCGCTTGACCAACGACAGCTTGAGGATCTCGATCATCGCTTCCAGCTGGAAATCGGCTTCAGCGGTCAGGTTGACGGTCAGTTCCTTTTCCTTGAACTCGAAGCTGCCCTTGCCCTTCAAGTCATAGCGACGGTCCAGTTCCTTGACGGCGTTTTCGACGGCGTTGGTGACTTCGTGTTTGTCCAGTTCGGATACCACGTCGAACGAAGGCATGTCATTTCTCCAATATAAGGGGCGGGCTCAGTAGAGATGGAGCGCGCCCAAGCTAAAATGCCGAGGCATTATAGCGGTTCTTTCGCACCATTCATCGCAGGCGACCCTACGGAGCACAAACTGATGTCGACCACCTGGCATATTCTCGGCGCCGGCAGCCTGGGCACCCTCTGGGCCACACGATTGTCGCGCGCGGGCCTGCCCGTGCGGCTGATAGTGCGGGATGCCGCGCGCCTGGCCAGCTATCACCAGGCGGGCGGCCTGACCCTGGTGGAACACGGCGTAGAAAATACTTACCTGGTGATCGGCGAAACACCTGACAGCCCCGGGCCGATTCATCGCCTGCTGGTGGCGTGCAAAGCCTACGACGCCCAAAGCGCCATCGCACAGCTGCAACACCGATTGGTACCGGACGCTGAGCTGATCCTGCTGCAAAACGGCCTTGGCAGCCAGGATGCGGTGGCCGCGCAACTGCCCCAGGCCCGCTGTATCTTTGCCTCCAGCACCGAAGGCGCGTTTCGCGACGGCGATTGGCGCGTGGTCTTCGCCGGCCACGGCTACACCTGGCTGGGAGACGCGCGGCACCCCACTCCCGCGCTGTGGCTGGACGACCTGCACGCCGCCAGCATTCCCCATGAGTGGAGCACCGACATCCTGACGCGTTTATGGCGCAAGCTGGCGCTCAATTGCGCCATTAACCCATTGACCGTGCTTTACCAGTGCCGCAACGGCGGCCTGCAAGCCCACCAATGCGAAGTCGCGACCTTGTGCGCCGAACTCAGCGAGTTGCTCGAATGCTGCGGCCAACCCGCCGCCGCCCAGGACCTGCACAGCGAAGTGCAACGGGTGATCCAGGCCACCGCGGCCAATTATTCGTCCATGTATCAGGACGTGGCCTCCAGCCGTCGCACCGAAATCAGCTACCTGCTCGGTTATGCGTGCCAGGCGGCAGAGCGCCATCAATTGGTGCTGCCGCATCTGCAACAGTTGCGGGCGCGCCTGGTCGACTACTTGCACACACGCGGATTGGCCAGCGACTGAGGCACGCGCTACCCTGCCTACCTGTCTATCACCTGGAAAAAACCTGATGCCACTGCGCCAGCGTCTAGAAAATCTACCGGTAGGGCAGAAACTGCTGGCCGCCCTGCTGGTGCTGTTGACCACGGTATTACTGGTGGCCAACCTGACGTTTATCAGTGCCGCCTATTGGATCTCCCAGGAAAGCATGGCGCCCCAGGCGTTGCAGGCCATCGGTCGATTGGTGTCCAACCCGTCGCTGGCCGCCGAAGCCCTTGAATCCCCGGCCAAGGCCGACGCCCTGCTCAATGAGCTGACCAGCTATTCGCCATTACGCGCCGCCGCGCTGTACGACGGCGACGGCACCTTGCTGGCGCAGATGCAGCACGGCAACCGCCTGCACCTGCCGGAAAACTACCGGCATATCGAAGCCTGGCGCCTCACTGAGTTTCGCAGCAACCAGGTCATCACCCTGCCCCGCGCCGGCCAGCCGTCCGGGCATTTGCTGTTGGTGGCCAGCAGTGAGCTGCCTATGGCGTTCTATACCGGCACATTGACCGCCAGCCTCGGCATCCTGATTTTCAGCGTATTGCTGTGGCTGATCATCGCCCGCCAGATCAAACGCCTGATCACCCGCCCGATCCATGAGCTGGAAGAGCTTTCACGCCAGGTGACGCGCGAAGAGAACTACGCCCTGCGCGCCGGGCGCGGCAACCATGATGAAATCGGCAGCCTGGCCGAAGCCTTCAACACCATGTTGTCGCGCATCGAAGCCCGCGAGCAGCAGCTCAAACGTGCGCGAGACGACTCTCAGGCCGCCTACGACCAAGCCCAGGGCCTGGCCGAAGAAACACGCCACACCAACCGCAAGCTCGAACTGGAAGTGCAGGTGCGCAGCAAGATCGAGAAAAAGCTCACCGGCTTCCAGAACTACCTCAACAGCATCATCGACTCGATGCCGTCGGCGCTGATCGCCCTGGATGAGCAGCTTTACGTCACCCAATGGAACCAGGAAGCCACGGCGCTTTCCGGCACGCGCCTGGATGAAGCGCTGAACCAGCCGATCTTCCTCGCCTTCCAGCCGCTCAAACCGTACCTGCCGCAGATAAAAGCCACGGTGGAGCAGCACACGGTGGAGCGCATTGAGCGTGTCACCTGGATCAAGGATGACGAACCCAAGCATTACGCCCTGACCTTCTACCCGTTGATGGGCGGTGCCGGGCGCGGCGTAGTGATCCGTATCGACGACATCACCCAGCGTTTGTCCCTGGAAGAAATGATGGTGCAGTCGGAAAAAATGCTCTCCGTGGGCGGCCTGGCTGCGGGCATGGCCCATGAAATCAACAACCCGCTGGGGGCGATCCTGCATAACGTGCAGAACATCCGCCGGCGCCTGTCCCCCGACCTGCCGAAGAACCTGGAACACGCCGAACAGGCGGGTATCGAGCTGGAGACGGTCAACCACTACCTGCAAAGCCGCGAAGTCCCGCAATTGCTCGATGGCATCCAGCAAGCCGGCGCGCGGGCGGCGAAAATCGTCACCCATATGCTCAGCTTCAGCCGCCGCAGTAACCGCCAGATGGCGCCGTGCGACTTACCGGCACTGATCGACCAGGCCGTGGAAATTGCCGGTAACGACTTCGACCTGACCATCGGCTTCGACTTCAAGGGCCAGGCGATCATCCGCCAGTTCGACCCGCAACTGGGCCCGGTGCCCGGTACCGCCAACGAGCTGGAACAGGTGCTGCTCAATCTGCTGAAAAACGCTGCGCAAGCCATTCACCTGCGTGAAGACGACAGCGAGCCGGGGCGCATCATCTTGCGCACCCGCCTCAACCCGCCGTGGGCGGAGATCCAGGTGGAAGACAATGGCATCGGCATGAGCGAAAACGTGCGCAAACGCACGTTCGAGCCGTTCTTTACCACCAAGGAAATCGGCCAAGGCACCGGGCTTGGGCTGTCGGTGTCGTACTTCATCATCACCAACAACCATAAAGGCCAGATGGAAGTGCATTCCACCCTCGGCCAAGGCACCTGTTTTACCCTGCGCCTGCCGTTGGCCGGCAGCCAGATGCCACCCTATGAACTGACTCAACTGGAGCAATGACCATGGGCTTTCGCCTGTCGAAGATCTACACCCGCACCGGCGACAAGGGCGAGACGGGCCTGGGTGATGGCCGTCGCGTGCCCAAGGACCACCCTCGCGTGGAAGCCATTGGCGAGGTGGATACGCTGAACAGCCAGTTGGGTTTGCTGCTGGCCAACCTTGAAGAACAGAGCGGCCAGCACCCGCAGCTCAAGGAGGTGATCGAGGTGCTTACGCCGTGCCAGCACCGCTTGTTCGACTTGGGCGGTGAGTTGGCGATGCCTGTGTACAAAGCGTTGAATGCCGCAGAAGTCGACCGGCTGGAAGCGGCGATTGACCGTTGGAATGAGGAAGTCGGGCCGCTGGAAAACTTCATCTTGCCCGGCGGTTCAGCGCTGATTGCCCAGGCCCATGTGTGCCGCAGCCTGGCGCGCAGTGCGGAGCGGCGGTGTCAGCAGTTGAATGCGATTGAGCCGTTGGAAGGCGTGGGGCTTGCGTATATCAATCGGTTGTCGGATGTGCTGTTTGTGGCGGCGCGGGTGATTGCCAAGCGTCAGGGTGTAGTGGAAGTGTTGTGGCAGGCGGCGGCCAAGCCTCACTAAGTTCGTTCCCACGCTCTGCGTGGGAATGCAGCCCTGGACGCTCCGCGTCCCAAAGCGTGACGCTCCGCGTCACAAGAGGCATTCCCACGCAGAGCGTGGGAACGATCATCATGCCTCAGGCCAGAACGCGCGAATGCCTGCCACACCCTGAGCCCCGGCTTCCCAAGCCTGTTCCCGCTCAGCCGGCCCAAGCCCGCCCAGCAGAAACACCGGTTTACTGAACCCACGGATCAACTCTACCGCCTGCTCCCAACCCAACGGCTGGGCATCGGGATGAGTCTGGGTCGGCTGCACCGGCGACAGCGTGACGAAATCCACGTCCATCATCTCTGCCAGTGCCAGCTCTTCGGCGTTGTGGCAAGAAGCCGCCAACCAGCGATCCTTCGGCAGCGGGCGGCCTTTGCTCGCGTATTTACGCAACTGCGCCGAGGTCATGTGCCAGCCGGCGGCAGGGAAATCCCCCAGCCATTCGAACGGCCCTTTAAGCATCAGTTGCGCCTTGCCGGCACACAGGCCCACCGCGTCCACCGCCAGGTCACGGTATTTAGGGTCGTAACCGTTGGGCGCGCGCAGTTGAACCAGCTTGATGCCACCGGCAATGGCTTTCTGGACACCTCGCAACAAGGTGGGGGCTTCCAGTTCGCCTGGTGTGATCAAGTATTCAGCGGGCAAACGGGCAGCCGCAACAATCGGTGCATTCGCCGCCGGGAACTCATAGTTGAGCAAGTCCCGCGGCGTCACCCATTCCAACGGCTGCCCTTCGGCACCATGGGGCTCGCCGGTAAAGGCCGAGACTTCCCAGACATCCAGCAACACCTGCTTGTCCGGGTAGTCATGCTGCACCTTGATCAGCGGGCGCGCCGTGGTGACCTGGATGCCCAGTTCTTCCTGCAACTCGCGGGACAAAGCGCTTGCGACCGACTCATCAGCCTCCACCTTGCCGCCGGGAAACTCCCAGAGGCCGCCTTGGTGCTGGGTATCGGCACGGCGTGCCAGCAGGATCCTGCCGTCGACGCCACGGATCACCGCTGCTGCTACATGCACTCGTTTCACCAGGTTTTCCTCTTGGCTGTCAGGTGCGGTATTCCGCGTTGATCTTTACGTACTCGTGGGACAGGTCGGTGGTCCAGATGGTTTCGCTGCAGTCGCCGCGCCCCAACTCGATGCGGATGGTGATTTCTTCTTGCTGCATCACCGCCGAGCCCTGGGCTTCGGTGTAGGTTTCAGCGCGAGCGCCACGGCTGGCAATGCACACGTCGCCAAGGAACACGTCGATCTTGCTGACGTCCAGGTCCGGCACACCGGCACGGCCGACGGCAGCGAGGATGCGGCCCCAGTTCGGGTCGGAAGCAAACAGTGCAGTCTTGATCAGGGGCGAGTGGGCCACGGTGTAACCGACATCCAGGCATTCCTGGTGGTTAGCGCCGCCGTTCACTTCAACAGTGACGAACTTGGTTGCGCCCTCACCGTCACGCACGATGGCCTGGGCCACGTCCATGCACACCTCGAACACCGCCTGCTTCAATGCGGCGAACAGCGCGCCCTCGGTGGAGGTGATTTCCGGCAGGTTGGCCTGGCCGGTGGCGATCAGCATGCAGCAGTCGTTGGTCGAGGTGTCGCCATCGATGGTGATGCGGTTGAACGACTTGTTGGCGCCGTCGAGCATCAGGCGCTGCAGCACGTCGCGGGAGACTTTGGCGTCGGTGGCAATGTAGCCGAGCATGGTGGCCATGTTCGGGCGGATCATGCCCGCGCCCTTGCTGATGCCGGTCACGGTAACGGTCACGCCGTCGTGTACAAACTGGCGGCTAGCGCCTTTGGGCAGGGTGTCGGTGGTCATGATGCCGGTGGCCGCAGCCGCCCAGTTATCCACAGACAGGTCATCCAGTGCGGCTTGCAGCGCGCCTTCGATTTTTTCCACCGGCAGCGGCTCACCGATCACGCCGGTGGAGTACGGCAGCACTTGGCTGGCATCCACGCCGGTCAACTGGGCCAGCTTGGCGCAGGTGCGCGCAGCGGCAACCAGGCCTGGCTCGCCGGTACCGGCGTTGGCATTGCCGGTGTTGGTCAGCAGGTAACGGATCGAACCTGCCACGCGTTGCTTGGCCAGGATGACCGGTGCGGCGCAAAACGCGTTGAGCGTGAACACGCCCGCAACCGTCGAGCCTTCGGCACAGCGCATCACCACTACATCTTTGCGCCCCGGGCGCTTGATGCCGGCCGAAGCGATACCGAGTTCAAAACCGGCGACCGGGTACAAAGTGGGCAAAGGACCAAGACCAACAGCCATGAATGCGCTCCTTAAAGAATAGGTGATGTCTGTACCGTCGCGATCAACGGTGAAATTAATGGCAAAACGCCGCGACGGCAAAGGCCGGTCGCGGCGCAGGGTGTTGCAGCGTCAGGCAAAAATCTTAGTTGATTTCGCCGTGGCAGTGTTTGAACTTCTTGCCCGAACCGCACCAGCACAGCTCGTTGCGGCCCAGCTTCTGGTCATTGCGGACCGGGGCTTGAGCCAAGGCCACATCGACCTCTTCGCCCAAGGCTTCCGGCGCTTCCAGACCCGGTGCTTCGTCATGCTGGAACTGCATGCGCGCAGCGAGTGCCTCGGCTTCCTGACGCAGGCGGGCTTCTTCCTCGATCGGGTCTTCGCGACGCACCTGAACGTGGGAGAGCACACGGATCGAATCGCGCTTGATCGAATCCAGCAGCTCGGAGAACAGCGTGAACGACTCGCGCTTGTACTCCTGCTTCGGGTTCTTCTGGGCGTAGCCACGCAGGTGGATACCGTGACGCAGGTGGTCCATGGTCGACAGGTGGTCTTTCCACAGGTCGTCCAGCACGCGCAGTACGATTTGTTTCTCGAAGGTGCGCAGTGCTTCGGCACTCGCCTGCTCTTCTTTCTCGTTGTATGCGGCCAAAAGCTCGGTCATCAGCTTCTCGCGCAGGGTTTCTTCGTACAGGTGGTCGTCTTCGTCCAGCCACTGCTGAACCGGCAAGTCCACACCGAAGTCGCTCTTCAACGCAGCTTCCAGGCCGGCAACATCCCACTGCTCAGGCAGGGACTGTGGCGGGATGTGTGCGCTGACGGTAGCGTTGAGCACGTCCTGACGGAAATCGGCAATCGTCTCGCCAATGTTGTCGGCGGCCAGCAACGTGTTACGCATGTGATAAATCACTTTACGCTGTTCGTTGTTGACGTCATCGAACTCGAGCAGTTGCTTACGAATATCGAAGTTACGGCCTTCGACTTTGCGCTGGGCCTTCTCGATGGCGTTGGTCACCATGCGGTGCTCGATCGCTTCACCGGACTGCATGCCCAGGGCTTTCATGAAATTCTTCACCCGATCCGAGGCGAAGATACGCATCAGGCTGTCTTCCAGCGACAGGTAGAAGCGGCTGGAACCGGCGTCACCCTGACGGCCGGCACGACCACGCAGCTGGTTGTCGATACGACGCGATTCATGACGCTCGGAGGCGATTACCTGCAAACCACCGGATTCCAGCACAGCCTGGTGGCGTTTCTGCCAGTCGGCCTTGATCTGGGCGATTTGCTCAGGGCTTGGGTTTTCCAGTGCCGCAACTTCCACTTCCCAGTTGCCGCCCAACAGGATGTCGGTACCACGACCGGCCATGTTGGTAGCGATGGTCAGCGCGCCTGGGCGACCGGCCTGGGCAATGATCTCGGCTTCTTTTTCGTGGAACTTGGCGTTTAGAACCTTGTGCTCGATGCCTTCCTTGTTGAGCAGGTTGGACACGTGCTCGGAAGTCTCGATGGTGGCAGTACCCACCAGGATCGGACGCCCCTGGGCCATGCCGTCCTTGATGTCGTTGATGATTGCCGCGTATTTCTCTTCGGCCGTCAGGAACACCAGGTCGTTGAAGTCTTTACGCGCCAGCGGCTTGTTCGGTGGAATCACCATCACAGCCAGGTTGTAGATCTGATGGAATTCGAACGCTTCGGTGTCAGCTGTACCGGTCATGCCGGACAGTTTGTTGTACAGACGGAAGTAGTTCTGGAAGGTGGTGGAGGCCAACGTCTGGCTTTCGGCCTGGATGTTGAGCATTTCCTTGGCTTCGATGGCCTGGTGCAGGCCTTCGGACAGACGGCGACCCGGCATGGTACGGCCGGTGTGTTCGTCAACCAGTACGACCTGGCCGTCCTGGACGATGTATTCGACGTTGCGATGGAACAGCTTGTGGGCGCGCAGGCCGGCGTACACGTGGGTCAACAGGCCCAGGTTGTGCGCCGAGTAGAGGCTTTCGCCCTCGGCCAGCTCGCCGATCTGGGTCAGCATCTCTTCGACAAACTGGTGACCGGCTTCGTTGAGTTCAACCTGGCGGGTCTTCTCGTCGATGGTGAAGTGACCTTCTTTGGTCACCACGCCTTCCACTTCCTCAACGTGCTGCACCAGGCGCGGGATCAACTTGTTGATCTCGGTGTACAGGCGCGAGCTGTCTTCGGCCTGGCCGGAGATGATCAGCGGGGTACGCGCTTCGTCGATGAGGATGGAGTCGACTTCGTCGATCACGGCAAAGTTGAGTTCGCGCTGGAATTTTTCTTCCATGCTGAACGCCATGTTGTCGCGAAGGTAATCGAAACCGAATTCGTTGTTGGTGCCGTAGGTAATGTCACACGCATAGGCGGCGCGCTTTTCTTCCGGCGGCTGGAACGGCGTGACTACGCCGACGGTCAGGCCGAGGTATTCATACAGCGGGCGCATCCAGTTGGCGTCCCGGCGGGCCAGATAGTCGTTCACCGTCACAACGTGCACGCCCTTGCCGGACAGTGCGTTGAGGTAAACGCCCAGGGTTGCCACCAGGGTCTTGCCTTCACCGGTACGCATCTCGGCAATCATGCCTTCATGCAAGGTCATGCCGCCGATCAACTGCACGTCGAAGTGGCGCATGCCCATGACACGCTTACCGGCTTCACGGGCGACCGCAAAGGCTTCAGGCAACAGCTTGTCGAGGGTTTCACCTTTGGCTATGCGGGCCTTGAACTCTTGGGTCTTGGCGCGCAATTGCTCGTCCGACAGGGCAACCATCTGCTCTTCGAAGGCATTGACCAGCTGCACCGTCTTGAGCATGCGTTTGACTTCGCGCTCATTCTTGCTTCCAAAAAGTTTCTTTAACAAAGGCGCAAACATATCGGCAGGTTCTTCCACACATAGGGATGGAGGGCGCACCGTGAGTGGCCCGAGCAGCCCTCACGGCCGCATGCGAACGCGCATTCTACCCGGAATCGTGGGTGAGGAAAGTGGCGTTATTCCCCGATGCTGGCATGGCGCTGTGAGAGGGCCTGTTTAAAATAAGGGCTTTTGCTGGAACTTCAACCCATCAAGCGCAGAAGTTACCTATTGATTTCACTCGCATTGCCCTGCTATCGCTTTGCCTGGGGCCGCACAGGCGCTTTCTGCTAAGATGGCGGCTCTGTTACTTAAGGTGTCTAAACATGGCGTTTCGCCCACTTACAGCCCGCGCGCCCAGCGTGTTGCTCCGCGAAGCCAAACCGTTGAAAGCCATCTTCGGCCACGCGCAACGCTTGGGCCATTTGCAACGCCTTGTAGAAAGCCAACTGCAACCTGCCGCCCGCGAACATTGTCATGTGGCGTCGTGGCGCGAAGGCAATTTACTGTTAATTGTCACCGACGGGCATTGGGCCACCCGTTTGCGCTACCAGCAAAAACGCTTGCAGCGGCAATTAATGGCATTTGAAGAGTTTGCCAGCCTGACCCGCATCCAGTTCAAGGTGCAGCCGCCCACCGTGCAGCAAGGTGCAGTGGGCCACACCATGGACCTGTCGCAGAACGCGGCCGAAACCATTCAAGCCACGGCCGACGGCATCAGCGATCCGGGCCTGCGCGCAGCGTTGGAGCGGTTGGCCGCCCACGCCAGGCCCAAGCCCTGAACCGCTACTTGCGTTTACTGCCGCCCAGCAACGAGCCCAACAACCCGCGCACCAACTGCCGTCCCATTTGATTGGCCGCCTGTTGCATGGCGGATTTGAGCGCCTTACCTGCTGTAGTCCCCAGGAACGCTCCGGCCTTGTCGGTAAAGCTCGGCTCTTCGGCGGCCGGTTTGGCCTCCTCGGTCGGGCCAAGCTCCTTGCGCGCCATCAGCACCTCATAGGCCGACTCACGGTCAATTGGCTTGTCGTAGCGCCCCAATAAAGGCGAACTGGCGATGATCGCAGCACGCTCGGCTTCGCTGAGCGGCCCGATCCGCGATTGCGGCGGCGCCACCAGCACGCGCTGGACCACTTCCGGCGTGCCCTTTTCCTGCAACGCCCCCACCAATGCCTCACCGGTGCCCAACTCAGTCAGTACCGACAAGGTATCGAACGCCGGGTTGGGGCGAAAACCGTCCGCCACCGCACGCAGGGATTTCTGCTCTTTGGTGGTGAACGCCCGCAAGCCATGCTGGATACGCAAGCCCAGTTGCGCCAATACCGTGTCAGGCAAATCCCCTGGGGATTGAGTGACAAAGTACACACCCACGCCCTTGGAACGGATCAAACGCACCACTTGTTCCAGGCGATCCTGCAATGCCTTGGGCGTATCGGCGAACAATAAATGCGCCTCGTCGAAAAACAGCGCCAGCAACGGTTTATCGGCATCGCCACGCTCCGGCAGTTGTTCGAACAACTCGGCCAACAGCCACAGCAGGAAGGTCGCATAGACCTTGGGCGCCTCGTGCACCAAGCGGCTCGCGTCCAGCAGGTGAATGCGCCCACGACCATCGCCGGCAGGCTGCAAGATATCTTCAAGCTGCAGGGCAGGCTCGCCAAACAAGGCTTCGGCGCCCTGCTGCTCCAGCACCGCCAAACGCCGCAACAGCGCCTGGCTGGAACCGGTGGTCATCAGCGCCGCGTCGTCGCCCAGCAGTTCCGGGTGATAACGCAAGTGGTTGAGCAAGGCCTTGAGGTCTTTGAGGTCCAGCAGCAACAGGCCTTCGCGGTCGGCCACCTTGAAAGTCGCATAGAGCGCCGATTGCTGGCTGTCAGTGAGTTCCAGCAGGCTGCCAAGCAGCAACGGCCCCATTTCGCTGATGGTGGTGCGAAGCGGATGACCGGACTGCCCGTGGATATCCCACAGTGTTACCGGATACGCCTTCGCGCTGTAATTGAGGAAGGGCATGCCCGCAATGCGCTCGGCCACCTTGCCTTGAGGGTTGGCCGCAGCGCCAAGGCCGCACAAGTCACCCTTGATATCAGCGGCAAACACGGCCACACCCGCATCGCTGAAGGCTTCCGCCAAGCGCTGCAACGTGACGGTTTTACCTGTGCCGGTCGCGCCGGCAATCAACCCGTGACGGTTGGCCAAGCGCATGGCCTGGGCGATGGGCTGGCCGTCCAGGCCGGCGCCGATAAGGAGTTGCGAGGAATCAGGCATTTCGTCACCTTTGGTTAATCTTTAGTGCCGTCAGGTCGATACAGACAGAGGTAAGACCCACAAAGTCTAAAAATTAGGTCAGATAGTTCTCACAGGGACCACCGGAATTATCACAAGCAGTATCACACCTTTTTTGACGCTGTCATTTTGCGCATCCTACAAGGACGCGCTTCGGATATTAAGACCTTAGCGGACCCTACAAGCCATGAATAAAAACCTGCGCTTCAGCCACAAAATCCTGCTTGCAGCCTCCCTTATCGTCATCGCCGCTTTTGCACTGTTTACCCTCTACAACGACTACCTGCAACGCAACGCGATTCGCGACGACCTCAATAATTACCTGCATGAAATGGGCGATGTCACCGCCAGCAACATTCAAACCTGGCTCACCGGGCGTATTGCCCTGGTCGAAAACGCTGCACAGAACATCGCGATCAACCCTGAACCCGCCGTAGTTGCTGGCCTGCTCGAGCAGAAAACCCTGACATCCTCGTTCATGGCCACCTACGTGGGCGACAGCAAAGGCGCCTTCACCATCCGCCCCGACACCAAGATGCCGGACGGTTTCGACCCACGGGTGCGCCCTTGGTACAAAGGCGCCCAAAGCAGTAACGGCTCAACCCTGACCGAACCTTACATCGACGCAGCGACCGGCCAGTTGATCATTTCCGTCGCTACCCCCAGCGCCAAGGCGGGGCAAAGCATCGGCGTGGTCGGCGGCGACCTGAGCCTGCAAACGCTGGTGGATAACATCGGCGCGCTGAACTTCGGCGGCATGGGCTACGCGTTCCTGGTCAGCGCTGACGGCAAAGTGCTGGTGCACCCGGACAAGAACCTGGTGATGAAGACGCTGGCCGACATGTACCCGAAAAACACCCCGAAGATTAGTGGTGATTTCAGCGAAGTCGAAGCCAATGGCAAAGACAACATCGTGACCTTCACCCCCATCAAAGGCCTGCCGTCGGTGAACTGGTACCTGGGTATTTCGGTGGATAAAGATAAATCCTTCGCCATGCTCAGCAAATTTCGCACCTCGGCCGTTATCGCCACGATCATTGCGGTTGTGATCATCATCGCGCTGCTCGGCATGCTGATCCGAGTGCTGCTGCAACCCCTGCACGTGATGACCCGCGCCATGCAGGACATCGCCGATGGCGAAGGTGACCTGACCCGCCGCCTGAACATCCAGAATCACGACGAGTTCGGCACGCTGGGTAATGCTTTCAATCGCTTCGTGGAGCGCATTCACACCTCGATTCGCGAAGTGTCCTCGGCCACCGAGCAGGTCAATGAAGTGGCCCTGCGAGTGGTCAGCGCTTCCAACTCGTCGATGGTCAACTCTGACGAGCAGGCCAACCGCACCAACAGCGTGGCCGCCGCCATCAACGAACTGGGCGCTGCTGCGCAAGAAATTGCACGTAACGCCGCCCAGGCTTCCCATCAGGCCAGCGATGCCCGGCACTTGGCCGAGGACGGCCAGCAAGTGGTCGAGCGTAATATCAAGGCAATGAACCAACTGTCCGAGATGATCAGCGCCTCCAGCAGCAATATCGAAGCGCTCAACAGCAAGACCGTGAACATCGGGCAGATTCTGGAGGTGATCACCAGCATCTCCCAGCAAACCAACCTGCTGGCGCTGAACGCCGCCATCGAAGCGGCACGTGCAGGTGAAGCTGGTCGCGGGTTTGCGGTGGTGGCCGATGAGGTGCGCAACCTGGCACATCGCACTCAGGAATCGGCGCAACAAGTGCAAAAGATGATTGAAGAGTTGCAGGTCGGCGCCCGGGATTCGGTCAGCACCATGAGTGAAAGCCAACGCCATAGCCTGGAGAGCGTCGAGATCGCCAACCTGGCCGGCGAGCGTCTCAACAGCGTGACCCAACGCATTGGCGAGATCGACGGGATGAACCAGTCCGTGGCCACCGCCACCGAGGAACAGACTTCGGTGGTGGAGTCGATCAACATGGACATCACCGAGATCAACACCCTCAACCAGGAAGGTGTGGAAAACCTGCAATCAACCCTGCGCGCCTGTACCGACCTGGAACAACAGGCCGCACGCTTGAAACAGCTGGTGGGCAGCTTCCGGATCTGATCCCTGCGCCCGCCGAGCGTTAAGGCGGCGGACCGCTAGGCTTGCTCGGGATCGGTTTTAGTGTGTTCCTGCCGCCACAGCTCGGCGGCACCGGGAAACTCGGTGCCGTCCTCCGCGTCCAGGTCATCCGGGTCAAAACGGCTCAAACACCCTTCGCCCAGCGTCGCTGGGGCCTTGGAGGTGGCTTTATCGAGTGGATCGCTCATCGCTTAATCCTTCATGGCGGACAAAAAAAGGGCCTGGGACGATTTAACGCCCAGGCCCTTTTTTCTTCAACTTAAACGCGGCTGTCAGAACACCACAGTCTTGTTGCCGTGTACCAGCACGCGATCTTCCAAGTGGTAACGCAGGCCACGGGCCAGCACCATCTTCTCGACGTCACGGCCGAAACGCACCATGTCTTCAATGCTGTCGCTGTGGCTGACGCGCACTACGTCCTGCTCGATGATCGGGCCGGCGTCGAGCTCCTCGGTGACATAGTGGCACGTTGCGCCAATCAACTTCACACCGCGCAGGGAGGCCTGGTGATACGGCTTGGCACCCACAAACGATGGCAGGAAGCTGTGGTGAATGTTGATCACTCGACCGGCATATTCGCTGCACAGTTCCGGCGGCAGGATTTGCATGTAACGCGCCAGCACGACTACATCGGCTTCGTGCTGCTTGACCAGGCGGGAGACTTCGGCGAATGCCGGTTCCTTGTCCTGTGGGTTGACCGGCACGTGGTAGTACGGGATGCCATGCCATTCGACCATGCTGCGCAGGTCATCATGGTTGGAAATTACACAGGCGATCTCACAGTCCAGCTCATCGCTGTGCCAACGGTGCAGCAAGTCGGCCAGGCAGTGGGATTCACGGCTGGCCATCAGCACGACACGTTTTTTCTGCTCGGTGTCGGTGATATGCCAGGTCATCGAAAACTCTTCAGCGATCGGCGCAAACGCCTCGCGAAATGCTTCGAGGCCGAAGGGCAGCGTGTCGGCACGTATCTCATGACGCATGAAAAACCAACCACTGAGATCGTCCGAGTGATGGCTCGCCTCGGTGATCCAGCCGTTGTGGGAGGCCAGAAAGTTACTGACTTTGGCAACGATACCAACCCGGTCCGGGCAAGCAATCACCAGCCGAAAAGTGCGCATTAGGGGGAAACTCCAGAACTTCGCAAAGGCCGCCATTCTAGCGATTACGCAGAAAAACTGCAGTACTCCTTGCACCTTATTCTGTCGCCCGGTCCTGGCGACACCCCTTAATAGCGTAAGGTTTTACCGCCGCTATATGAACGCCCACCCGAGGCTCAGACAGTTATGCAAAATAAACAGAATTATTTTTACACCTACCACCTATTAATTAACTCGATTGCATAGCATTGCCACAAACATTCAACGTAATTCACATAAATGCCTTCTTAAATGTTTACTTGGGGAAATTGCCTGACTATTATTAGGCCACTCACTGTCAATCAGCGCTCTACATAAGGTAGTCCACATGTCCCTGATCAACGAATACCGCGCCACCGAAGAAGCTATCAAAGAACTGCAAGCCCGTTTGAAGAACCTGTCACAAGACGACAAGCTGCAAACCGAGCTGGAATTCGAAGGCAAACTGCGCACCCTGATGGGTGAGTACTCCAAATCCCTGCGTGACATCATCGCGCTGCTGGATCCGGAATCCAAAGTTAAAGCACCACGTGGCGCTGTGAAAACTACCGGCACCAAGCGTGCTCGCAAGGTCAAGCAGTACAAAAACCCGCACAACGGCGAAGTGATTGAAACCAAAGGTGGCAACCACAAGACTCTGAAAGAGTGGAAAGCCAAGTGGGGCGGCGACGTGGTAGAAGGTTGGGCTACCCTGCTGGGCTAAGCCTGATCGGGCTTCTGCCTGATATGCAACACAATAAAAAACGCCAGCTTGCTGGCGTTTTTTATTGTCCGAATATTTTGCAAGTGCCTGACTACAGGCCCAGGCGAGCGGCTAAAGAGTCGGCATACTCTTGCCATTCATCGAGCACCTGGCGCTGAAACGCTGTAGCACTAACAGCCAACTCCTCACGTGCCTGCTTAAATGCCAACAGGGTATTGGGTGCGCCCCACTCCGGGCTCGACAAACGTTGCTGACAGAAAAGTTTCCAGCGTTGTTGCTCATCGTTGTCCAAGGTGTCAGGAAAGTTACGCGCACGGTAACGGAATAATAATTCCGGCAATCGATGATCATCGAAAGGCCACTGCTGACGTGCCAACTGTGACGGTTCAGCCACACGGACTTGTTCGCATAACCGTCGGTCGCGGTCACCGATAAAACCGTCATAGAGCTGCTGCTCCGGGTCTGTGCTCGGTGCAAAGTCTTCCTCGGCATAAATGGCTGCCAACTTGTCGCGCCAAACTTCCTGTGCGTCAGTTAGTCGCAGCGCCCGCGCCTGGCACACGTCCATATCGAAGTTCAGGCGTTCGCGATCCTGTGCGCGCAGCACATTCAATGGCGCGACCACCGGGCAGCGGTTGATATGCAACAACTTGAGCGGCACTGGCAACTCACCTTGCGCCAACTCATCACGGCGCGTGTAAAGCCGCTGGCGTAAGGTTTCGGCGTCCAGGTCGAGCAAACCCTGCGGGTCGAGACCAAGGTCACAGACAATCAACGCATTGCGATTGCGCGGGTGCCAGGCCAGGGGCAGTACCACACCCAGGTAATGACGCTCGGCGGAGAAACGCCCGGAAATATGCACCATGGGCTGCAACAGGCGGATCTGATCCATCACCCGCTGCTTGCTGCGCAGTTGAAACAGCCAGTCATACAACTTTGGCTGCTTGTCGCGGATCAGCCGCGCCAGGGCTATGGTGGCTCGCACGTCAGACAGGGCATCGTGAGCATGGCCGTGGTCGATGCCATTGGCTTGGGTCAAACGCTCCAGCTTGAGGGTGACACGCCCGTCCTGCTGCGGCCACTCAATGCCTTCGGGGCGCAGTGCGTAAGCCGTGCGAACCACATCGATCAAGTCCCAACGACTATTGCCCCCCTGCCACTCACGGGCATACGGGTCAAAAAAGTTGCGGTACAGGCTGTAGCGCGTCATTTCATCGTCAAAGCGCAACGTGTTGTAACCGGCACCACAGGTTCCAGGCACGGCCAGCTCGGCGTGCACGCGGGTCATGAAGTCGGCTTCGGCCAGGCCTTTTTCCGCCAGAATGCCAGGGGTGATACCGGTTATGGCGCAGGCAGCCGGGTGCGGCAGGATATCGTCGCTTGGCTGGCAATAAAGGTTGACCGGCGGGCCGACCTCGTTGAGCTCGAGGTCGGTACGAATACCGGCAACCTGCAACGGGCGATCGCTGCGGGGGTTGATGCCGGTAGTTTCATAGTCGTACCAGAAAATGGTAGTCACGGGCTGTTCCTGTGCTGAAGATCGACAAAGTCTAGGCGCTGCAAGGCACTCGGGGCCAGCGATAGATTACTGTACAAACATCCAGCAAAACCTTGAAAGGTTGCTTCCACCGTCGACACTGCTAGCATCCGTGTCTTCAAGCCGCCCGCACTGCCAAGGATCGCGATGCCATCAGTTCCATTGGATACCCACTACCCGATCGAGACCCCCGAGGGCATAGACTTGCCCTTGCGCCCGGCCGGCCTGATGCCACGCGCACTGGCTTTTGCTTTCGACCTGGGACTGCGCGGCCTGATCATGGGTATCCTGCTCGTGCCGCTGGCGTTGCTTGGCAATATCGGTATTGGCTTGGGCTCGCTGCTGCTGTTCCTGATTAGTTGGTGGTACATGGTGCTGTTCGAAGTCCTTAACCAGGGCTGCTCTCCGGGCAAGCAGGTCATGGGCTTGCGCGTCATTCAGGACGACGGCACACCCATTGGCTGGCCAGCTTCACTCATCCGCAACCTGCTGCGCTTTGTCGACATGCTGCCTTTGGGCTACTTCCTCGGCGCCATCAGTTGCCTGCAACACCCTCACTTCAAACGGCTCGGCGACCTCGCTGCGGGCACCCTGGTGGTCTACCGCGAACAGCCACTGGCGCGCCCCAAGGTGCCTCAAGCCGCCGCCCTGCGCCTGCCCTTCACGCTGGAGCTGAGCGAACAACGCGCCATACTGGGTTTCGCTGAACGCCAAAGTGAGTTGTCCGCCGATCGGGTGCACGAACTGGCGTCCATCCTGGCAACGCCGTTACACGTATCGCCGGCTCGCGCGGTAGAACAACTCAATGGCGTGGCGCGCGGCTTAGTGGGGCCAGCATGAAGCAGAGCCTGTTCGAGAGCCGCCATCAGCCGCAGTGGCAAGCCTTCACCGCACAACTCATACAGTTGGAGCAAGGCAAGGCCAAGGCCAGCGATATGTCTGACTTCCCCCACCATTATCGACGCCTGTGCCAGCACCTCGCCCTGGCCCAGGAGCGTGGCTACAGCAGCTATCTGATAGATCCCCTGCAACAACTGGCGCTGCGGGGCCACCAGCAGTTGTATCGCCACCGCAGCCAATTGGGCGCGAATGTACTGGGTTTCATCCTGGCGGGCTTCCCGCGCCTGGTGCGCGAACAATGGCGTTTCGTGTTAATCGCCGGCGTGCTGTTCTTCGGCAGCCTGGTGGGCGTTGCGTTGCTGGTCTACCTGTTTCCAGACCTTATCTACAGCATCGTGAGCCCCGCGCAGGTCGCCGAAATGCACAGCATGTATGACCCGGATGCTGGCCACCTGGGGCGTGCTGCCGACCGCGCGTCCAGTGAGGACTGGATGATGTTTGGCTACTACGTGATGCACAACATCGGGATTGCCTTCCAGACCTTTGCCGCCGGTTTGCTGTTCGGCCTGGGCAGCGTGTTCTTTCTGATTTTCAATGGCCTGATCATCGGCGCCATTTCCGGCCATCTCACCGAGATCGGCTATGGCCAGACCTTCTGGTCGTTTGTCATCGGCCACGGTGCTTTCGAACTGACCGCCATCGCACTGGCCGGGGCTGCCGGCTTGCAATTGGGCTGGGCGGTGATTGCTCCGGGGCACCTGACACGCGGCGAATCCCTGCGGCTGGCGGCACGCACAAGCGTGCGGATGCTCTGCGGCGTCATGCTATTGCTGCTGATCGCGGCGTTTATTGAAGCCTATTGGTCTTCCTCCACCACGATCGCGCCCTGGATCAAATACTCAACGGGCGCCGGGCTGTGGCTGCTGGTTGCCGCCTACCTCACGCTTGCTGGACGTACTCACCATGCGCCTGAGTGAGGCCAGCGTGGTAATTCGGCCCCGCACCTCCTGGGAAGCCATGGACCTGGGCGTACTGATGGCCCAGGAACATCGACTGCTGTTAATGAGCAGTTGGGCAATGGTGACGTTGCCGATATTCATTTTGCTGACCGTGCTGCTGTGGCGATACCCGTCCATGGCCATGTTTGTGTTCTGGTGGTTAAAACCGGCCTTTGACCGCTTGCCACTGTACATCCTCTCCAAGGCCTTGTTTGGCGAGACACCCAGCCTCAAGCAGGCTGTGCGCCAGTGGCCGCGCCTGCTCAAAGGCCAACTGCTGGCCAGCCTGACCTGGAGGCGACTGAGCCTGAGCCGCAGCTTTGTGATGCCGGTGAGCCAGCTTGAAGGCCTGGATGGCAATGCCCGTCAAATACGCCTGGGGGTGCTGCTGCAACGCAACGCCGGCGCCGCACGCTGGCTGACCACCATTGGCGTGCATATGGAAATCGGCCTGTGGTTCGGTTGCATGGCACTGTTTTACCTGTTCATCCCGCAGCAACTGGAACTCGATTGGGACTGGCAACGGCTGGCACTGGCAAGCGGCTCGGAAGGGTTGTGGCTGGAGCATTTGAGTAACGCCTTCTACGCACTGATTCTGGTGTTCTGGGAGCCCATTTATGTCGCTTGCGGCTTCAGCCTGTACCTCAACCGCCGCACCGTGCTGGAAGCCTGGGACCTTGAACTGGTGTTCCGCCGATTACGCCAACGCCTGAGCAGCGTCGCAACGTTGCTGCTGGTGGCTGGGCTGATGCTCGTGCCATTCAGCCGCCCCGTCATGGCGGACGAGCCCGGACCGGCCAAACAAGTCACCACCCAGGCCGCCAGCCAATCGATCAAGGCGCTGCTGGACAGCCCCCCGTTCAAGCACCCGGAAACCGTCACTCGCTACCGTTTTGGCGACGAAAAAAACGCCGCGCAACACAAGGTAAAGGGTGACGGTAAACTTCCGGCCTGGCTTCAGGCGCTACTGGACGGATTCAACAGCAATACCTTCAAAAACGCCGCCCTCGGCCTGGAGGTACTGCTCTGGGGCCTGCTGGCGACTGGCCTCGCGCTAGTTGTCTGGCGCTATCGGGAGTGGCTGCACACCTTCGTCAGTCGACGCGGGCCAGCCAAAGCCAAAACCGCCAAAGCGGCCCCTGCACAATTGTTCGGCCTGGCGTTGGGCAGCGAGACCTTGCCTGACGACATTGCCAGCACCGCCGAACAGCTGTGGTCCACCCACCCCAGGGAAGCTCTCGGCCTGCTGTATCGCGGCCTGCTCAACCGACTGCTGCACGACTTCAACCTGCCCCTGAAAAGCGCCGATACCGAAGGCCAGGTCCTGGAGCGCATCCACCAACTGCAACAGCCACAACTACTGGCCTTCAGTGATGCACTGACACACCACTGGCAAAACCTCGCCTATGGCCACCGCCTGCCGCCGGCTTTGGTACAACAGCAACTGTGCCGCGATTGGCGCGCCCTGTTCAGTACGGGAGCCGCCCAATGAACCGCCCCATGCTGTGGGTCGGCCTGCTGCTGGCCTGTGTGCTTGGAGCAGGTGGGCTTTATGTTTGGCACAAGGCGACCCCCTACGACGAAATAGTCGATCGCGGCCCATCGCCACAAGCCATCGCCAACCCCTACCTGGCGGCTGAATACTTCCTGCGCCAGCAGGGCCTGGCCGTGGAACACGCCAACAGCCTTGAGCACCTGGCCGACCAGCCAGCCAAGGGGCATAGCCTGGTATTGCTGGGCGAGCGCAGCAACATGACCCCGCGCCAGGCTGAGCAACTGCTGGACTGGGCAAAATCCGGTGGCCATTTGCTGCTGGTTGCCGAAGCGCTTTGGGATGAGGAAACCGGTAAAAGCGGCGACCTGCTGCTGGATCAGCTGGGCTTCCACCAGACACTCAGCGAGGGCCTTGACGAGCCTGCTTCCCCACGCAAAAAGAAAGTACCGGACCTGACCAAGCTCTACGTCGACAATGAGACCGCCCCGGCCTATTTCAGCTTCGATACCGACTTCAACCTCACCGACCCCAGACACCTGGCGCAGTTCTCCGCCAACAGCGGCAAGTCCAGCCATTTGATGCAACGCAACTTCGGTCAAGGCACCGTAACGGTTGTAACCGACAGCGACTTGTGGAAAACCCCAGGCATCGGCAAACACGATAACGCCTGGCTGTTGTGGTATCTCAACCGGGGGACGGATGTAACACTGCTGTTCAACAGCGACGTAGACGATCTGCTCACCCTGCTAATGCGCAACTTCCCCCAGGCGTTAGTGGCGCTCTGCGCACTGATTGCCCTGGCACTCTGGCACGCCGGCATGCGCCAGGGGCCGACCCAGGCGCCCGCGCCAAAGGCACGTCGCCAGTTACAGGAACATTTGAAGGCCAGTGCCGACTTCCTGCTGCGCCGCAGTGGCCAAGGCACGCTGCTGCACGCCTTGCAGCGTGATATCCAGCGGGCTGCACGACGACGCCACCCAGGCTTTGAACACCTCGACAGCGACGAACAATGGCAGGTCCTCGAACGCCTGACGCGCCAACCCTCCCACGTCATCCGCCAGGCCCTCGACCCACTCCCGGCAAAACGGCTCACCAGCGCCGATTTCAGCCGTCAGGTGGCGAGCCTGCAAACCCTCAGGAATGCCCTATGAGCGAATTTCCATCAGACACCGCCCCGACTGCCGAAAGCCTTCAAAAGGCCAGCCAGCAGGCACAGGCTCTGCGTGTTGAACTGCGTAAGGCGGTGATTGGCCAGGACCAGGTGATCGACGACGTGCTGACCGCATTGATCGCAGGTGGCCACATACTGCTCGAAGGTGTACCGGGCCTAGGCAAAACCCTGTTGGTTCGCGCGTTGGCACGCTGTTTTGGTGGCGACTTTGCACGTATTCAGTTCACCCCGGACCTGATGCCCAGCGATGTCACCGGCCACGCGGTGTACGACCTGCACAGTGAGCAGTTCAAGCTGCGCAAGGGGCCGCTGTTCACCCACCTGTTGCTGGCCGATGAAATCAACCGCGCCCCCGCCAAGACCCAGGCCGCCCTGCTTGAGGCCATGCAGGAACGCCAAGTCACCCTCGAGGGCGAAGCGCTGCCCATTGGCCAACCGTTCATGGTGCTGGCGACCCAGAACCCCATCGAACAGGAAGGCACGTACCCCCTGCCCGAGGCCGAGCTGGACCGGTTCATGCTCAAAGTACGCATGGACTACCCCGATGCGCAGCAGGAGCTGGAGATGGTCCGCGAAGTCACCCGCTCCTCCAGGGCCGACATGCTGGATGTGCAGCCACTGCGCACGGTGCTGCAGGCAGAGGACGTGTTGCAGTTGCAGCAAATTGCCAGCGAACTGCCGCTGGATGAGCAAGTACTCGACTACGCCGTGCGCCTGGCCCGCGCCACTCGCAGTTGGCCGGGGCTGACCATCGGTGCAGGCCCGCGTGCCTCCATCGCCCTGGTTCGCGGCGCCCGCGCCCGGGCCTTGCTACGCGGCGGCGAGTTTGTTACCCCGGACGATATCAAGGGCTGCGCCTTGGCGGTGCTGCGCCATCGCGTGCGTATTGCCCCCGAATTGGACATTGACGGGCTGGAAGTGGATCAGGTGCTCAAGCAACTGCTGGACCAGATTTCGGCACCTCGGCAATGACTCGACCATGAAGCCAACTCGTCTGCTGCTGATCTGGCTCGGCGTCCTCTCGGGTTTGAACATCCTCTTGGGCGCGGCTACGGCGCTCCAGCTCAAAGTGCCCGACACGCTGCATTCAGTGGCGTGGGGCCTGCTGCTGGCGCTGTTTCTATTGGCACTGCTGGACGCCCTGCGCCTGCGGCGCCTTCCCTGCCCACGGGTGCAACGGCAGATGCCCGGCAGCCTGGCCCTGGGCCGCTGGGGTGAGGTACGCCTGACCCTTGAACATGACTACCCGCAGCCGCTGACCGTGCAGGTATTCGACCACGCACCTGACGGCCTGAGCGTGGAGAATATGCCGCAGTCCGTCGAGCTTCTCCCGGGCCAACAAAGCGAACTGGGCTATCGAGTGCGGCCCTTGCGGCGCGGCCACTTCAGTTTCAGTCGCAGTGAGATTCACCTGCCCAGCCCTTTCGGGTTGTGGTCTGCGAGGCGTTTTGTTGCAGCCCGGGATACAACGCGGGTCTACCCTGACTTTGCCCGTTTGTACGGCGCACAACTGCTGGGCGTGGACAGTTGGTTGAGCCAATTAGGGGTTCGCCAGCACCCACGACGCGGGTTGGGGCTGGAGTTTCATCAGTTGCGCGAGTTTCGCGAAGGCGACAGCCTGCGACAGATCGACTGGAAGGCCACCGCGCGCCAGCGCACGCCCATCGCCCGGGAATATCAGGACGAACGCGACCAGCAGATAGTGTTCATGCTCGATTGCGGCCGGCGCATGCGCAGCCAGGACGCGGAGCTCGCTCACTTCGACCACGCCCTCAATGCCTGCCTGTTACTCAGTTACGTCGCCTTGCGCCAAGGCGATGCGGTGGGTCTGTGCACCTTTGCCTGTGACCAGCCACGCTACCTGGCACCCGTCAAAGGCAGCGGCCAACTGAACGTATTACTCAATGCCGTTTACGACCTCGACACCACCCGACGCACTGCCGATTATGCAGCCGCCGCCAGCCAATTACTGGCCCGACAGAAACGTCGGGCATTAGTGATCGTGGTGACCAATCTTCGCGATGAAGATGATGAGGAGTTACTCGCAGCCGTTAAGCGCATCAGCCGGCAACATCGGGTGCTGGTCGCCAGCCTGCGCGAAGACATACTCGACCAACTGCGCCAGGCCCCGGTTCAAACCTTGCCTGAAGCGCTGGCCTACTGCGGGACTGTCGACTATCTCAACAAGAGAAACGATCTGCATGAGCGCTTGAGTGCCCACGGTTTGTCGGTGCTGGATACGCCACCTTCGGGGCTGGGGGCTGCACTGGTGACGCGCTATCTGGGCTGGAAAAAGGCCGGTGTTTTATGACTCAAGCACACGACCACAAGCTCGGCTAACCACGTCCGAGCCGGGTCGACAGCGCGCAACGCCTAGGCGGAAGCCTGCAGAGGATCAAAGGTGAAGTAATGATACAAGGCACTTATCAAGTGCCCGTATGCCTCAGGCGCTTCGACCACGCGAAACCCTGAGTCATAGTGCTGCGGGTTGACATCTTCGTGGCTCCACAAGCACATCGCAGTGAGGTCAATTGCCTGGAAATCACCGTCTGCCAGAGGGATTTTCAAACGCAGTTCAAACGCCACGTCAACCATCATGGGTAATTGGCTGATCAACATCAGCCCATCTTCGGACACGTTCCCCAAGTAGCCAATAGGCTTATCCGTCAGCCGGTTGAACACTTTCAAGAAACCAGACAGCTGATGCCGCTCAATCCTTCGGTCGGTAAACATGATGAAATCGCCATCCATTGGCCAGATCAGTGGCCGCGCCAGTTATTCGGAACGAACACTGAATGTTCGCTCTCCCTGGAAATTGGTGCGAATCCAGCGTGCGCTTGATCGCCTTACAACTGCCAATCCCAAGCAATCCATCCGATTGAACATAAACTTGTACAAACAGACATTCAAAGAATAGCTTAAGACTGGCGACGGGCCAGCTATGGAATGACAAATATCATCAAAGTGATGCGGGCCGTGGCTGCGCGACACTCGCGCCGGAGTAATGGCCCAGTTGCTGCAGGGTGTCGAGCCGAGCACGGGCACGATAGGCGTACTCGCTGGACGGGTACTGATTGATGATGAACTGGTAGGTTTGCACCGCATCGACGAACAGCTTCTGGCGCTCCAGGCATTGCCCGCGCAGCATCGAAACTTCCGGTTGCACATACCGACGGGTACGGCTCTCGCGGTCTACCTGGGACAACTCCAGGGTGACACGCTCGCAGTCACCCACCCCATAGGCGCGGTAAGCGTTGTTCAAATGATGGTCCATCGACCAGCGGGTACAGCCGACAACACTGACGGCCAGGGCAGCAATGAGCAAAATTCGCATGGGGGTTCTCCTGTCTTGAGCAGTGTATCGACCCCGCGTCGAAAATCTTCAAGGATGTTCATCTATTCAATTGGAGCGAAAACAAGCGAATCTTCGATAAGTAGTGCAAACGAACAATGACTACAACCAAAGAGCATAGTAGCCTTCCCCAGCGCTTGAACTCAGGAGTCTGTGCATGTCCGTCCGTCGTACCAAAATCGTCGCCACCCTTGGCCCGGCCAGTAACTCGCCGGAAGTCCTCGAACAGCTGATTCTGGCTGGTTTGGACGTTGCCCGTCTGAACTTCTCCCACGGCACCCCGGACGAGCACAAGGCTCGCGCCAAGCTGGTGCGTGACCTGGCCGCCAAGCACGGCCGCTTTGTGGCACTGCTGGGTGACCTGCAAGGCCCGAAAATTCGTATCGCCAAATTCGCCAACAAGCGCATTGAGCTGAAGATCGGTGACAAGTTCACCTTCTCCACCAGCCATTCGCTGACCGAAGGCAACCAGGAAGTCGTCGGTATCGACTACCCGGACCTGGTCAAGGACTGCGGCGTCGGCGACGAACTGCTGCTGGACGACGGCCGCGTGGTGATGCGCGTCGACACGGCCACCTCGACGGAGCTGAACTGCACCGTGATCATCGGTGGCCCGTTGTCCGATCACAAAGGCATCAACCGTCGCGGCGGTGGCCTGACGGCGCCGGCCCTGACTGAGAAAGACAAGGCCGACATCAAGCTCGCCGCCGAAATGGAAGTGGACTACCTCGCCGTGTCCTTCCCGCGCGACGCTGCCGACATGGAATACGCCCGTAAGCTGCGCGACGAAGCCGGCGGTACTGCCTGGCTGGTGGCGAAGATCGAACGTGCCGAAGCCGTGGCCGATGACGAAACCCTCGATGCCTTGATCAATGCATCCGACGCTGTGATGGTTGCCCGTGGCGACCTGGGCGTGGAAATCGGTGACGCCGAGCTGATCGGTATCCAGAAGAAGATCATCCTGCACGCACGCCGTCACAACAAGGCCGTGATCGTAGCGACCCAGATGATGGAGTCGATGATCCAGAACCCGATGCCAACCCGTGCCGAAGTGTCCGACGTGGCCAACGCCGTGCTCGACTACACCGACGCCGTGATGCTCTCGGCTGAAAGTGCTGCCGGCCCTTACCCGCTGGAAGCCGTACAGGCCATGGCGCGTATCTGCGTCGGTGCCGAAAAGCACCCGACCAGCAAGACCTCCAGCCACCGCATCGGCAAAGTGTTCGAAAGCTGCGACCAGAGCATCGCCCTGGCGGCCATGTACACCGCCAACCACTTCCCGGGCGTCAAGGCGATCATTGCCCTGACCGAAAGTGGCTACACCCCGCTGATCATGTCGCGTATCCGTTCGTCGGTACCGATCTACGCGTTCACCCCGCACCGCGAAGCCCAGGCCCGCGCAGCGTTGTTCCGTGGCGTGTACACCATTCCGTTCGATCCAGCTTCGTTGGCCCCTAACGAAGTGAGCCAGAAGGCAATCGACGAACTGGTCAAGCGTGGCGTCGTAGAGAAAGGCGACTGGGTCATCCTGACCAAGGGCGACAGCTACCACACCACCGGTGGCACCAATGGCATGAAGATCCTGCACGTGGGCGACCCGCAGTTCTGAGTGACACGCTAAAAAACAAAAGCCCTGCCATGTGAATGGCGGGGCTTTTTGTATTTAAAGGCCTGGAGATCTGTTGAATTAAAGGGCCTCATCGCAGGCAAGCCAGCTCCCACAGTTGACCGCATTCCAATGTGGGAGCTGGCTTGCCTGCGATGGCGTCATCAACGCCGGGCAATAAACCCCGACAACGCCGCAATCGCCTCCGGTGACTTCAAACGCTGCACAAACAACGCCCCCTCGACCTCAATCACCTGCCGCAACTGTTCACGGTCGACACTTTTCATCAACTGTTTGCTGACCTGCACCGCTCCCGGCGCCAGGGTTTCAAAGCGCTGCGCAACTTCCCGCGCCTTGACCAGCGCCGCTTCACCGCTACCCATCGCCTCAGTAGCAATGCCCCACGCCGCCGCCTGCTCGCCGGTAAAGCCTTCGCCCAACAGCAACAGTTCAGCCGCTTTCGCATGCCCCAGCAGCCGGGGCAGGATCAGGCTGGAGCCAAACTCCGGGCACAGCCCCAGGTTGACGAAAGGCATGCGCAAGCGCGCATCGCGACTGATATAGACGAGATCGCAATGCAGCAACAGGGTCGTACCGATGCCGACCGCCGCACCCGCCACCGCCGCGATCACCGGCTTGCGGCAGTTGAGCAGGCTTTTCATGAAGTGAAACGGCGGGCTGTCCAGATCACCGGGCGGCTGTTCGAGGAAGTCGGCTATGTCGTTGCCGGCGGTAAAACACTCATTGCTGCCCTGGATCAGCACCGCACGGATACCTGAGTCCGCATCAGCCTGCTCCAACGCCTTGGCCAGTTGGGTGTACATGGCGCGGGTCAGGGCGTTTTTCTTGTCGGGGCGATTGAGCTGCAGGGTCAGCAGCCCGCCTTCGCGTTGCAGCAGGATGGCGTCGGTCATGGCGAATCTCGCGGCTGGAAAAGTCAGCGCTCAACCACGCGGCAGGAACATATCAGCCAGCAGTTGATTGCGCGGCAACCCCGCCAGGAACAGGCGTTTGGAAAACGCTTCGACATTGGCGGGGTGCCCGCAGAGTAAGGCCAGAGTTTGCCGCGAAACAAGCCGCAGTTGCGCCAATGCCTGGGCCGACTCAGCCGCCGTCCACAGTTCCACAGTCAGGTTCGCGTGCAGCGCGGCCAATTGCGCCAAGGGTTCGGCCAGATAATGCCCATCGGCATCATGGGCCAGGTGAATCAGGCGGATGGCGCCTTGGTGATCCTGGCGCAGTGCCTCGCGCAGCACGCCCCATAACGGCCCAAGCCCCGTGCCGGATGCCAGCAGCCACAGCGGCCGCGATTGCCAGTCAGGATCGTATTGCAGTGCCCCGCCACGTAATTCGCCGAGGCGCAGGCTGTCGCCCACCTGTAATTGCCGAGCAATATCGCTGAATTCGCCGGGCAGGCGGCAATCGAGGTGAAACTCCAAAAACGGGTCTTCCTGCGGCAAGCTGGCCAACGAATACGGGCGCGCTACCTGACCTGCCCACAGCACCAGATGTTGCCCGGCCCGATAACGCAAGCCACGTTCAGGTTGCAGGCGCAGGCGCAGTACCTCGGGGCTCAACCAGTCGACGCCCACCACTTGCGCGGGCAAACCATCGTGCAGTGGGTCAAATGCTTCAACCTGTAAATCTGCGACAACTTCACACTGGCAAGCCAAACGCCAACCGTCCTGGCGCTGCGCCGGGCTCAGGGCATCGGGTTGCTTATCATCGACCTCACCCCGGCAACGCACCAGGCACGCATGGCAACTGCCCGCCCGGCAACTGTAGGGCACAGCCACACCCGCCAGATTCAAGGCATCCAGCAGGTTGCTGCCGGTGGCTACCGACCAGTGGCGTTCGCCGACGTGCAGTTCAGGCATATAAAGGCTCAATCAGAAGGGACCGGCACAGGGAATCATGCCTGCGACAGTTTGACCATAGTCGGGTGTATCGGCCACCGCGTCGGGTTATACTGCCGCGCCTTTTTAGCGTCGCGCCTTGCACCACTGTGGCGTGCCTTGGAAAGGTGGTTTCAGCCGACCGATGCAACACTGAAGCCACCTTTATTGAATGTTCCCTTATAGAGGAGCGCGACTCATGACCGTGATCAAGCAAGACGACCTGATTCAGAGCGTTGCCGACGCCCTGCAATTCATTTCCTACTACCACCCCGTTGACTTCATCCAGGCCATGCACGAAGCCTACCTGCGTGAAGAATCGCCGGCAGCCCGTGACTCCATCGCCCAGATCCTGATCAACTCGCGCATGTGCGCCACCGGCCATCGCCCGATCTGCCAGGACACCGGTATTGTTACCGTGTTCGTGCGCGTGGGCATGGACGTGCGTTGGGACGGCGCCACCATGGGCCTGGACGACATGATCAACGAAGGCGTGCGTCGCGCCTACAACCTGCCGGAGAACGTCCTGCGTGCTTCCATCCTGGCCGACCCGGCCGGTGCGCGTAAAAACACCAAGGACAACACTCCGGCCGTAATCCACTACTCCATCGTCCCGGGTAACACCGTGGAAGTGGACGTGGCAGCCAAGGGCGGCGGTTCCGAGAACAAGTCGAAAATGGCCATGCTCAACCCGTCCGACTCGATCGTCGACTGGGTGCTCAAGACCGTTCCGACCATGGGCGCCGGCTGGTGCCCACCGGGCATGCTCGGCATCGGCATCGGCGGCACCGCCGAGAAAGCTGCGGTAATGGCCAAGGAAGTGTTGATGGAGTCCATCGACATTCACGAGCTGAAAAAGCGCGGCCCGCAGAACCGTATCGAAGAGATGCGCCTGGAGTTGTTCGAGAAGGTCAACCAACTGGGCATCGGCGCCCAGGGCCTGGGTGGCCTGACCACCGTGCTCGACGTGAAAATCATGGACTACCCGACCCACGCAGCCTCGCTGCCGGTGTGCATGATCCCCAACTGCGCCGCCACCCGTCATGCACACTTTGTGCTCGATGGTTCAGGCCCGGCATCGCTGGAAGCACCACCGCTGGACGCCTACCCGGAAATCGTCTGGGAAGCCGGCCCGTCGGCCCGCCGCGTCAACCTCGACACCCTGACCCCGGAAGAAGTACAAAGCTGGAAGCCGGGCGAAACCGTGTTGCTCAACGGCAAGATGCTCACCGGCCGCGACGCTGCTCACAAGCGTATGGTCGAGATGCTCAACAAGGGCGAAACCCTGCCGGTGGACCTCAAGGGTCGCTTTATCTACTACGTCGGCCCAGTTGATCCGGTGCGCGAAGAAGTGGTTGGCCCGGCTGGCCCGACCACGGCCACGCGGATGGACAAGTTCACCCGTCAGATCCTCGAGCAAACCGGCCTGTTGGGCATGATCGGCAAATCCGAGCGCGGCCCGACTGCGATCGAAGCGATCAAGGACCACAAGGCCGTGTACCTGATGGCCGTGGGCGGCGCAGCTTACCTGGTGGCGCAAGCCATCAAGAAGTCGCGCGTTGTCGCATTTGCCGAACTGGGCATGGAAGCGATCTACGAGTTCGACGTCAAAGACATGCCGGTCACCGTTGCGGTGGACAGCAAGGGCGAATCCGTACACATCACCGGTCCTGCCATCTGGCAGAAGAAGATCAGTGAAAGCCTGGCGGTCGAAGTGCAGTAAGCACTTCCCTGCAAGGAAAAAGGCGACTGCGGCCCCACGGCCCAGTCGCCTTTTTTATGGCGAACTCGGTCATGTGGGAGCTGGCTTGCCTGCGATGGCTTCACCGCGGTTTTTCAGTTGCACCGAGGTGAAGCTATCGCAGGCAAGCCAGCTCCCACAGAAATTCCACGTGCCACAAGTTTGCGGCGGCTCATGCTATGGTGCTTGCCCCTTACCGCGCCTGTTCATCACCGTATGATCGTGATCCCTCGCCCCCTGCGACTGACTTTCTACTCGCTGTTGATCATCGCCGGCGCCGTGCTGGCCGCCGCCTTGGCCACCCGCCATGCCGAACGCCAGGCCTTGGTGGATGACGCCGCTCGCGCCAATCAACAACTGGCGCTCTATGCCAACTCACTGCATACCCTGATTGAACGTTACCGTGCCCTGCCCGCCGTACTGGCGCTGGATTCGGAAATGATCAGCGCCCTTAAAGCCCCGCTGGACACCGCCACCCAGGACTTGCTCAACCGCAAGCTGGAACGCATCAACGGTGCCGCGCAGTCTTCCACTCTGGAATTGATGGACCGTAACGGTCTGGCCGTGGCCGCCAGCAACTGGAACCTGCCCAGCAGTTATGTCGGGCACAACTACGCGTTTCGCCCGTATTTCAGCCAGACCTTGAGCCAGGGAACCGGGCGTTTTTATGCGGTGGGGGTGACCACCGGCATTCCGGGTTATTTCCTCTCCAGCGCCGTGGTCGATGAGCACGAACAGTTCCTCGGCGCCATGGTGGTGAAGCTGGAGTTCCCCGAACTTGAGCGCGAATGGGCCCAAGGTAATGACCTGCTGCTGGTCAGCGATGCGCGTGGCATCGTGTTTATCGCCAATCAGCCGGGCTGGCGTTTCCGCAACTTGCGTCCGTTGTCGGCGAGCGACCTTGCCGAACTCAAGGCAACTCGCCAATACGACAAAAAACAGCTGCAGCCGCTGGACACCCAGACATTGCAGCGTTTTGACGAAAACAGCCATCTGATGCGTGTCAACGGCCCCGACGGCAACGCCAATTACATCTGGGAATCCCTGCCGCTGAAAGCCGAAGGCTGGACCTTGCACTTGCTGCGCAAACCGCAATTCGCCTTTGAAGACCAACGCAACGCTGGCCTTGCCGCCGCCGGTTCATGGCTGGCGCTGGTGTTCCTGCTGCTGTTCCTGAACCAACGCTGGCGCCTGGCCCGTTTGCGCCAACGCAGCCGCGAGGAGCTTGAACAGCTTGTCGAAGAACGCACCCAGGCATTGCGCACCGCGCAGGATGGCCTGGTGCAGTCGGCCAAGCTGGCGGCCTTGGGGCAAATGTCCGCTGCCCTCGCCCATGAGATCAATCAGCCGCTGACCACCCAGCGCATGCAATTGGCGACCTTGCGCCTGCTGCTCGATCACGGCCGCGTGGACGATGCCTATAAGGCGCTCACCCCGCTGGACGACATGCTCACGCGCATGGCGGCGCTCACCAGCCACCTTAAGACCTTCGCCCGCAAGAGCCCCAGCGGCCTGCGCGAACGGCTGGATTTGGCCACGGTGGTCGACCAATCCTTGCACCTGCTCGACGCCCGCCTGCGCGATGAAAGCATTGGTGTGGTGCTGGACCTGAGCCGCCCCGCCTGGGTGCGCGGTGACGCAATCCGCCTGGAGCAAGTGCTGATCAACCTGCTACGCAATGCGCTGGACGCCATGGCCGACAAACCGCGCAAACGCCTGGAAATCCGCCTGCACGCCGACCAACAGCTGTGGCAACTGAGCGTCAGCGACAGCGGCGGCGGGATTGCCGAAGCCCATTTGAACAGCGTGTTCGATCCATTTTTCACCACCAAACCCGTGGGCGACGGCCTTGGCTTGGGGTTGGCCGTGTCCTATGCCATCGTGCATGAACTGGGTGGGCGCCTGCTCGCCGGTAACCGTGGCGACGGCGCGGTATTTACCCTGACCTTGCCTATCGCGCTGGAGACACCCGACCTATGTTGAACGCAGTGATTGTGGTGGATGACGAGGCGAGTATTCGCACCGCCGTCGAGCAGTGGTTGAGCCTGTCGGGATTCGAAGTGCAGTTGTTCAGTCGCGCCGAAGAATGCCTGGCACAGCTGCCCAAAGACTTTCCTGGCGTCATTTTGAGCGACGTGCGCATGCCCGGCCTCAGCGGCCTGGAGCTGCTGGCCGAAGTGCAGCGGCGTGACGCCGACTTACCGGTGATCTTGCTCACCGGCCATGGCGATGTACCGATGGCCGTGGAAGCCATGCGCGACGGTGCCTACGACTTTCTGGAAAAACCCTTCAGCCCGGACGCACTGCTCAACAGCCTGCGCCGCGCCTTGGATAAACGCGGGTTGATCCTGGAGAACCGTCGCCTGCATCAACAGGCCGACCATCGGGCGCAGCTGGAATCGAGCCTGCTCGGCGTGTCTCGCGGTTTGCAGACCCTGCGCCGGCAAGTGCTGGACCTGGCCAGCTTGCCGGTCAATGTGCTGATCCGTGGCGAAACCGGCAGCGGCAAGGAACTGGTCGCCCGTTGCCTGCATGATTTTGGCCCACGGGCAAAAAAGCCGTTTGTCGCGCTCAACTGCGCGGCCATCCCCGAGCAGCTGTTTGAAGCCGAGCTGTTCGGCCACGAAAGCGGCGCGTTCACCGGCGCCCAGGGCAAGCGCATCGGCAAGCTGGAATATGCCCACGGCGGCACGCTGTTCCTGGATGAAATCGAAAGCATGCCGCTGGCCCAGCAGGTCAAATTGTTGCGGGTGCTGCAAGAGCAAAAACTGGAGCGGCTGGGCTCCAACCAAAGTATCCATGTGGACTTGCGCATCATTGCCGCCACCAAGCCCGACTTGCTCGAAGAGGCCCGCGCCGGGCGGTTTCGCGAAGACCTGGCGTACCGTTTGAACGTCGCACAACTGCGCCTGCCGCCGTTGCGTGAGCGCCGCGAAGATATCCCGCTGTTGTTCGACCACTTCGCCCAAAGCGCCGCCGAGCGCCTGGGCCGCAACGTCGAGCCGTTGAGCGGCGCGCAACTGGGGCGCCTGCTCAGCCACGACTGGCCGGGCAATGTGCGCGAGCTGGCCAACGTCGCCGAACGCCAAGTGCTGGGCCTGGGTGAACCTGAGCCGGAAGGCGTCGAGGCCGGGCAATCCCTGGCGGCGCAACAGGAAGCGTTCGAAGCGCATTGCCTCAAGGCTGCGTTGACGCGGCACAAAGGCGATATCAAGGCGGTGTTGGCCGAGCTGCAACTGCCGCGCCGTACCTTGAATGAAAAGATGCAGCGGCATGGGTTGGTGCGGGAGATGTTTCTTTAGCTATTTTCGATGGCGTTTTCGAAGACGCTATCGCAGGCAAGCCAGCTCCCACAGTTGGAATGCGTATTCCTGTGGGAGCTGGCTTGCCTGCGATGAGGCCAGCAGCCATAAGCGGATTTCCGCTCACCACCCAATAATCATCAGCGACTTTCCGCTCAAAAAAATCTTGTAACCCTTCTATTCCGGGCCTTCATCTGTTTGGCACAGCTCCTGCTATAGCCCAAACCAGGCTGCGTTCGTGCGGCTCCATAAAAACAACTAGATGAAGGATCCTTCAATGGATAACTCCAACGCCCTGCCTCTGGGGTCGGCGGCTGCGCCGGCTAAAGAGCGCACCACTACCAGCCGTATCAAATCGATCTTCAGTGGCTCCGTCGGCAATATGGTCGAATGGTACGACTGGTACGTCTACGCCGCTTTCTCGCTGTACTTCGCAAAGACCTTCTTCCCCGCCGGTGACTCCACCGCTCAGTTGATGAACACCGCTGCCATCTTTGCCGTGGGCTTTATCATGCGCCCGATCGGTGGCTGGCTGATGGGCCTGTATGCCGACTACAAAGGGCGCAAGGCTGCGCTGATGTTCTCGGTATTGCTGATGTGCTTCGGCTCGCTGCTGATCGCGCTGACGCCGGGCTACGACACCATCGGTATCGGCGCGCCGATCCTGCTGGTGTTTGCACGTTTGCTTCAGGGCCTGTCGGTCGGTGGCGAGTACGGCACCTCGGCCACTTACCTGAGTGAGATGGCGACCAAGGAGCGTCGCGGTTTCTTCTCCAGCTTCCAGTACGTGACCCTGATCTCCGGCCAGCTCATCGCCCTTGCCGTGTTGATCGTGTTGCAACAAACCCTGACCACCGAGCAGCTGTATGCCTGGGGCTGGCGCATCCCGTTCGCCATCGGCGCGCTGTGCGCAGTGGTCGCGTTGTTCCTGCGTCGTGGCATGGAAGAAACCGAGTCGTTCACCAAAAAGGAAAAAGCCAAGGAAAGCGCAATGCGCACCTTGATGCGTCACCCCAAGGAAGTGATGACCGTGGTCGGCCTGACCATGGGCGGCACCCTGGCCTTCTACACCTACACCACCTACATGCAGAAATACCTGGTGAACACGGTCGGCATGAGCATCTCCGACTCCACCACCATTTCGGCCGCCACACTGTTCCTGTTCATGTGCCTGCAACCGCTGGTTGGCGGGCTGTCGGACAAGGTTGGCCGCCGGCCGATCCTGATCGCCTTCGGCATCCTCGGCACGCTGTTCACCGTACCGATCCTCACCACCCTGCACACTATCCAAAGCTGGTGGGGTGCGTTTTTCCTGATCATGGCGGCGCTGATCATCGTCAGCGGCTATACCTCGATCAACGCGGTGGTGAAAGCTGAACTGTTCCCAACCGAGATCCGTGCGCTGGGCGTGGGCCTGCCGTATGCGCTGACCGTGTCGATCTTCGGCGGTACGGCTGAAGTGATTGCGCTGTGGTTCAAGAACATCGGCATGGAGACGGGTTACTACTGGTATGTGACCGCGTGTATCGCGGTGTCGCTGGTGGTTTACGTGACCATGAAAGACACCCGTAAACACTCGCGTATCACCACCGACTAAGGGTTTAGCGCGGTAAAAAATGTGGGAGCTGGCTTGCCCGCTCCCACATTTGGTTTCAGGAAACGTCCGCTATTGCGCTACGCCCATACCGACGCTGCGCATATGCCGCCCCGGCAATCATCACCACCAGCACTGCCGCCAGCACCGCCGATGAGCCAACGGTGCCGAAATCCAGCCCGCCCTTTTCAGAGGGTTTGGTCAGAAAATCGCCCAGGGTCGCACCAAACGGGCGGGTCAGCACAAATGCCACCCAGAACAGCAGCACTGACGATATCTGTGTGAAGTATTTGAGTGCGACCACCAGCGCAATCGCCGAGCCGATCAGCAAGGCGCCACCGGCAAAGCCCAACCCCGAATCGTCCGCCAGGAAGTCGCCCAACGCGGTGCCCAAGGTGTTGGAAAACAGAATCGCCATCCAGTAAAACAGCTCGCCGCGAAAGGTCTGGACCTTGTTCACGTTCAGCGAGTCGCCGCTCAAGCGCCACAGTGCAAAGATGATCATCAGGATCACGATCAGGATCATCGACCCTGCCGCATAGCCCAGGCCCAACGTGCGGTCCATAAAGTCCGACATGGTGGTGCCGGCCGTGCTGGTGGACAGGATCACGATCCAGTACAGCACCGGGTTGTAGGTTTTCGACCAGAGCTGTGTCAGCAGCGTGACGAGAAACACGCTGATCAGGATCATCGAGCTGATGGCGTAGCCGACGTTAAGGGTCATCGAGAGCAAATCCCCGGCGGTTTCGCCCAGGGTCGTTGCGCAGATTTTCATGACCCAGAACGCCAGGGTGATCTGAGGAAGTTTGTTCATGTGCGAGAAGGCTCCGAAGCTCAGTCTTTCAATCAGCCGACTTAAAGGGGTGCCGACCTGGCGCGCAGACTGAACGCGGGGCTGTGAAAAATAGGTGGGCAATCAATGAAAATTCCATACGCGCGATGGAAATTCATCGCTCTGGATTGCACTATGACGGCCTCCTCCAACGCGCAGCAGGAACCCTGGCCCATGTCCGACGATATCCATTTCTACGAACCCGCCAACGGCCACGGCCTGCCCCATGATCCGTTCAATGCCATCGTCGGGCCACGGCCGATTGGCTGGATCTCGTCACACGATGGCGAGGGCCGCCTGAACCTGGCGCCCTACAGTTTCTTCAACGCGTTCAACTACATCCCGCCGATCATTGGGTTTTCCAGTGTCGGGCGCAAAGACAGCCTGAACAACATCGAACAGACCGGCGAATTTGTCTGGAACCTGGCCACCCGCCCGCTGGCCGAGCAGATGAACCAGAGTTGCGCGGCCGTATCACCGGACGTGAATGAATTCGAGTTATCCGGCCTGACGCCGGTGGCCTCGAAAATCGTCGCGGTGCCACGGGTGGGCGAAAGCCCGGTGTCGTTTGAATGCAAGGTGACGCAGATCATTCAACTGCAGCGTGCCGACAAGGGGTTGGTGCCTAGCTGGCTGGTGCTCGGTGAGGTGGTTGCCGTGCACATTGCCAAGTGGCTGCTCAAGGATGGGGTTTACGACACGGCGGCCGCTGAGCCGATTTTGCGCGGCGGTGGCCCGGCGGATTATTTCCAGTTGGGACCGGAGGCGTTGTTCAAGATGTATCGCCCGCGCTGATTCACTGCCCAACACACACAACAGAACCCTGTGGGAGCCGGGCTTGCCTGCGATAGCGGTTTGTCAGCCACCTGATGAGTTGGCTGGCAAACCGCTATCGCGGGCAAGCCCGGCTCCCACATTTGATTTCTGTTGAGCGATATAAAGTGTTCGGCTTCAGCTTGCGGCCGTTGCCCAAGTCAACTGACCGTCTTCGTCCACATCAACCAGACATTCAAGTTGCAGCGTCGCTGCATCGTCGGCGTCGGAGGCGGTCTTGAAGGTCTGGCCAGCCAGGATCTTGTGAAACTGCGGGGCGCCCATGCCATCGAGTGCCTTGACGGCGACGGCGGCGCTGTAGCCACCCTCTTCTTCACGCACTAATGCAGAAACGGCTTCGTGATGGGCAAATTGTTTACGTGCCATGTTGCAGGTCCTGGCCAATGAAAAGTCGGCCATTCTAACCGCTAACCGGCCAATTGCAGGTACTCACCGTAAGCATGGGCGGCGGATGCGTCGGTGAAGGTCTGGAAGTCCATGCTGCGCACTACCATGTCGTTCAACAGCTCAGTAAAGAGCATCAAGGCAGGGGAACTGAAGTAGGCACTCATCGCCTGCTCGCTGCTCCAGAAGCCCGAGACCAGCCATACATCGGGATCGACCTGGGAATGCTGCAACGAGAATTGCAGGCAACCCTGAGCCTGACGGCCCGGTTCGATCAAACTGCTCAAGCGTGCACCGAGTTCGGTGCTGCACCCGGTACGGGCACGGATAAAGGCCATATGGCTCGCGGGAATGGGGGTGGACATGTTCGACTCTCCCGTTGAGAAGTGATGCTCGGCAAGCACTGTGAGGGCGTGTTGCCACAGGATCAAAGATAGCGGCGCGAAGATGGGCGCAGTTAGTCGATTCCTGCAGGCTTATTGCACAATCCTGCGAGAAGCGTAGATAAGACGTCTGGCCCCAGGGATTTATTCCAACCGCACACTCAGTGTTTCAGGCACATGACAGGCCCTGCACTTGCCTGATTCACGCCTTATCGCAGGATCAGGCAAGGATTGTGCAGAATCGAAGTAACACCTTTTGAAAAGCCGCCGCTAAGCTGGGCCCATCAAAGCAGTCAGTAGAGGACGCTCCATGTCGTCGCCCGAAACCAAGCCAATGCCCCTCGATGCCGAGATGGAAAAACAACGCGCCGAGCTGGCCAGCATTGTTCACCGTCATACCTGGGAAGATGGCTCCTACGGCACGGCAATTACCTCGCTGTATCTGAACCGCCACAACACCCCGCGCGATTTCATGCCGGTGCTGGTCGAACCCGCCCTGTGCATTCTGGCCAGCGGCAGCAAGGAAGTGCGCCTGGCCGACGAGATCTTTGCCTACGACCCGCTCAATTATCTGGTGTTTTCGGTGGCGATGCCGGTCGCCGGGCGGATCATCGACGCCACACCGCAAGACCCCAACCTGTCGGTGCGCATCAATATCGACCCGGCCCAGCTCACCGCATTGATCGCCGAGGCAGGCCCGATGGGCGTGCCCTCCAGGCCGACATCGCGTGGCATGTACGTTGACCGCATCGACAACCAACTGCTCGACGCCGTGTTGCGCCTGGCGCGCCTGCTGGACACACCGAAAGACATCGCCATGCTCGCGCCACTCATCAATCGCGAGATTCTCTATCGGTTGTTACGTGGCCCGCAGGGTTATCGGCTGTATGAAATCGCCGTGGCCAACAGTCAGAGCCATCGCGTGAGTCAGGCCATCAAATGGTTGAACGGGAACTTCGAACAACCGCTGCGCATTGATGACCTGGCCAGGGAAGTGAACCTCAGTGTTTCGACCTTGCACCATCGCTTCAAGGCGATTACGGCGATGAGTCCGCTGCAATACCAGAAGCAGTTACGGTTGCAGGAAGCGCGGCGATTGATGATTGCCGAAGGGCTGGAGGCGTCGGCAGCGGGGTATCGGGTAGGGTATGAGAGCCCGTCGCAGTTCAGCCGGGAATACAGCCGGTTGTTCGGGGCACCGCCGCTGCGGGATTTGGCCCGGCTGCGCCAAAGTATCTGACTCAACCGGGATCAAAATGTGGGAGCGGGCTTGTGTGGGAGCTGGCTTGCCTGCGATAGCATCACCGCGGTCTGACTGAAAGAACAGGGTGCCTGCATCGCAGGCAAGCCAGCTCCCACATTAGTCCAGGGTTCGCGGCAGTTGTAAGGTCACCCGCAACCCGCCTTCGCGCAAATTCTGCAAACTCACTTCCCCACCATGGCTGTGGGCAATGTTGCGCGCGATGCCCAGACCCAAGCCATAACCTTGCTGCTGGCCAGCCAGGCGAAAGTGCGGTTCGAAGACCTGTTCCAAACGCTGCTCCGGCACGCCCGGGCCTTCGTCATCCACATGCAGGATGAACTCCACGCCATCGTCCTCGATATGCAAATGCGCGTTCTGCCCGTACTTCAAGGCATTGTCGATCAGGTTGCCGATGCAGCGCTTGAGCGCCAGCGGTTTGCCCGGATAAGGGGTCAGCGCCCGTCCGTGCTGGGTGATACGGCCGTTACCGTTCGGCGCCAGGTACGGTTCCACCAGGCAATCAAGCACGTGGTTAAGGTCGACCGGCTCGATGTTCTCGTGGATGTCGGTGTCTTTGACGCATTGCAGTGCCCCCTTGACCAGCAACTCCAACTCATCCAGGTCACGACCGAATTTGGCTTGCAGGTTTTCGTCTTCCAGCAACTCCACGCGCAAGCGCAGACGCGTGATCGGCGTGCGCAAATCGTGGGAAATTGCGCTGAACAGTTGGCTGCGCTCGGTGAGGTAACGGCTGATGCGCTCGCGCATGGCGTTAAACGCACGGCCCACTTCCACCACTTCGCTGCCACCGCCTTCGGCCACCGGTTCCACATCGGCGCCCAGGGACATGTCCCGCGCTGCACGGGCCAGGCGCTTGAGCGGCCGGCTTTGCCAGTGCACCAGCAGGCCGATAAACAGCAACAGGAAACCGCTGGTCAGCACGATAAACCACACTTGCTGCGACGGCAGGCCTTGTTCTTCCAAACTGGTGTACGGCTCGGGCAGCAGCGAGGCGATGTACAGCCATTCGCCGGGTGCCAGCTGGATTTGCGTGACCAGCACCGGCGGGTTCACCGGCTCCAGGGTCAGGGCATAATGCGCCCAGGAACGCGGCAGTTCATCGAGTTTGAGGCCCGCGTTGAAAATACGCAGGTCCTCGGCGCTGACGAACTCCACCGAGATATGCACGTCGCTGCCCAGGGTCTGGCGCAGCACTTCGTCCACGGCTTGCAGCACCGCCTGCTTGCGCGGGGTCTGCGGCAGAATCTGCATGTCCAATGGGCGGTCGTTGAGGGTCACCACAAACCGCGTGCCGCCCATGCTGCGCAGTTGGTCGAGCACCAACGGGCGGTAGGCAACCGGCAGCGAGCGGAAGTAACTCACGCTGGCCGTCATCGAATGCGCCAGGCTGCGCGCACTGGTCACCAGGCCTTCGAGCTGGGTGGCGCGCAGTTGCGAAACCCAGATCACGCTGGACAGCGCCTGGGCAAACAGCACCACAAGCAAGGTCAGCAGCAACATGCGCCCAAGCAGCGAACGCGGCACCGGAAAACGCCGGCGGCGCTCGGTCAGCGGCTCAGTGGGCATTGCCGGCAACCACGCTGGCTGCCAGTTGATAACCGCTGCCACGCACGGTGCGGATCAGCCTTGGAGGTTTTTCGGTATCGCGCAGGCGTTGGCGCAGGCGGCTGACGGCCATGTCGACGATACGGTCCAACGGCATCAGGTCGCGGCCACGGGTGGCGTTGCCAATGGTGTCGCGGTCGAGAATCTGTTGGGGGTGATCAAGAAACAACTTGAGCAAGGCAAAGTCGGCGCCGGAGAGGATTACCTCTTCGCCGTCCACGTGAAACAGGCGATGGCTGATCATGTCCAGGCGCCACTCATCGAACACCAGAACGTCGCCGCCACCCGTGCGCTCCTGGCCAAACTGGGCGCGACGCAACAATGCTTTGATCCGCGCTTGCAGCTCGCGCGGGCTGAAGGGTTTGCCGATGTAGTCGTCGGCCCCCAGCTCCAGGCCGATCACACGGTCGGCTTCATCGGAACTTGCGGTCAGCATGATGATCGGCACCTGCGCCTGGCGCGGGTGCTGGCGAATCCAGCGGCAAAGGCTGAAACCGTCTTCGTCCGGCAACATCACATCGAGGATGACCAGGTCGCACGGCGCCTCGTTCATCGCCTGGCGGAACCCCGCGCCATCCGGTACGCCACGTACCTGGAAGCCGGCGCGACTGAGGTAGGTCTGCAGCAATTCGCGGATTTCCTGATCGTCGTCGACGAGGAGAATCGATTTACTGATTACGCTCACGGGGTCCTCCTTGTTGTTATGGCCAAGCTTAAATCATTTGTTGCGTTTGAGGCCCTATCGCAGGCAAGCCAGCTCCCACAGTTGACTGCATTCCAAGGTTGGAACCCGGTCAACTGTGGGAGCTGGCTTGCCTGCGATGAGGCCATCAGCCCCTACGCAAAAGCCTGCTCAAGCGCAACACCGGCCCCGGTCAACCCGGAATACGGCGCCGTCACCAACCACACCGGAATGCCTTTGAAATAGTCGCTCATGCAGCCTTTGTCGCTGAAACTCTTGGCAAAACCGCTGTTGATAAAGAAGTCGGCAAACCTCGGAATCACCCCGCCCACGATGTACACACCACCACGCCCACCGGTGGTCAGCACGTTGTTACCGGCCACACGGCCCAGCCAGATGCTGAACTGGTTCAACACTTCCATGGCCACCGGGTCGCCGGCCAGGCCCGCTGCCGTGATGGCTTCGGGCGTGTCCAGCACCGGCGTGTGCCCGTCGACCGCACAAATGGCGCGGTACACACGGGGCAGGCCGCCGCCGCTCAGCGCGGTCTCGGCGCTCACATGCCCGATCTCGCTGTGAATGTGCTGCCACAACTGGGTTTCACGCGGGCTGCTCAGCGGCAGGTCGACATGGCCACCCTCCCCTGGCAACGCCGCGTAACGGCCTTCGCCCAAATCCAGCAAGGTGCCCACACCCAGGCCAGTGCCCGGGCCGATCACCACGGCTGGGCGTAACGGCTCCGGCGTGCCTTGGCAGACCACACGGAATTCATCGGGTTTGAGCCGCGTCATGCCCAGGGCCATGGCCGTGAAGTCATTGACCAGCAGCAGCTCATCGACCTGCAGGGTTTTGCAAAACGCAGTTTTGCTCAGCCGCCAGTGATTGTTGGTGAATTTAAATTCATCGCCACTCACCGGCCCCGCGACTGACAGGCACACCGCGCCGATGTCCCCGATTTCCAGGCCTTCCTCCTTGAGGTAAACCTTGATGGCTTCCTCAGGGCTGTGGTGGTCCGCCGTGGCATGCACGCGGATCGAATGCAGCTCCTGATCCCGCCACAACGCAAAACGGGCGTTGGTACCACCAATGTCACCGACCAGCGCAAGCTTCACTTAAGCGTCTCCAAGGCAGAGGTAAAGGCGCTGGCGCCCTGCTCTGCGGAGCTTGCGGCCAAGCGCATAAATGCAAACAGCTCGCGACCGGCCCCCACGTTGTTGCCCAACAGGCCCGTGGCAGGCGTGCGCGCTGCAAATTCTTCGGCGTTCACCTTAAGCTCCAGGGTGCCCTTCACGCCATCGACGCGAATGATATCGCCATCCTTGACCCGCGCCAGCGGCCCGCCGCTCTGGGCTTCGGGGTTGACGTGAATCGCGGCGGGGATCTTACCCGACGCGCCAGACATACGCCCGTCTGTTACCAACGCAACTTTGAAGCCACGGTCCTGCAACACACCGAGGAACGGTGTCATCTTGTGCAGTTCCGGCATACCGTTGGAGCGCGGCCCCTGGAAGCGCATCACCGCGACAAAGTCTTTTTCCAGCTGGCCGGCCTTGAATGCATCGGCCAGATCCTGCTGATCCTGGAACACCACGGCCGGTGCTTCGACGATCTGATGCTCCGGCGCCACGGCCGAAACCTTCATCACACCACGCCCGAGGTTGCCTTCCATCACGCGCAAGCCGCCTTCCGGCGAGAACGCACGGGCTACGGGGCGCAGGATGGTTTCGTCGAGGCTTTCGATCGGGCCGTCGCGCCAGATCAGCTCGCCGTCGACCAGGAACGGTTCCTGGGTGTAACGGCTCAAGCCCTTGCCCGCCACGGTGTTCACATCCTCATGGAGCAAGCCGGCTTCGAGCAGTTCGCGGATCAGGAACGACATGCCGCCCGCTGCCTGGAAGTGGTTGATGTCGGCCTTGCCGTTTGGATAAACGTGGGACAGGGTCGGCACCACTTCGGAGAGGTCGGCCATGTCCTGCCAGGTGAGGATGATGCCCGCCGACATGGCGATAGCCGGCATGTGCAGGGTGTGGTTGGTAGAACCGCCCGTAGCGTTTAGGGCGACGATGGAGTTGACGATGGACTTCTCGTCGACGATCTCGCCAATCGGCGTGAAGTCGCCACTGGCTTTGGTCAGGCGCGTGACCTGGTGCGCGGCCTCACGGGTCAGCGCGTCACGCAGCGGCGTGTACGGGTTGACGAACGAAGCGCCCGGCAGGTGCAGGCCCATCACTTCCATCAACAACTGGTTGGTGTTGGCGGTGCCGTAAAAGGTGCAGGTGCCGGGGCTGTGGTAGGACTTCATCTCCGATTCCAGCAGTTCCTCACGGGTAGCCTTGCCTTCGGCATAACGCTGGCGCACGTCGGCTTTCTGCTTGTTGGAGATGCCCGATGGCATAGGGCCGCCCGGCACGAAGATCATCGGCAGGTGGCCGTAGCGCAGCGCCCCCATCATCAGGCCCGGCACAATCTTGTCGCAGATGCCCAGCATCAGCGCGGCATCGAACATGTTGTGGGACAGCGCTACCGCCGTCGACATGGCGATGACTTCGCGGCTGAGCAAGCTTAGCTCCATGCCAGGCTCGCCTTGGGTCACGCCGTCGCACATGGCGGGCGTGCCACCGGCGAACTGGCCGACCGAGCCGACTTCGCGCAGGGCTTTCTTGATCTGTTCCGGGAAATGTTCGTACGGCTGGTGCGCCGAGAGCATGTCGTTATATGACGAAACAATTGCCACGTTGGCGGCATTCATCATGCGCAGACTATTTTTATCTTCAGTGCCGCAACCCGCCACGCCGTGGGCAAAGTTGGCGCATTGCAGCTTGCCGCGCATCGGGCCGTCGCTGGCCGCGCCACGAATGAGCGCAAGGTAAGCCTCGCGGGTTGCACGACTGCGGGCGATAAGCCGTTCGGTGACCTCAAGAACGCGGGGATGCATGTATAGAACTCCAGGCTAACGGATGTGGCGACCTGAGAGTCTATGCTGATCAAACGCCCGCAGCTCATGGGATGGCAGGGTGTCGTTTGAATCATCGGACCAGTTGATTCAGGTCACTCGTTGTAGATTGAACAAAATATTGCCACTAAAAAGGCTTGTTTTCTATTTTTATGCGAATAATCTTGTAATTCTTACAACAAATCGACGACAGGCACTTTCCAATGACTCTTCGTATCGCAATCAATGGTTTTGGCCGTATCGGCCGTAATGTCCTGCGCGCACTGTATACCCAAGGCTACCGCCAGGATTTGCAGATCGTCGCCATCAATGATCTGGGCGACAGCTCGATCAATGCCCACCTGCTCAAATACGACACCGTGCACGGCACTTTCGACGCAGAGGTCGCCCACGATCAGGAAAGCCTGACCGTCAATGGTGACCGGATTGCCGTCAGTGCCATTCGCAACCCGGCCGACCTGCCATGGGCTGCGCACAAGATCGACGTAGTGTTCGAATGCACCGGTCTGTTCACCGACCGCGACAAGGCTGCCGCTCATATTACCGCCGGCGCCCGCAAGGTGATCATCTCGGCCCCGGCCAAAGGCGCGGACGCCACCGTGGTTTACGGGGTAAACCATGACATTTTGCGTCAATCGCACCAGATCATCTCCAACGCGTCGTGCACCACCAACTGCCTGGCACCTGTGGCTCAGGTGCTGCATCGCGAGCTGGGCATCGAAAGCGGCCTGATGACCACCATTCACGCTTACACCAATGACCAGAACCTCACCGACGTGTACCACACCGACCCGTACCGCGCGCGTTCGGCCACCCAGAACATGATCCCGAGCAAGACCGGCGCCGCTGAAGCGGTCGGCCTGGTACTGCCGGAACTGGCAGGCAAGCTGACCGGCATGGCCGTGCGTGTGCCGGTGATCAACGTGTCGCTGGTGGACCTCACCGTGACGCTGAAAAAAGAAGCCACGGCCGAGCAAGTCAACGCACTGCTGAAAGAAGCCAGCCAGCATTCGAAAATCCTCGGCTACAACACCCTGCCGCTGGTTTCGAGCGACTTTAACCATAACCCGCTGTCGTCGATTTTCGATGCCAATCACACCAAGGTCAGTGGCAAGTTGCTCAAAGTGCTGGCGTGGTATGACAACGAATGGGGCTTCTCCAACCGTATGCTGGATAACTGCCTGGCACTGTGCAACGCCGAGTAAACCGACCCGGTTATTCCATTGTGTGGACTGGCTTGTGTGGGAGCTGGCTTGCCTGCGATAGCATCACTGCGGTCTGTCTGAAAGACCAGGGCGCCTGCATCGCAGGCAAGCCAGCTCCCACACAAGCCAGCTCCCACAGGAGTCGACGCAGCATCTCAAAGTGCCACTTGCCATTTGAGTTGATGATAAGCATTATCATTAACTGCAAACCGGTCTGGTATCACTGTGAGCCAATCTCGCTTCAACCAAGTCTTTCTCACCCAACGGGTGATTCTGCTACGCACTCTGCAGCGGATGGTGAATAACCACAGCACCGCCGAAGACCTGTTGCAGGAAACCTACCTGCGCGTCACGCGGGCGCTCAGCGAGCGGCCGATCGATCACCTTGAACCCTTCGTCTATCAAACCGCGCGCAACCTGGCGCTGGACCATCTGCGCTCGCGCCGCATCCAGGCCCGCACACTGCAAGAAGATGTGCCGCTGGACGTACTGCAGAGCGTCGCCGCGCCGATCAGCACGCCCGAGGACGCCACCCAGGCCGAGCAATTGCTCGAACACCTGAGCGTCAGCCTCGGCCAGTTGAGCGCGCGCCAGCAGCAGATTTTCATCCTCAGCCGCCTGCACGGTTGCAGCTACCAGGAGATTGCCGATCAGTTGCAAGTGTCCTTGAGCACGGTGCAAAAGGAACTGAAATTGATCATGGCTATCTGTGTAGGAGTGGCCGAACGGCTGGATCAGCCTTAAGCTTCACCCGACAGAGGTGTCGACCCAGGCTGTAGGAACGATGAATAGAACGTGGCGAAGACCCGAGGAACACCGTGACGGACCCGAATAAGCTGCGCCCCCATGAGCTGGCTCATGAGGTGCTGCAAGACACGGCCATGGACCAAGCCCTCGATTGGCTGATTGCCTTGCAATGCCCGCAACCCGGGCAGCAAGCCGAGTTCGATGCCTGGCTGGCCAGCGACCCGGCGCACCTGCTCGCCTTCAGCAAGGCCCAGGCCGCCTGGGGCGGCGCGCCGGTTCGCAGCGCCGCCGTGGCCTTGGCAGTGCCGCGCAAACCCAGCGCGTGGCGGCGTATCAAGCCGCATTGGAAACCCCTGGCCACCGCCGCTGTGCTGCTGATCGGTCTGTTCAGCTTCAGCAACCTGCCCGTGCGACTGCAGGCCGACCACCTCACCGTGGTCGGTGAACGCCAGCGCCTGCAATTGGATGACGGCTCCAAAGTGTTACTGAACACCAATTCGGCGTTTTCCAGCAGCATCAAGGACCACCAGCGCGTCGCCCGACTGTTCCAGGGCGAAGCTTTCTTTGAGGTGGCGCCCAGCCGTGGCCTGCCGCTGGAGATTGACGCCGGCCCCGTGCGCGCCAGCGTGCGCGACACCGACTTCGCCGTGCGCTACCTCAATGGCGAAGCCCAGGTGCAGGTGCAGCGCGGCGATGTGGACTTGAGCAACACCTTTGACGATGCCCGCGTGCGCTTGAGCGCCGGAGAGAGTATCCGCATCGGCCCCAAAGGCTTCGGCCAACCGGCCAAACTGGATGCGAGTAAAGACTTGGCGTGGGTCCAGGGCCGCCTGGTATTCGAAAACTGCCCGATGAGCGAAGTGCTCGCCGAGTTGCGTCGCTATTACCCCGGCTGGATCGTCAACACCAACGACCAGCTCGCAAGCGTGGCCGTCACCGGCAATTACCGCCTCGACCAACCGCTGGATGTGGTGCGCTCTCTGGCGCACATCACCTCGGCCAAGCTCTCGGAGTACCCGGCGCTGGTCATCTTGAACTAAATGAGAATTATTTTTACTCGATAGTAACCGGCGGTTCGTCTCGTTATAGCCAATGCAACTGATTCCTATTTGATCAGCTCGCAACTATAAGATTCGTATCCCCGGAGCGCTCTCGATGTCCTCTCGTTTCAACCGCCGGTCCTCTTCGCCCGTTCTGTCCTTGCTCACCGCCGCCATCCTGCTGGCCAGCGCGCCGGTGATGGCCGCCACTGCCGCCGAACCGGCCGCGCGCAGCCACGGCAATTACAGTTTCAGTATCGAACAGCAGCCCTTGGTGTCGGCGTTGAATGCCTTTACCAGCGTTACCGGCTGGCAAGTCGGCCTGCCGGCAGAGCTTGGCCAGGGTGTGTCGTCCCCCGGCGTGCGCGGCGCACTCTCGCCGGAAAAAGCCCTGGACCGGTTGTTGCTGGGCACCAACCTGAGCTACCGCAAACTGGGCAATAACAACATCGTGCTGGAAAAGCGCCCAGCGGGCAGCACGCTCAATCTGCAGCAGGTGACCATCAGCGCCACCCGCAGTGAGCAGGACGTCAACAGCGTGCCAAGCACCGTTACTGTGCATGCGCGTGAGGAGCTGGACCGCCAGAACGTGAATACCATCCGTGAACTGGTGCGTTACGAGCCCAACGTGTCGGTCGGCGGCGCAGGCACCCGCGCCAGCAACGCCGGCTACAACATTCGCGGCATCGACGGCGACCGCATCCTCACTCAAGTGGACGGCGTGGAAGTGCCGGACAACTTCTTCAACGGCCCGTACGCCAAAACCCGCCGTAACTATGTCGACCCGGAAATCGTCAAGCGCGTCGAGATCCTGCGCGGCCCAGCCTCGGCCCTGTACGGCAGCAGCGCCATCGGCGGCGCGGTGAGCTACTTCACCCTCGACCCGGACGATATCATCAAGCCCGGCCAGGACGTCGGCGCCCGCCTCAAAACCGGCTACAGCTCCGCCGACGACAGCTGGCTGACCTCCGGCACCGTCGCCGGCCGCGTGCAGGACTTCGACGGTTTGCTGCACCTGAGCCAGCGCAATGGCCATGAAATGGAGTCCTACGACGGCAACAACGCCACAGGCCTGGCCCGTACCGGCGCTAACCCGGAAGATGCGCGCACCACCAATATCCTGGCGAAAATGGGTTGGAATTATGGCGATGACAATCGGCTGGGATTGACCTACGAGAAGTTCAAGGATGATCGCGACGTCAATCTGAAGAACGCCGTGGGCGGCCCCTTCGTCGGCGGGCGTGGCTTTAATTTCTACCGTGGGCGTTCGGGTAACGACACCATCACCCGTGAACGCTTCGGCATCGAAAACCGCTTTGCCCTCGACTCGCCGATAGCCGATCAGATCAAGACCAGCCTCAACTACCAGATTGCCAAGACTGACCAGAGCACCGCTGAAATCTACCAGCCATCGCGCCGCGTCATGCGCACCCGCGACACCCTGTACGAAGAAAAACAGTGGGTCTTCGACGCACAGCTGGACAAGGCGTTCAGCCTCGGTGAAACCGATCACCAAGTGACTTACGGCACCACCCTCAAGCAGCAGAAAGTCAGCGGTTCGCGCGAAGGCTCGGCCTACTGCCTCGCCGTCGGCTCAGGTTGCACGGCGATCGGCGCGCCCAGCCCGTCTGCCGGCGACAGCGTGAAAAAGTCCAGCGACTTCCCGGACCCGACCATCAACACTTACTCGCTGTTCGCCCAGGACCAGATCAGCTGGGACAAATGGACCTTCCTGCCCGCCGTACGTTACGACTACACCCGGCTCAAGCCCAAGCTGACCCAGGAATTCCTCAACACCGTCAACCCCAACGGCGCCTACCCGGTCAGCGACAAAGAAAAAACCTGGCACCGCGTCACGCCAAAATTCGGCCTGACCTACGCGCTGACCGATCAATACACCTGGTTCGGCCAGTACGCCGAGGGCTTCCGCACCCCGTCGGCCAAAGCGCTGTATGGCCGTTTTGAAAACCTCAACCTGGGCTACACCGTCGAGCCAAACCCGAACCTCAAGCCGGAAACCAGCAAGGGCATCGAGACCGGGATTCGTGGCCAGTTCGATGAAGGCTCCTTCGACATCGCGGTGTTCTACAACAAGTACCGCGACTTTATCGACGAAGACGCCTCGGTCGCCGGCGGCGACATCCAAACGTTCGAAGCCAACAACATCAAGCACGCCACCATCAAGGGGGTTGAGGCCAAAGGCCGCCTGAACCTCGACGCGTTCGGAGCGCCACAAGGTCTCTACACACAGGGCTCGGTGGGCTACACCTACGGCCGCAACGACGACAACGGCGAGCCGCTCAACAGCGTCAACCCGCTTAAAGGCGTATTCGGCCTGGGCTACGAGCAGGAGCAATACGGCGCGCTGGTCAGCTGGACGCTGGTGAAAAAACAGAACCGTGTCGACAGCACCACCTTCCACGCGCCGGATGGCAGCACCAGCGCTCCGTTCAAGACCCCAGGCTTTGGCATCGTCGACCTCACCGGTTTCTACAAAGTCACCAACGACGTGACCATCAACGGCGGCCTCTACAACCTCACCGACAAGAAGTACTGGAACTGGGATGACGTGCGCAGCTACGACGGCGTCGGCGAAGCCGGCGTGACCGCGCCGGCCAACCTCGACCGCCTGACTCAGCCGGGTCGCAACTTCGCGATCAACCTGATCTGGGACATCTGACAGCCGCCCTCACCTTGCCGCCCTTTATCAGCGGCGAGGTGAGGTTTTTTTACTGTGCCGCGTCTTCTTGTTCGTCTAGTTGATAACAGCTCTCTTTAGAGCACCCAGGCGCGCCCCTTCTCAAGGATTTTTTCGATGACCGCTTCTCCTACCGCAGAACGCCCAAACCTGCGCTCCCAGCGCCTGAACCAGATCACCCACGCGCCACACACCAAGCTCGACGCGCTGGTCAAAGCCCACGCGCCGTTTGAAACCCCAGCCAACTTCGCCCGTTTTGTGGTGGCGCAGTACCTGTTCCAGTCAGAACTGGTGGCGCTGTACAACGACCCCGAGCTGATCAAGATCGTCCCGGACCTGGCTGAGCGCTGCCGCGCCGACGCCGCCAAACTCGACCTGGCCGACCTGGAAACCGACGTGCCAGCACCGGTTGCCGGCGCCGTGAAAAACCCGAGCAAAGCCGAAGCCCTGGGCTGGTTGTTCGTGTCCGAAGGCTCCAAGCTGGGCGCTGCATTCTTGATCAAGCGCGCCGTGGGCCTGGGCCTGAGCGAAACCTTCGGTGCCCGTCACTTGGGCGAGCCGGCCGGTGGCCGCGCTGAAGGCTGGAAGCGCTTCACCCGCACCCTCGACGGCCTGGCGTTCAGCGCCGAAGAAGAAGCCGCGGCAGAAAAAGGTGCCATCGACGCGTTTGTGCGCTTCACCGTGCTGCTGGAACAGGCGTACGCTAGCGCCCCTGAACTGGCGTAACAGGCCACGATGGGCGCTGGCTTGTGTGGGAGCTGGCTTGTTGTGGGAGCTGGCTTGCCTGCGATGCGCTCACCTCGGTCTACCTGTCAGACCGAGTCGATGCTATCGCAGGCAAGCCAGCTCCCACACAAGCCAGCTCCCACATTTGAGCGGATTTCAGTTCGAATAATGTGTAACCCCTCAACAGATAAACTTCAGCATGACCGGCAAAACCCAATCCACCTCAAAAATCGCCCAGCTGCTCTTCGGCCTGCTGGCCTACGTCAGCCTGGGCATTGGGTTGGTGGCGATTGTCATACCGGGTTTGCCCACCACCGAATTCATCCTGCTGGCCGCCTGGGCGGCGACTAAAAGCTCGCCGCGCCTGAGCGCCTGGCTGGAAAACCACCGGCTGTTCGGACCGATTCTGTTCAACTGGCGCAATGGCAAGATCATCGCGCGCCGCGCCAAAGTCAGCGCCACCGTGAGCATGCTGCTGTGCGCCGTGTTGATGTTGGTGATGCTCGATCACGGCTGGCCGATCTACCTGGCGATTGCCGGCATGAGCCTGGGCAACCTGTGGATCTGGTCACGCCCGGAACGGCTTGCAGCCCCCGTATAACGCAGCGCGTAGTCCTTTTCCTACCGCTCATCGCCTTTCCCTCATGAAACATCCCGTTACGCCGATGTTCCGGACATAGCGCCGAATGGACTTGGCTCGCCCTGCTTGCCTTTCAACGAGTCCAATCGCGAGTGAACCTATGTTCGACACCCTCTCCATCCGCTTGAAAATCGTGCTGTTGTCCGGCCTTTGTCTGCTGGGGGTGATAGCGCTGATCATCAGTATCAACCTGTACGAGACCGGTCAGAATGACCATTTGATCAGCGATTCAAGCTCGCGAATGCTCACCCAAAGCGTTCAACACCTGCTGCAAGCCAAGGCCGCCGAACAAGCAGTGCAGTTACAGAAAACCTTTGGCGAAAACCTCGTGGTGGTCACCGCGCTGGCCGATCACGTCAAAGACCTGCGTGCCCTCGCCAACAAACGAGCGCTGGAGCCCGGCGCATTGCGAGAAGAGCTCAACCAGAGTGTCAAAACCGCCTTTGAGCGCAACAGCAAGGTACTGGGCATCTGGCTGTCATTCGAACCCAATGGCCTGGATGGCAAAGACAGCGACTTCGTCAACGACAAAACCCGCGTCTCCAATGAAAAAGGCCGTTTCTCCAGCTACTGGAGCCGCGCTGGCGGCGAAGGCCTGAACACCGTGATGGTCGAGGATGACCTGACCAAAACGACTCTCAACCTCAGCGGCACGCCCTACAACATCTGGTACACCTGCCCACGAGACACGCGCTCGGTGTGCCTGCTCGACCCGTATTCCGATGAAGTGGCCGGCAAGCAGGTGCTGATGACCACTATTTCGCTGCCGCTGATTGTTGATGGCAAAGTCATTGGTGTGGTCGGTATCGACCTGGCGCTCAATACGCTGCAGGCGATGACGGACGCGGCGCAAAAAGAACTGTTCGACGGCGCGGCGCACCTGGAGATTCTGTCCAGCACCGGTTTGATTGCGGCCTACAGCGGCCAGCCGGACAAAGTCGGCAAAAACCTGATCGACACCATCGGCGCGGAAGGCAAGGAAATCGTGCAACTGCTGGCCAACGATACACGCACGATCCGTGAGCAAGATGACACGATCCGCGCCGTGTACCCGGTCAAGCCGATTGCCGACGCCAAGGCCTGGGGCGTTGTGATCAAACTGCCCAAGAACGTGATGCTGGCCGACACCTTGAAACTGCAAGACGTGCTCGACAAAGCCCAAGCCTCGGGCACGCTCAAAGCCTTGCTGGTCGGCGCCGCCGCGGCCCTGCTCGGCCTGCTGCTGATCTGGTTGACCGCCACCGGCGTGACCCGCCCGATCAACACCGTTGCGGCCATGCTCAAGAACATCGCCAGCGGCGAAGGCGACCTCACGCAGCGCCTGACCTACGCCAAGAAGGACGAACTGGGCGAGTTGGCAAACTGGTTCAACCGCTTCCTCGACAAGCTGCAACCGACCATTGCACAGATCAAGCAGAGCATCACTGAAGCGCGTGGCACGGCGGACCAGTCCTCAGCCATTGCCCGCCAGACCAGCGAAGGCATGCAGGTGCAGTTCCGCGAAATCGATCAGGTGGCCACTGCCTCCAATGAAATGAGCGCCACCGCCCATGATGTGGCCAACAGCGCCTCCAACGCTGCCAGCGCCGCCCGTGGCGCGGACCAATCGGCGCGCGACGGCATGTCGATCATCGAGCAGAGCACCCGCGACATCACTACCCTGGCCGAAGAAGTCAGCAAGGCCGTGACCGAAGTGGAAGCGTTGGCGGTCAACAGCGAGCAGATTGGTTCGGTGCTCGAAGTGATCCGCAGCATTGCCGAGCAAACCAACCTGCTGGCGCTGAACGCCGCCATCGAAGCCGCACGCGCAGGGGAAAGCGGGCGTGGGTTTGCGGTAGTGGCCGACGAGGTGCGCAACCTGGCCAAACGTACCCAGGACTCAGTAGAGGAAATTCGCCTGGTGATCGAGCGCATCCAGAGCGGCACCCGTGGCGTGGTGGCGACCATGCATTCCAGCCAGCACCAGGCCCAGAGCAATGCCGGGCAGATCCATCAAGCGGTGCAGGCGCTGGGCAAGATCAGTGACGCGGTAACAGTGATCAGCGACATGAACCTGCAGATCGCCAGCGCCGCCGAACAACAGAGCGCCGTGGCCGAAGAGGTCAACCGCAACGTTTCGGCGATCCGCACCGTGACCGAAACCCTCACCGGCCAGGCCACCGAGTCAGCGGCCATCAGCAGCCAACTGAATGCGCTGGCAACCCAGCAGATGAAGTTAATGGATCAGTTCAAGGTATAAACCCGATCTTCAAAACAATGAAGCTCCCACAATTAGACGCCAGTCCAGGCCTGAACAAACGCCGCTAAATCTTCTTTAGCCGCTGTACGCGGCGGGTTCTGCGGCGTGCCCAAATAGAGGAAGCCAATCACTTCCTCATCCGCCGTCAGCCCCAAGCCTTTGGCCACATGGGCCGAGTACGACAACTCACCGGTGCGCCACACCGCCCCGATCCCCTGCGCATAAGCCGCCAGCAAAATACCGTGTGCCGCACACGCAGCCGCCAGCAGTTGCTCGGATTTAGGCACCTTAAAGTGCTCTTGCAGACGCGCAATCACCACCACCACCAACGGCGCACGCAGCGGCCCATTCTGAGCCTTGTCGATAGCGGCTTGCGGCGCGTCGGCGTCCTGCAGGCGTGCGGCTTCGGCCAGCAGCGTGCCCATCTGCTCACGGGCGGCGCCTTCTACGGTGAGAAAGCGCCATGGGCGCAGTTGACCATGGTCGGGCGCGCGCATGGCGGCGGCGAACAGCACGTCGCGCTGCTCCTGGGTCGGCGCCGGTTCCAGCAGACGCGGCACGGAAACACGGTTGAGCAAAGCGTCGAGAGCCTGCATTGGCCACCTCCAGAAAAAAATGTGCGGTCATTCTAGCGGGAATGAATCGGATTCCACCAAACGATAATTGCTCTTATTCAATCCGCCCTGCCCTGTTAGACTTTGCGACCCTCTTTTTCGCCTTAGTCGCAGGAAACCCGATGGTCCGTTCGCCTCTTCGTCTGTGCGCAGCATTGATGGCCTTGAGCCTGACCGCCTGCGACGACGCCCCCAGGTTTACCAAGGCAGAGCCGGGTGAATCACGAGCGGGCGGCGCGACGACGGTGAACAAGCGCGACCAGAACGCGTTTTCCCTGCCTTCGGCCAACCTGGCGCCCACCCGTCGCCTGGATTTCAGCGTCGGCAACAGCTTCTTTCGCAGCCCCTGGGTGATTGCGCCGTCCACCACCACCGCGCGTGACGGTCTGGGCCCGTTGTTCAACACCAATGCTTGCCAGAACTGCCATATCAAGGACGGCCGTGGCCATCCGCCGCTGCCCGACGCACCGAATGCGGTGTCGATGCTGGTGCGCCTGTCGATCCCGCCTGCGCCCGCCGATGCCAGGCTTATCGAGCAGATCGGCGTGGTGCCCGAGCCGGTCTACGGTGGGCAACTGCAGGACATGGCCGTGCCAGGCGTGGCGCCTGAAGGCAAAGTGCGGGTCGACTACACGCCCGTCAACGTGACCTTCAAGGACGGCAGCGTGGTCGAGTTGCGCAAGCCAAATCTGCAAATCACCCAGCTGGGCTACGGCCCGATGCACGCCGAAACACTTTTCTCGGCGCGGATTGCGCCACCGATGATCGGCCTGGGCCTGCTCGAAGCCATCAGCGATGCCGACATCTTGCGCAACACCGACGCAAAAACCGCCGACAAGGAAGCCCTCATTGGTCGCGCCAATTGGGTCTGGGATGACGCGCAGCACCAAACCGTACTCGGGCGCTTTGGCTGGAAAGCCGGGCAACCCAACCTCAATCAACAAAATGTTCACGCGTTTTCTGGTGATATGGGCCTCACCACGTCCCTGAGACCCTTTGATGACTGCACCGCCGCCCAAGTCGCCTGCAAACAGGCGCCCAGTGGCAATGGCCCCGAGGGCGAGCCGGAAGTCAGCGATAACATCCTGCGCCTGGTGCTGTTCTACACCCGCAACCTCGCCGTGCCGGCGCGCCGTGACGTCAACACACCGCAGGTACTCGCCGGCAAAAACCTGTTCTACCAGGCCGGTTGCCAGGGTTGCCATAAGCCGACGTTCACCACGGCGGCCACGGCCGCCGAGCCTGAGCTGGCCAACCAGGTGATTCGCCCTTACAGCGACCTGTTGTTACACGACATGGGCGAAGGCCTGGCCGACCACCGCAGCGAGTTCAAGGCCGGCGGCCGCGACTGGCGCACGCCGCCGTTGTGGGGCATTGGCCTGACGCAGGCCGTAAGTGGTCATACCCAGTTTTTGCATGACGGCCGCGCCCGCAATCTGCTCGAAGCCGTGCTTTGGCATGGCGGCGAAGCGCAAGCGGCGCAGCAACATGTGTTGTCCTTTAATGCCGAGCAGCGTGCTGCGTTGCTGGCGTTCCTGAACTCTTTATAAGCATTGCCACAATTACAGTAGGGAGCTCGACATGTTCCGTCCCAAGTTGCTATTCACCAGCCTTGCCGCCCTCGCCCTCGGCGCCTGCTCGCCCCAGGACCCGCAGGCGGTGACCTCGGCGGCCATCGCCAAGCAAGTGATCCTGCCCACCTACAGCCGCTGGGTTGAAGCCGACCGCCAACTGGCCGTCAGCGCCCTCGCCTACTGCCAGGGCAAGGAAAGCCTGGAGACCGCCCGCGCCGACTTCCTGCACGCGCAAAAAGCCTGGGCTGAGCTGCAGCCGCTGCTGATCGGCCCGCTGGCCGAGGGCAACCGTTCGTGGCAAGTGCAGTTCTGGCCGGACAAGAAAAACCTGGTGGGCCGACAAGTCGAACAACTGGTCAGCGCCCAGCCGCAGATCGACGGCGCGGCCCTGGCCAAGTCCAGCGTGGTGGTGCAAGGCCTGTCGGCCTACGAATACATCCTCTACGACGCCAAGACCGACGTCGCCGACGAAGCCCAGAAAGCCCGTTACTGCCCACTGCTGGTGGCCATTGGTGAGCGTCAGAAAACCCTGGCCGAAGAGATCCTGGCAAGCTGGAACAGCACCGATGGCATGCTCGCGCAGATGACCAAGTTCCCGAACCAGCGCTACGCCGATTCCCACGAAGCCATCGCTGACCTGCTGCGCGTGCAAGTCACCGCACTGGATACCTTGAAGAAAAAACTCGGCACGCCGATGGGCCGCCAGACCAAGGGCATCCCGCAACCCTTCCAGGCCGATGCCTGGCGCAGCCAGTCGTCCCTGCAAAGCCTGCAAGCCAGCCTGGCGGCGGCGCAGACCGTGTGGGTCGGCGTCGACAACAAGGGCCTGCGCGGCCTGCTGCCGTCCGAGCAGAAGCCATTGGCCGACAAGATCGACGCCGCTTATGCAGCCTCGCTCAAGCTGTTCGCCAGCAACCAGCGCACGCTCAACGAATTGCTGGCCGACGATGCCGGGCGCCAACAGCTCAATGACATCTATGACAGCCTCAACGTGGTCCACCGCCTGCACGAAGGTGATTTGGCCAAGGCGCTGGGCATTCAACTGGGCTTTAACGCCAACGACGGTGACTGATGATGCTCAGGCGACAGGCTTTGGCGGTTGGCAGTGTGCTGCTCAGTGCACTCACTTTGGGTGGCTGGACGCTGTTCAAACAAAAGAAGCAGGCACCGCTGCTGCTGTCGGCACGCGATGATGCGGACGGCAAGCACTATGCCGTGGGTTTTCGCCTGGACGGCACGCAAGTGTTTGCCACCCAGGTCGGCCAGCGCTGCCATGACATCATCAACCACCCGATACTGCCGATTGCGCTGTTCGTCGCCCGTCGCCCGGGCACCGAGAGTTACCTGATCGACCTGCGTACTGGCACGCTGCTGCAAACCATCACCTCCAATGCCAATCGCCATTTCTATGGCCACGCGGTGATCCACAACAGCGGCGACTGGCTGTACGCCACCGAGAACGACACCTCCGACCCCGGCCGTGGCCTGCTCGGTGTGTACAGGTTCGAGGGCGAGCGGCTGGTGCACAGTGGCGAAATCTCCACCCATGGCATCGGCCCGCATCAAGTGTCATGGATGCCCGACGGCGAAACCCTGGTGGTGGCCAACGGCGGCATTCGCACCGAAGCCGAAAGTCGTGTGGAGATGAACCTCAACGCCATGGAACCGAGCCTGGTGCTGATGCACCGCGACGGCAGCCTGATCAGCAAGGAAACCCTGGACCAACAGATGAACAGCGTGCGGCATATGGGGATTGCCAGCGATGGCACAATCCTCACCGGGCAGCAGTTCATGGGGCCGTCCCAGGAGCGCTCCGAGTTGCTCGCGATCAAGCGCCCAGGGCAGCCGTTCGTGGCGTTCCCGGTGGCCGATGAGCAACTGCAAGCCATGGGGCATTACACCGCCAGCGTCGCCGTGCACAGCGAACTGCGTCTGGTCGCACTCACAGCGCCGCGGGGTAACAGGTTTTTTATCTGGGACATGGACAGCGGTGCGCTGCGCCTGGACGGACCGTTGCCCGACTGCGCCGGTGTAGGCGCTGTGGCGGATGGCTTTGTCGTCACCTCAGGCCAGGGCCGTTGCCGCTTCTACGATTGCCGCCAGCCGCAGTTGGTGGCCAAGCCGCTGGAGCTGCCCTCGGGGCTTTGGGACAACCACTTGCACCTGATAATTTGAGAAAAAAAAGGGCCTCGCATCGCAAGGCCCTTTTGTCGGGGGTGTGGAATCTTTCAACTCTGCGGCCTCATCCCTTGGGACATCCCGAACATGAACAACAGCAAGTCATGATCCGGCTTGGCCGCCACACTCGTCTTGGCAACACGTGGCAGCAGGCATTGCCCGCTACCCTGCGCCGCACTGAGCACCTGTGTGCGAGGTTGTTCCCACACAGCCAGCGCCAGGGCTGCAATGCCCAACGCGCCGACCAGGAACACACCTCGTGCTATTTCTAGCTTCATCTAGTTAAGCCCTTGATAGCGCTGCCAAACGCCGTCTCGTAAAAGTAGCTGAGTTTTTCCCAGTCGGTACTGTTCCACGACGAATGGCGACGCAGTTGCAGCATGTCATGGGAAGCGGCCCGATAAGCGGTCAACCGCTGGCGGCACTTTTCAAAATCCAGCAGCGCCACTTCCACGTTGGCCGAGTCGCCTTCGCCGGTCACTCGTACAAAAATGTGCTTGATGTACAGGCAACCATGTTGCCAGCGGCCCTTGTGCATGCGCGCCAGGGTGCCCGCCAATTCCTTGAGCATGCGCTCATGGAGCAACTCGCCGTACTGCTCACGGCCGCCGGCGGCGTACCAGTTTTCGATCTCGTCGAAACCGTCCAGGGACGCCGTGACCAACAAGGCTTTCCATTGGTGCTCGGGGTCACGGCGTGCGCCGCAGAACACCAGTTCCGGTACGCGTACATCCAGCGAACGCAGGCCTTTGAGGGCGTCACGTTCGCGCAACACGGTCGGGCGTCCGAACGGGTGAAGCCAACTGCGGTAGATATGACCGGTCTGACGCTTGCTGTAGAGCAAGCGGCCATTTGGGCTGACCACCCGCTGCACACCGCTTTCACCACCGCGTCGGCGGTTGGGTTCCTCGACCCACTCGCCCTGCTGACGCCAGAAAAAATCAAATCGTTCTTCGGGAGCTACGTGACTGCCTGATACGCACTCAACTGCCATCCTGTTACCTCTTACGCAATACATAGACTCGCCACATGGCGTAGAGCGGCATGAAGTCCAGGGATTCCTGGACCCGGAAACCGGCCTGCTCAAATTCTGCCTCGACAGTAGCAGCCGGTAACACAAACCGGTTTTGGTAACCTTCCTGCTCACCTTTCTTGCGACGCTTGGCTTCGGCGCGCTTGCGTTTCCACGCCTTGAAATTGCCATCCACCCACAACGAAATAATCACGCTGTCGCGGGTAACCCGCTGAAATTCTTTCAGTATTGCCAGCCTGTGCACCGGATCACCAATGTGGTGCATCAAGCGCATGCAAAAAATACTGTCGACCGAGTTATCGGGCAAATCGATATCAAAGGCAGACGTTTGCAAAGGCCGTACCCGCTTCACCACCTCCGCCGGCTGGGCGACGGTGGCAACTTTCAACATCGACTCCGAATTGTCAGCGCCGATAATCACACGGTTGGGCTTCTCCGCCAACAATGGCCAGAACCGCCCGGCACCGCAAGGCAGGTCCAGCACCAGGCCCGGCTCACCCGCCAGGGCCAACGCACCGCGCGCCAATTGCTCGTCGCGTTTGTGGGACAGCCGGCGAGCCAGATTGTCCTGATGCTTGAGCAAATAATTCTGCGCGTGCTGATCGTCGTACTTTTCGGAAAAATCGAGCTTGATTGGGGTAGACATCAACGGATCTCCAGTAGCTGATGCTTACAACCTTAAGCAGCAAACTGTGATCAACAGGTCAACCCGCTGTGAAAAACTTGTCCTGTCCAACCCCATACATTTCAAGACTTTACAGATACAAGCAGTGGCATGGGGCCATCTTCGCCGAAAAGCGGGGTATCTGCCGCAGGATAGCGGCAGGGAAAGTACTCAGGGTTTGACCTGGCTCAACTCGACATGGAAACGGCAGCCATTGGGCTCCATAGTACTCAGGCTGACGCTCCAGCCCTGGCTCTCGCAGATGCGTTGCACCAGCGACAAGCCCAGGCCGAGGCCTTCTCCGCGCTTCTCGCTGCCGCGCACAAAGGGCTCGAACATCGCTTCACGCTTGTCCTCGGGAATGCCCACCCCAGAGTCTTCGACGATAAAGCCACTCGGTTCCAGCGTGAGGCGGATAAAGCCCTGCTCGGTGTAGTGCAACGCGTTGCGCAGCAAGTTGCCCATCACGGCGTGCAAGAAGGTGGTGTTGTAGCGGGTATCCAGGGGATTGCCCGGGTTATAGATCAACTCAAGGCCCTTTTGCTCGATAGGCCCTCGCCAGATGCCGAGTAAGTCCTCCGCCACCTGCGTGACGTTGACCTGCGGCGACATGGCGGCATCATCGTGTTTGGCACGCGCCAGCATGAGGAAGGTTTGCACCAGCTCGCGCATTTCTTCGCACGCACGGGCGATTCGCAGCACTTGGTTGCGGCCACGCGGGTCAATAGCCGGGTTTTCCAACAGCAACTCGCAGGAACTGGCCAGTACCATCAACGGCGTGCGCAGTTCGTGGCTGACATCGCTGGTGAACAGCTGCTCACGGGACAAGGCCGCGCGCAGGCGGCCCAGGGTGGCGTCGAAAGCCACGGCCAACTCGCCGACTTCATCGGCGGCGTAGTCCGGAGCCAGCGGCGGCGCCAAGCCAAGCAATTGGTCACGATGGCGCACCTGGCGGGCCAGACGCACCACCGGCGCCATCACCTTGCGGGCCAGCACCCAACCAAGGAAAACCGCCAGTGCGAGGCTGAGCACAAAGCCCACCAGCACCACGGCAAACAGCACGCGCTCGCGCTCTTCGAAATCGCTTTGGTCTTGCAGCAACACATACCGTCGGCCATCCACCACTTCAACCATGGCGTGGTACGACAGCGATTCGCGGAATACTTCGTGAAAGCCCGGCTCCAGGTGCCGAAGGTCTTTGGGCAGCTCGAAATCCCCAGGGCCGCCGCTGAAGTAAAACAGCTGGTCGGGCTCGGGCCGGTGGCTCCAGTCCTCGACACTGTCCATCAGCAACAGGCGCTGCAGGTCGCCGCCCAGGCCGGCCGAAATCAGTTTTTCTTCCACCAGGTGCACGGTCGCAATGATGCCCATGGCGAAGGCCCCCGCCACCAACGCACTCATCAAGGCAAAGGCGATGATGATCCGCTGGGCAAGGCTTTGCTTAAACTCCATCACGGCCCTCGGCCAGGCGATAACCCACACCGTGTACCGTTTGCAGCAACGGCTTGGCGAACGGCTTATCGATCACCTGACGCAATTGGTGAACGTGGCTGCGCAGGCTGTCGCTGTCCGGGCAATCATCGCCCCACAGGGCTTCTTCGAGGATTTCGCGGCGCAGTACGTGCGGGCTTTTTTGCATCAACACGGCGAGCAGTTTCAGGCCCACCGGGTTGAGCTTGAGCAGGCGCCCTTCGCGGGTGACTTCCAGGGTATCAAGGTCGTAGCTCAAGTCACCGACTTGCAGGGCACGGCGCCCGCCGCCCTGGGCACGGCGCAAAACGGCTTCGATGCGCGCGGCCAGCTCGGACAAGGCAAAGGGTTTGAGCAGGTAGTCATCGGCGCCGGACTTGAAGCCCTGCAGCCGGTCATCCAATTGGTCGCGGGCGGTGAGCATGATCACCGGCGTATCGCGGCGGGCGTCTTCACGCAGACGTTTGCACAGCGTGTAGCCATCGATACCGGGCAGCATGATGTCGAGCACGATCAGGTCGTAATGCTCGGTGGCGGCCAGGTGCAGGCCCGACAAACCGTCCTGCGCGCAGTCCACGGTGTAGCCTTTTAGCCCCAGGTAATCGGCCAGGTTGGCCAGAATATCGCGGTTGTCTTCAACCAATAGAATTCGCATGGGCAGTGTCTCCGTACGCGGTAACGGCCTTGTTGGCTCGCGCAGCTTAAGGCCAAGTGTGGCTCAGGGATAGACCTTGAGGTCACGTCGATAAAGGTTTTCAACCAATTACATATTCCAACAAGTTTTTCACTATAGCTTCACAAACTGATTACAGTGTCAGGTCGAACATCGCGCCCATCGATATAAGGAATATGGACATGGGGTTTTTCAAAACAGCGCCTATGCGCTTTCTGCTGCTCGTCACCGCCACCTGGCTGGTGATTTTCCTGCTGACCCGCAGCGTGCTGCTGATCACCCATCTGGATGAAGTCGGTGGCAATTTGCTGCCGGTGTTTGGCGTGGGTTTGCTCTATGACCTGAGCTTCCTGGTGTATGCCGCCTTGCCGCTGGGCCTGTATCTGCTGCTGTGCCCGCCCGCGTTGTGGCGCCGCCGCGGCCATCGCTGGTTCCTGCAAGCGGTGCTCACCGTCAGCGTGTTCGCCATGCTGTTCACTGCGGTCGCTGAATGGTTGTTCTGGGATGAATTCGGTGTGCGCTTCAACTTCATTGCCGTCGACTACCTGGTGTATTCCAAGGAGGTGTTGAACAACCTGCTGGAGTCCTACCCGATCGGCAAGCTGCTCAGTTTGTTGGCGATGCTGGCGATAGTCGTGAGCCTTGCCCTGCGCAAGCCGTTCAATGCGGCGATGAACGCCCCGCTCCCAGCCATGCGCGGCCGCTTGCTGAATGCCCTGTGCCTGTTGGTAGCTGCCGGTCTGAGTGTGCAATTGATCAGCCAGAACAGCCCGCGTGCCCAAGGCGGCAATGCCTACATGAACGAATTGGCGAGCAACGGCCCCTACCAATTTTTTGCCGCCTTTCGCAATAACGAACTCGATTACACGCAGTTCTACAAAAGCCTGCCAACCGAAGTTGTCGCCAAACAGTTGCGCGCAGAACTCAGTGAACCCAATGCGCACTTTATCGGCACAGACCCGCTGGATATCCGCCGCACTATCGACAACCCAGGCACATTGCGTAAACCCAACATCGTGCTGGTGACCATCGAAAGCTTCAGCGCCAAATACATGGGCAGCAATGGCGATGAGAACAACCTGACGCCCAACCTCGATGCGCTGCGTAAACAAAGCCTGTACTTCAATAACTTCTATGCCACCGGCACCCGCACTGACCGTGGGCTGGAAGCGATCACCTTGGCGATTCCACCCACGCCCGGCCGCTCGATCGTCAAGCGCATTGGCCGTGAAAGCGGTTTCGCAAGCCTTGGCCAACAACTCGGTGCCGTCGGTTACGACAGCGTGTTCGTCTACGGCGGGCGCGGTTACTTCGACAATATGAACGCGTTTTTCAGCGGCAACGGTTATCGGGTCGTCGACCAGAGCAGTGTGCCGGAAGCGGAAATTTCGTTTAAGAACGCCTGGGGCATGGCTGATGAAGACCTCTACCGGCAAACCCTGAAACTCGCCGACGCCGACTACGCCAAGCAGCAACCCTTCCTGCTGCAACTGATGACCACGTCCAACCACCGTCCCTACACCTACCCGGACGGGCGCATTGATATCAAGTCCGGTAAAGGCCGTGACGGCGCCGTCAAATACACCGACCACGCTATTGGCGAGTTCCTCGACGCGGCACGCCAGAAACCCTGGTTCGATAACACGATCTTCGTGTTCGTCGCCGACCACACCGCCGGCAGCGCAGGCAAGGAAGACTTGCCGATCACCAACTACCAGATCCCGCTGTTCATCTATGCCCCCAAGCTGATCGAAGCCCGGGAAAGCGCACAACTGGCCAGCCAGATCGACCTTGCGCCGACCTTGCTGGGCCTGATCAACCTGAGCTACGAGTCGACCTTCTTCGGCCGCAACCTGTTGCAGGACAACCCGTTGCCACCGCGCGTGGTAGTCGGCAACTACCAGTATCTGGGTCTGTTTGACGGCAAGGACCTGGCCATTCTAAGCCCACGCCAAGGCCTGCGTCGCCACGATCAAGCCCTGGGTGAAAGCCAGGAGCTGCGTGTAGGCAGTGATGATCCGTTGATCCAACGCGCAATCACCTACTACCAAGCGGCCAGCTATGGCTACACCCAACAATTGCTGAGCTGGAAGGGACCGAAGGAAGTGCCCCCCGCAATCAGCGTACGCTGACAGCTGCGTTCTGGCCCTTGCCTACCACAGGGCAAGGGCGTGACACTTGCGCCATCCTCCGGCGATGGCGCCTTTGCATGTCCGACTCCCTGTTGCTGATTGAAGATGACCGCCCATTGGCCGCGCTGACGGCCGAGTTCCTGCGCGCGGAGGGTTTTACCGTCGCCGTGGAGCACCGTGGTGATCGCGCCGCACAGCGCATTCTTGATGAAAAACCGGCACTGTTGATCCTCGATGTCATGTTGCCGGGCATCGACGGTTTTACCCTGTGCCGCCAGATTCGCGACAGCTACCCCGGGCTGATCCTGATGATGACCGCGCTGGATGAAAACGCCGAGCAATTAACCGGATTCGACGTGGGCGCCGACGACTACGTGGTCAAACCCGTCGACCCGCTGCTGTTGCTGGCCAGGGTGCGCTCGTTGCTGCGTCGTCACCGCCAGGCGCCCAATGCGTCTTATCAGTGGGGTGCGTTTCGGTTGGACCTTAATAGCCATTTCGCCTGGCTCGACGGTACGCCATTGCAATTCTCGGTGGCCGAGTTCGAACTGCTGGCGATTTTCGCCCGCCATAGCGGCGTGTTACTGACCCGCGAGAAACTCCTGCAAAGCTTACGCGGCCTGGAATACGACGGGCTTAACCGCTCCATTGATATGCGTGTGTCGCGCCTGCGCAAAAAGCTGATGACCCTGGCCTGCCCGGTGACCATCCAGACCATCACGGCCCAAGGCTACCTGTTTGTCGAAATCCCCCAGGCGGCCCAGCATGTTTAAACTGCGCCCCTGGATGGTGGCCGTGGCGGGCGCGGGCTGGACGAGCTTGACCCTTTATCTGTTGTGGCTGTGCACCAACGCCTCGGTGTTTGTCGGCGAGGACAGTTTTTTGCGTTTGATGGCCGGCCCAGGCTATTTGGTGGCCGAGCAGCTCAAAGGCTTGCCTGCCGAGAAACGTGAAGCGCGCATGGACATCCTGCGCGCGCACTTCCAGTACCCGGTAGAGCTGATCCCCTATGACGACGTCGAACTGCCGCCCGAAGCCATGGTCATGCTCGAACACCAGCAGCCGGCACTGAACAGCGACGAAGACATCAGCTACTTCCCGCTGGACGACGAAACCGTGATCCGATTCGGCCCTATGTGGGGTAGTGCCGAGGTCAAGGACCTGCTGAAATTTCCGATTTTCTGGATGACCGCCTGTGTCGCCGGCTTGCCGGTTTTGCTGTTGCTCGGCCTCGGTTTGCGTGCGTACCGACGGCATAACAAAGACCTGGCCACACTCAACACGTGCCTGGGCACGCTGGCACGTACGCCAAACGTGATGCTGCCCGCCCTGGGCAAGGAATGGACGCCGTTGCTGCTGACCTTGCAACAGCATGCGCGGGACATCAGCGCCATGAGCGAACGCCATCGCGAAGTCTCTCAAGCCGTCTCCCACGAACTGCGCACACCGCTGGCGCGCATGCGTTTCGCCCTTACGTTGCTGAGCAAGAGCGAAGACCCGCCGACCCGCGCACGCCTTCAGGAGCGCTTGCAAACCGATGTCGAAGAACTCGAAGCCCTGGTTCGCGCCAGCTTGGCCTTTGCGCGAATGGCCGGCGCGCCGACCGATTTGCAGCACGAACCCATCAACCTGCGTGATTGGCTGCACCAGGAGTTCGCCTTACTGGATGGGCACCACCGTCAATTAAGCCTGGAAACCGAGCCTGCACAGCTTGAACTGATCGGCGACCGTGCCCTGCTGCACTTGATCGTGCGCAACCTCTTGAGCAACGCCATCACCTATGCGCGTAATCGAGTGTGCGTGAGCGCCACCTATCAGGGCGAGCAGCACTTGGTGCTGCATGTCGACGATGATGGCCCCGGTATATTGGCGGAGAACCGTGAAAAGATTTTCGAGCCTTTTGTGCGGCTTGCCATGGGCGGCGACGAACCCAGTGGCTTCGGCCTCGGCCTGGCGCTGGCCAAGCGCGCAACCCAGTGGCACCACGGTGAGTTGTCGGTAACCCGCAGCCCGCTGGGCGGCGCACGCATGAGCCTGATACTGCCGTTGCGCCCTCTTTAGAGCCATGCCTTTCAAGGTCTTTGGGCTGATGCGTTCAAGTAAGTCGAGTCAGAAATCGCACTGGAGAAAAGTAACCCGTGGCGAGCAGGCTTGCCCTGCGTTGGGCTGCGCAGCAGCCCCAGTCCGTTATAACTGGCTCACCGAGTCGCCTGATTTGGGGCGGCTTCGCCACCCAACGCAGGGCAAGCCTGCTCGCCACAGTGACAGTGTTCGTCCTTATTGAAGGGTATCGCCGGTTGTAGCGCTGTTACAGCCTGTGACAGCGCAGCCTGCGCATCGCCCGTAACCTCGCCAACTGAATCCCGGTTGGAGAGCCCTGTCATGCATCCCCGTAAGAAGCATTTGCCCACCTTGATGCTGTCGCTGTGCATCGTTGCCGGCGTGTTCGTGCCCGGTAATGCGTCGGCCTCGCGCCTGGCGGTTACGGACAAGCCATCACCACGGATGGAAGACAAACACGCTGGCGATCACACCGCCAATACGGCACGTCGGCCAACGGCGCAGGATGCGCTCCTCACCCCGCCACCTCGGAGGTGGCCCCGAGCCGCCGGCGTTGAGAAACTCACGCACCTGCCTGTCCCTGGCCCACTCAACCAAGCTGCTGCACCGCAACCCGTGGCACTTATGCCGGCTGCCCAAGTAACCCTGGCAAGGGGCATGACCTTCAGGAAGCTGTTGCGACGTCGTACATTGGGTTGAGATCAACACAGGCAGCCATGTGGGAGCCGGGCTTGCCCGCGATGCAGGCGACTCGGTATGTCTGGTGCACCGAGGTGATGCCATCGCAGGCAAGCCAGCTCCCACATGGGTTCTCCTGCATTTTGAATACTGCACAAAAAAGCCCCGCCTGCATCACTGCAGGCGGGGCTTTTTAATAGCTGGGTAAGGCTGGCTTACATCATGCCGCCCATGCCACCCATGCCGCCCATGTCTGGCATACCGCCGCCAGCTGCGCCTTCAGCCTTTGGCTTGTCAGCGATTGCAGCTTCGGTAGTCAGGATCAGGCTACCGATCGAGGCCGCTGCTTGCAGCGCGGAACGAGTCACCTTGGTAGGGTCCAGGATGCCCATTTCGATCATGTCGCCGTATTCGCCAGTCGCAGCGTTGTAACCGTAGTTACCTTTGCCGTTCTTGACTTCGTTGACCACAACGCTTGGCTCGTCGCCGGAGTTGGCAGCGATCTGACGCAGCGGCGCTTCAACGGCGCGACGCAGAACAGCGATACCGACGTTCTGGTCAGCGTTGTCGCCGGTCAGATCAGCCAGTGCTTCCAGAGCGCGGATCAGCGCAACGCCACCGCCAGGTACCACGCCTTCTTCAACGGCTGCACGGGTTGCGTGCAGGGCGTCTTCAACGCGGGCTTTCTTCTCTTTCATTTCAACTTCGGAACCGGCGCCAACCTTGATCACTGCAACGCCGCCGGACAGCTTGGCCAGACGCTCTTGCAGTTTTTCACGGTCGTAGTCGGACGAAGTCTCGGCAACCTGGGCACGGATCTGAGTGATGCGAGCCTGGATGTCCTGCTCAACGCCAGCACCGTCAACGATGATGGTGTTTTCTTTGGAGATGGTCACGCGCTTGGCGCTACCCAGGTTTTCCAGGGTGGCGCTTTCCAGGCTCAGGCCGATCTCTTCGGAGATAACGGTACCGCCGGTCAGAACGGCGATGTCCTGCAGCATGGCCTTGCGACGGTCGCCGAAGCCTGGCGCCTTGACGGCGGCGACTTTAACGATGCCACGCATGTTGTTCACAACCAGAGTCGCCAGGGCTTCGCCTTCAACGTCTTCGGAAACGATCAGCAGTGGGCGGCCGGCTTTGGCAACGGCTTCCAGCACTGGCAGCATTTCGCGGATGTTCGAGATCTTTTTGTCGACCAGCAGGATCAGCGGGCTGTCCAGCTCGGCAACCATGGTCTCAGGCTTGTTGACGAAGTACGGGGACAGGTAGCCACGGTCGAACTGCATGCCTTCTACAACCGACAGTTCGTTTTCCAGGCCAGTGCCTTCTTCAACGGTGATCACGCCTTCTTTACCGACTTTTTCCATGGCTTCGGCAATGATGTCGCCGATGGAGTTGTCGGAGTTGGCGGAGATGGTGCCTACCTGAGCGATAGCCTTGGTGTCGGCGCATGGCTTGGACAGCTTTTTCAGCTCAGCAACGATGGCGATGGTCGCCTTGTCGATGCCGCGCTTGAGGTCCATCGGGTTCATGCCGGCAGCGACGGCCTTGTAGCCTTCGTTGACGATGGCCTGAGCCAGTACGGTAGCGGTGGTGGTGCCGTCGCCTGCGTCATCGTTGGCACGGGAGGCAACGTCTTTGACCAGCTGCGCGCCCATGTTTTCGAAACGGTCTTCCAGTTCGATTTCTTTGGCTACCGAAACGCCGTCCTTGGTGATGGTCGGAGCGCCGAAGCTCTTCTCGATAACCACGTTACGGCCTTTAGGACCCAGGGTCGCTTTTACCGCGTCGGCCAGGATGTTGATACCGGTGAGCATTTTCTTGCGGGCGGAATCGCCGAATTTAACTTCTTTAGCAGCCATGATCGATATTCCTTAAATACTTTGTAGTAACGGGAAAATGAGCGGGGAATCAGTCTTCCAGAACGGCGAGAATCTCGTTCTCAGCCATGACCAGCAGGTCTTCGCCGTCGACTTTCACAGTGTTGCTGCCGGAGTAAGGGCCGAAAACAACCTTGTCACCCACTTTTACGGCCAGCTCACGTACTTGACCGTTTTCCAGCGTCTTGCCCGGGCCTGCAGCGAGAATCACACCGTGGTTGGCTTTTTCAGCAGCCGAACCTGGCAGAACGATACCGCCAGCGGTTTTCTTTTCTTCTTCGCTGCGACGGATTACGACGCGGTCGTGCAGAGGACGAAGCTTGCTCATTGTCGATCTCTCCTAATTGTGTTTTTCATCGGCCGGTATCGATACCGGCAAGTTGTATTCCGGCGGTGCCGGTCGCGCCTCGCCAAGCAAGACGCGGAAGTCTGTCTGGTGTCGCCACCAGAAACCTTGCGGTGACCGTTACATAAGGGCGCATAAGCTTATTACAAGAGGCCGCGACGGAAATTTTTTACGAATGCCGGGCGGCAAAAGCAGCACGGCACCCAAAGGCGCCGTGCAGGTCATGCGGTTATTTGCTGTCGCGGTGTTCGAACTCGCCTTCGATCACATCCCCTTCACGCCCCAACGGCTGGCGTGGCGCCGGGCCGCCACGGGGTTGCAGGTCATCGGCGAAGGCACGCTGGCGGATCGCCGCTTCTTCAGCACGCTGGCGCATCTTGCCGGCCAGCAGCTTGCGGGTGAACGGCAGCAGCATGACCATGCCGACCACGTCGCTGATAAAGCCTGGCAGGATCAACAGGCCACCGGCCAAGGCCATCATCAGGCCTTCAAGCATGGTCTGAGCAGGCAGTTCGCCGCGGTTCAGGCTTTCACGCGCACGCAGCGCCGTGGCCAGGCCGGCGACGCGCAGCACCAGGACGCCGAGCATCGAGCCGAGAATAATCAGCAACAGTGCCGGGAAAAACCCGATGGCACTGCTGACTTGAACAAATACGAACAGCTCCAACACCGGGAACAGCAGAAAGAGCAATAAAAAAGGGCGCATCAAATGGTTCCTCAACGCAAGAATGCCTTGCCAGTCCACCTTAAATGACGTCGCCGTTTCGTGAATTCAAGCGCTGACGGCTTCTTTTTTCGGCCAGACCTCAGCGTGAGCCAATGAAACCAGGGCTTCGCGCACTTGTGTCGGCGTGTTGCAAGGCTCGGCAAACGGCAGCCAATACAAGGACTGGCCGATACGCAGGTGCATGCCTTCGCTGTCGATACCGGCCAGTTGCGCAGGTTCGGTGGTCGGCAGGCCGGTCAGCTCGACATAGTGGGCGATGGCCTTGGTGTGGTCGCTGTTCATGTGCTCGATCATGCTGCGCTCGGCTTTGCCCGCAAACGGGTTGGCCAGGGTGAGCTGGTCGACCCAGTGAATCGCGCCAAAGCCGCCGATGTAACGGTGACGCACCGGTTTGAGCACCCAGAAGTCGAAATCGTGGGCCTTGTGGTAGTTGGCCGAATCCGGGAAGTAGCGGTAATAGCGCTCGGCGGCGGCTTCAATCGCAGCCTCATCCTCAAGTTTTTCGGCTTCGGCCAGATAGGTCAGGCGCCCTACCGCTTGCACGTCATCGGCTTCGCGCTCACCCACCAGCAGCGAGCACTTGGGGTCTTTCTGCAGGTTGTGGGTGTGCTGGGCGATGCGGCTGATCAGGATGATCGGCTGGCCCTGCGCGTCGAGGCAGTACGGCACCACTGAGCCGAAGGGAAAACCCGGCATGGCTTTGGACAATGTGGAGAGCGCTCCACGGTATTCCTTGAGCAACAGCTCTCGGGCGTTCTTGGCAACCTGCGTGCTCACGGTATGACTCCTCGGGTGTTCAGCCGCCCACAGCCTATGGCGTCTATGGGAATGAATCTCAACACAAGGTAATCAATATCGGCGCGGGTTGCCAGAGTGTCCGTTGCTGGTTTTACCGGGCTGCTTTACCAGGCGACGCCGAAGCCTGCGGTGTAACGGGTCTTGTCCAAGCTGCTTTGCGATTCGCCATTAATGATGTCGCGCTCGGCCTTGAGGTTGAGCGACGCCCACTCGGTGACTTTGTAGCGCAGGCCCATTTCCGCATCCAGGGAGTAATCGGACGGCCCGGCCAGCGGCTTGCCCACTTCACCGTTGGTGAAGAATTCCACGGTCTTGCCCACCAAGTAGCGGTTGTAGCTCCACTTCATGGCCAGGGAATAGAAGTTGCTCTTGCGATCGTCCGAATACTGGTAATCGGTGCGGTTGACCAGCGAGCCGAGGGAGAACGCGCCCAGCTCATCGTCCCAGAACTGGTAGCCAGGGCCAGTACCGACGGTGCGCTGGCGGGACAGGTCTTCAACCTTGTCACGCTTGTAGGTCAGGCGGCCCTGCCAGTACCAATGCTCGGTGATGAAGCGGTCCAGGTCATATTCGAGCGACCAGTTGTCGGTGGTGGTCACGTCATCCTGGAACTCGCGGTTGTATTCGCCCTGGGCGGTATGCCGCCACTGGCCGTGACGCGCGGTGGTCTTGAAGTCGATGTCGTAGTCGTTGGTGTCCTTGTCGGCGCGTTTGTAGTCCAGCGCCAGGTCGACATTGCCCTTCCACACCAGGTCTTCGATCACAGGCTTTGGCTTGATGATCTGCTGGATGCTGGCCAAGTCCACGGTTTTCGGCGCTTCGCCATTGGTCAGGGTGACCTTGCCATCCTCCGCCGCTTTCAGGGATTTGGCCTTTTCACCGGTGTAAGCGTCCTGCTTGACCAGCAGTTCCTGGTCGCTTTCCAGGGTCTTGACCTGCTTCCAATCCACCGGGATGGCCCCTGCGTAGTTGGTCTGAATCAGCAATTTGCCACCGTCGAAGACTTTGATCTTGCCGGTCAGGCGGTCACCGTTCTTCAACCAGATGGTGTCGGCGAGCAGGGGCGTGGAGGCGCTGAGAACAGCAAGGCAGAGCAGGGTTCTGGACAACATAAGCGAATTCGAGGCTCGAAAATGGCGAAAAAGGGGCGTTATCGTGTTAGATAGCTTGGACTGACTCAAGGATTTATATTGAGTTCAATTCTCAACGGCATGATTACAGACGTTTCTTACAAAAACACCTCTTTATAAAGACGCGGCGATGCCCACACCTCACTCACCCGAAGACGCCCCCCAAAGCCCCGCAGACATGCGCCGAACGGCCCTGTACCTGACCCTGGCGCAAGTGCCCGAAGGTTGCGTGGTGAGTTACGGCGAGTTGGCGCACCTGGCCGGCCTGGGCCGCGCTGCCCGCTGGGTCGGGCGCACGCTCAGCCAACTGCCGGAGGACACCCGTCTGCCCTGGCATCGGGTATTGGGTGCCGGTGGTCGGATAAGTCTGCCGGTGGGCAGCGCTTCAGGCGACGAACAACGTGCGCGTTTGCGCAGTGAAGGCGTCAGTATCCTGAACAATCGCGTTGATATTCAGCGTCATGGCTGGCGCCCGGTAGAGCACAGCGGTTAGAGTGCGCGCTTTGTTTCCGCAAATCTGAGGCAGACTCCAGCCCATGCCCCGTAAAACCTGGCGCGCCGCGCTCGCCGCCTATGCCAGCCCTTCGACGTTAGTCCTGTTGTTGCTCGGCTTCGCCGCCGGCTTGCCTTACATGTTGGTGTTTTCGACGCTATCTGTGTGGTTGCGCGAGGCCGGTGTGGCCCGCGAGACCATCGGCTATGCGAGCCTGATCGGCCTGGCCTATGCGTTTAAATGGGTCTGGTCGCCGCTGCTCGACCAATGGCGCCTGCCGCTGCTCGGCAAACTGGGACGACGTCGCTCCTGGCTGGTACTTGCCCAGACGCTGGTGATCCTCGGGTTGATCGGCATGGGTTTCTGCGACCCGCAAAAGCACTTGTCCTGGCTGATCGCCATTGCCGTTATCGTAGCCTTTGCCTCCGCCACCCAAGACATTGCGGTAGACGCCTATCGCCTGGAAATAGCCGACGACAGCCGCCAGGCCGCGCTGGCTGCCAGCTATATGTCCGGCTATCGCATCGCCGCACTGCTGGCCACCGCCGGCGCGCTGTTCTTTGCCGAAGGTTTCGGTTCCACCGGCTTCAACTATAAACACTCGGCCTGGACCGGTACTTACGTGCTGTTCGGCGTGCTGATGATCCCGGCACTGCTGACCACCTTCTTCATGCGTGAACCCGATGTGCCACTGCGCACCCAATTGCAGGCCGGGCGCTACAGCTTTGCGCATCAGCTTGTCTCGGTCTTTGTGCTGATCGTGCTGTTGGTGTCGGTCCCGGCGATGTTCACCCAGTTGTACAACACCGATTTCGCCAGCGTGCTGTTCCACGGCGTGAGCCTGTGGGAGCTGCTGATGGAAGATCGCGCGTTCCTGCGCGCCATCCTGTACATCATCCTCACTACCCTGTGCCTCTCGGCCATGGGCCGCCGGGGTTTGGCACCGGTGCTGACGCCGGTCAACGACTTTATCCTGCGGTATCGCTGGCAGGCGCTGCTGCTGCTCGGGCTGATTGCGACCTATCGCATGTCCGACACGGTAATGGGCGTGATGGCCAACGTGTTCTACATCGACCAGGGCTTTACCAAGGACCAGATCGCCGGGGTCAGCAAGATCTTCGGCCTGATCATGACCCTGCTCGGCGCCGGTATGGGCGGCCTGTTGATTGTGCGCTTCGGCATCTTGCCGATCCTGTTTATCGGCGGCATTGCCTCGGCGGCCACCAACCTGCTGTTCGTGATGCTTGCCGACATGGGCCCGGACCTGCAGATGCTGATCTTCACCATCTCCCTGGATAACTTCAGTTCGGGCCTGGCCACTTCGGCGTTTGTCGCCTACCTGTCGAGCCTGACCAACCTCAAGTTCTCCGCCACCCAATACGCGCTGCTCAGCTCGATCATGCTGTTGCTGCCGCGCCTGATTGGTGGCTACTCGGGCGTGATGGTAGAGAAGTTCGGTTATCACAACTTCTTCATCATCACTTGCCTGCTGGGTGTGCCGACGCTGTTCCTGATTGCGCTGCACTGGTTTCAGGAAAGCCGACGGGCGCGGTTGAATCCTCCCGCAGAAGACTGACCCACCTCAGCCAATGTGGGAGCTGGCTGGTTGTGGCGAGCAAGCTTGCTTGCGCTGGGGTGCGAAGCGCCCCCAAAATGCCGGTGACTGCTGCGCAGTCAAACGGAAGCAAGCTCCCTCGCCACAGCAAGCGCCCTCTCCATAGCAAGCCAGCTCCCACACACGCTCTACTCCACCAGAAACACCGCCACGACCTCACGCCTGTACTCCAGCGACAACCGCCCGTACAATCCCAAGTCATTTCAAGTCCAAGCAACCGACAACGGCCTACCATGCGTACCAGTCAATATTTGCTCGCCACACAGAAAGAAACGCCTTCCGACGCGGTTGTGATCAGCCATCAGCTGATGCTGCGCGCCGGCATGATCCGCAAACTGGCCTCCGGCCTGTACACCTGGCTGCCCATGGGCTTGAAGGTGATGCGCAAGGTCGAAGCCATCGTTCGCGAAGAAATGAACGCCGCCGGCTCTCTGGAAGTGTTGATGCCGAGCACCCAACCGGCTGAGCTGTGGCAGGAATCCGGGCGCTGGGAAGAGTACGGCCCTGAGTTGCTGCGCTTCAAGGACCGTCATGGCCGCGATTTCTGCGCCGGCCCGACCCATGAAGAAGTGATCACTGACCTGATGCGCAACGAGTTGAGCAGCTACAAGCAGCTGCCGTTGAACCTGTATCAGATCCAGACCAAGTTCCGTGACGAAATTCGCCCACGCTTCGGTTTGATGCGCGGCCGCGAATTCATCATGAAAGACGCCTACTCGTTCCACGCCGACCAGGCGTCCCTGCAGGCCACCTACGACCGCATGCACACCGCCTACTGCAACGTGTTCACGCGCCTGGGCCTGAAGTTCCGTCCGGTTGAAGCGGACAACGGCTCCATCGGCGGCGCCGGCTCCCACGAGTTCCACGTGCTGGCCGAGTCCGGCGAAGACGATATCGTGTTCAGCAACGGTTCCGACTACGCGGCGAACATCGAGAAAGCCGAAGCCGTGCCACGGGAAACGTCCCGCGCCGCACCGGCTGAAGAACTGCGCCTGGTGGACACGCCAGAGACCAAGACCATCGCGGCCCTGGTGGAAAAATTCAATCTGCCGATTGAAAAGACCATCAAGACCCTGATCGTGCGCGCCGAAGAAGAAGGCAAGCTGATCGCCCTGGTGATCCGTGGCGACCACGAACTCAACGAAATCAAGGCTGCCCAGCAACCTGGCGTGGCCAGCCCGCTGGTCATGGCCACCGATGCCGAACTGCGCGACGCCATTGGCGCCGGTGCTGGTTCGCTGGGCCCGCTGAACCTGCCGTTGCCGATCATCATCGACCGTTCGGTCGAGCTGATGAGCGACTTCGGTATCGGCGCCAACATTGATGACAAGCACTACTTCGGCGTGAACTGGGAGCGTGACTTGCCGGTTCCGACCGTGGCCGACCTGCGTAACGTGGTGGCCGGTGACCCAAGCCCGGATGGCAAGGGCACCCTGGAAATCAAGCGCGGCATCGAAGTCGGGCACATCTTCCAGTTGGGCAACAAGTACAGCAAGGCGATGAAGTGCGAAGTGCTGGGCGAGAACGGCAAGCCGATCACCCTGGACATGGGCTGCTACGGCATTGGCGTATCGCGCGTGGTTGCCGCTGCCATCGAGCAGAACAACGACGAGAAAGGCATCATCTGGAGCGACGCCCTGGCACCGTTCCAGATCGCCCTGGTACCGCTGCGCTACGACAACGAGCAAGTGCGCGAAGCCACCGACAAACTGTATGCCGAACTGACGGCTGCCGGTTTTGAAGTGCTGCTCGATGACCGAGACAAGAAAACCAGCCCGGGCATCAAGTTCGCCGACATGGAACTGATTGGCATCCCGCACCGTATCGTGGTCAGTGACCGCGGCCTGGCGGATGGCAATCTGGAATACAAGAGCCGGACCGAAGCCGAAGCCCAACCGTTGCCGGTGGCTGACGTGCTGTCTTTCCTTCAGGCGCGTATTCGTCGCTGAAAACCAGATCAAGAGAAGTCATGTTCAAGCGAAACACCAGAGCCCTGGGGGGCGCCGCCTTGTGCGGCGCCCTGCTGGTCAGCGGCTGCGCCAATCAAATGTCGCAACGCAGCGAGCACGAGGAGCGGGTCGAGCGAAAGTTGCTCGATCACAGCCTGCAAATCGATGTAGGCGAACCCAAAGTGCTGGAACTACCGCAACGCCGGGTTCGCATTCACGAGCAGAAGACCTTTGAGGTCACCGAGTTCGAAGTCACCCGCCGTTACGATCGCTACACCCCCTACCAGCCCTGGCGCAAACTCTATGAGATGCCTTTGGGTGCCGTTGCACTGGTAGCGGGCGCGGGCGCCAACGTGGTGAATATCTTCGCCCTCGGCAACCTGCCCACCAGCATGACGCGTGACTGGCTGAGCTACGGCGTGGACGGCATCAACCCGTTCATGAACGTGCAATCCCACGGCCGTGCGCAACAGAACCTGGCGGGTATCGATGAAGTGCAGCGCGACAAGCGCACGGAGTATTCGAGCCTTCCCTGGAGCGAGCGCCCGGTGCAAGTTACCGCCGGCAAGCAGACCCATGAGCTGACCACCGACCGCGATGGCGTACTGCGCCTGAACCTGTTGGACAGCCCATTTGCCGAGCAGGACCTGAACCGCGTCAGCACCTTGAAGATCAGCGTGGAAGATGGCCAGGACGATGTGCATTCCGACTCGACCCTGGCGATCAGCAACACCCTGCGCGGCAAGTTGCTCGAAGCCCATGGCCTGATCTACGACGACTTGGAAGATGACGAAGTGAACCAATGGGTGCACCGGGTCAAGCGCCTGTCGGAGCTGGGCCTGGAGGAAGAAGCCAGCGAGCTGGAACAAAGCCTGATCGAATTGACGCGCAATGATCCGGAGTTGCAGCAGGAGTTTCTGCAGGCGCTGACCAAGGATGCGGGAAGACTCGTCGCAGATCCTGGGGCACGCTGAGACTTCAGGCTGGATAAAAATCAAAATGTGGGAGCTGGCTTGCCTGCGATAGCGGTGTATTAGTCACAACATCAGTGACTGACACTGCGCTATCGCAGGCAAGCCAGCTCCCACATTTTTTTGATCCGGTTTCTACCAGGGAAATTGAAGCTGCTCGTTACCGCTGCTCAGGTCCAGCAACCGCACCCCAATCCCCAACAACCGCACCGGCTTCCCGCCCCGGTTAAACGCCTGGGTCAACAGCTGTTGATAACTCTCCAGATCCCGCCCTGCCCCGGCCTGCTCCAGCGTCGTCTGGGTAAAGTCATGAAACTTCACCTTAACGAACGGCTTGCCCGCGCGGTAGCTACTGTCTATACGCGCCATGCGCCCTGCCAGGGTTTCCATCAGCTCAGGCAGCTTCGCCAGGCAACTTGAGAGATCCGGCAGGTCCACGTCGTAGGTATTTTCCACACTGATCGATTGTCGGCGGCTGTCGTTCTGCACCACACGGTCATCAATCCCACGAGCCAGGCCCCAGAGCCGCTCGCCAAAACTGCCGAATTCACGCACCAGCGCCAGCTTGTTCCACTCGCGCAGTTGCAGGCAGTCTTCGATGCCCAGGCGCGCCAGCTTGTCGGCGGTGACCTTGCCGACACCGTGCAGCTTTTTCACTGGCAACTGCGACACAAAGTCTTCGACCTGATCCGGGGTGATCACAAACAGGCCGTTGGGTTTTTTCCAGTCGCTGGCGATCTTGGCCAGAAACTTGTTCGGCGCCACGCCGGCCGACACGGTGATGTGCAACTGGTTGGAGACGCGCCGGCGGATGTCCTGGGCGATGCGCGTGGCACTGCCGCCAAAATGCGGGCTGTCGGAGACATCCAGGTAAGCTTCGTCCAGCGACAACGGCTCGATCAGGTCGGTGTAGTCGCGAAAGATCGTCTGGATTTCCTTCGACGCTTCTTTATAAGCATCCATGCGCGGCTTGACGATGGTCAGGTCCGGGCACAGCTTCAAGGCGTGGCGCGATGACATGGCCGAGCGCACGCCATAGGCCCGCGCCTCATAGTTACAGGTTGCAATCACCCCTCGCCTGTCTGCCGAGCCGCCGACCGCCAGTGGCTTTTGCGCCAGGCTCGGGTCGTCGCGCATCTCGATGGCGGCGTAGAAGCAATCACAGTCGACGTGGATGATTTTGCGCTGCGTCATATAAACAGAGGGTGTAATCCAACGGGCGGCCAGTATCGCACTCACTCCTGTATATAGCACCAGTAGTTTGAATCTGCCGTTTGAGCGGTAGGAAATTTCCCAGATGAATTTATTTTCTCAATCGAAATCTACCCACCAATAGAGCCAAAACCCTTGGCCAGACTGGCCCCGAGGCCGTTTGAAGCCCACTTTGGAGAGCTAACCGCTTGAACCACAAGCGCTTTTCTTCAATTCACAGGTTGACACACCTGCGTTCCTCTGTAGAATGCCGACACACAGACGCGGGATGGAGCAGTCTGGTAGCTCGTCGGGCTCATAACCCGAAGGTCGTCGGTTCAAATCCGGCTCCCGCAACCAAACATCAAAAAAGGCTACTCGAAAGAGTGGCCTTTTTTGTGCGTGCCTGTTTTAGCCCTGTATGAAAATTGTAAGACAGAAAAAACGTTGCCCACCCTGCACTTACCGCACAAGGTGGCTGTGGAGTGACTAATTTCCACTTATTTGACCCATCAGACTATTAACGGTTGACACCTCGCCGTTGGGCTGTAGAATGCCGCCCACAGACGCGGGATGGAGCAGTCTGGTAGCTCGTCGGGCTCATAACCCGAAGGTCGTCGGTTCAAATCCGGCTCCCGCAACCAAACATCAAAAAAGGCTACTCGAAAGAGTGGCCTTTTTTGTATCCGGTGAAAAAGTTCTTCTGAAACAATGGTATGGCATCTTTCATGAAACCGTATTCGGTTTGCAGAGTCCATGTCATTGCAAGCTATGCTCAGTGCTCAAGCTCGACCCTCTACGACCAATTGGCCGCTGTCGCCGCCCCCGACGATAAGCGTTAATATTTGTAATTATTTTGTCCATAGGGATTGGTAACTTGGCTGGATACCTCCATCCTGTCGCGCACAATCCACGAGGTGATTGATGCGCGCCAACTCGTCTGAACCACAAGACACCGTCACAGCGGAACAACCGATCACTCCCACCCGTTTGCGATGGCTGGATCTGTTGAGCAAATACCGTCAACCCATTGGGCTGGCCGTCACCCTGTTGCTGTTCGCTATCGCCCTGATCGCCTGCCGACACTTGCTGCTGGAACTGGACCTTTACGCGCTCCACGACTCGATCCTGGAAGTGCCCAAGCCTGCCTTGCTCGGCGCATTTGCCGCCGCGGTCGCAGGTTTCATCATTCTATTGGGCTACGAATTCTCCGGCGCACGTTATGCCGGCGTGAAGCTGCCGGCCAAGACCCTGGCCATGGGTGGCTTCACCGCCTTTGCCATCGGCAATGCCATTGGGTTGTCGATGCTTTCGGGCGGTTCAGTACGCTACCGTTTATATGCACGCCATGGCATCGGTGCCTCGGAAGTGGCGCACATGACCGTGTTTGCCAGCCTGGCCTTGGGTACCGCCCTGCCGCCGTTGGCCGCACTGGCCACCTTGAGCAACTTGCCCGCGGCCTCGACCTACCTGCATTTGTCCCAAGGTTTGCTCGGTGGCATCGCCGGCGCGGTATTGCTGCTGTCAGTCGCACTGTGCATCGGTATTTATCGCCGGCGCCTGCCGGAACAACCTTACCCGGACAACCTGCTGGTCAAGGCCGGGCGTCGCACGCTGCGCCTGCCGGGCCGCCGCCTGACCTTCCTGCAACTGATCATCACCGCGCTGGATGTGGCCGCTGCCGCCACCGTCCTTTATATGTTGCTGCCGGAAGCGCCGCCGTTCGGCCCGTTCCTGCTGGTGTATTTGCTGGCCCTGGCTGCCGGTGTACTCAGCCATGTGCCGGGTGGCGTGGGCGTGTTCGAGGCAATTCTGCTGGCCGCGTTTGCCGATAAACTCGGCGCCGCGCCATTGGCCGCCGCCCTGCTGTTGTACCGGATGATCTACGTGGTTCTGCCGCTGCTGATCGCCTGTATCTTCCTGTTGGTCAACGAAGCCCAGCGTCTGTTCCAGACCCAGCAAAGCCTGCGGGTTGCTTCGGGCCTGGCGGCGCCGGTGCTGGCCGTACTGGTTTTTTTGTCCGGCGTGGTCCTGCTGTTTTCCGGCGCCACGCCGGAAATCGACTCACGCCTGGAAAACATCGGCTTCCTGATTCCCCACCGCCTGATTGATGCCTCGCACTTCGGTGCCAGCCTGATCGGCGTGTTGTGCCTGCTGCTCGCCCAAGGCCTGCGTCGACGTTTGTCGGCGGCCTGGATGCTGACCATGGTGCTGCTGCTGACCGGCGCCCTGCTCTCGCTGCTCAAAGGCTTCGACTGGGAAGAAGCCAGCCTGATGATCATGACGGCGGTGCTGCTGGCGATCTTCCGTCGCTCGTTTTACCGCGCCAGCCGCCTGACTGAGCTGCCGTTCTCGCCGCTGTACCTGGTGGCCAGTGTCTGTGTGCTGGGCGCCTCGATCTGGCTGCTGCTGTTTGCCTATCAAGACGTGCCGTACAGCCATCAGCTGTGGTGGCAGTTCACCCTGGACGCCAACGCCCCACGGGGCCTGCGTTCATTGCTGGGTGCGGCGGTGTTGCTGGTGATCGTGTCGTTGACCTGGCTGTTGCGCACTGCGCGCCCGGTCATTCACTTGCCGACACCGGATGAGCTGGAGCGTGCCACCAAGATCCTGATGGCCTCCTCGCAACCCGACGGCGGCCTGGCGCTGACCGGCGACAAGGCGTTGCTGTTCCACCCCAACGATGAAGCCTTCCTGATGTACGCCCGTCGCGGGCGCAGCCTGGTGGCCCTGTACGACCCGATCGGCCCGACTCAGCCCCGCGCGGAGATGATCTGGCAGTTCCGCGACCTGTGCGATATCCATCACGCGCGCCCAGTGTTCTATCAAGTACGCGCCGAGAACCTGCCGTACTACATGGACATTGGCCTCACCGCGATCAAGCTGGGCGAAGAAGCCCGCGTCGACCTCAAACGCTTTGACCTGGAAGCCAAGGGCAAAGAGATGAAGGACCTGCGCTACACCTGGAACCGTGGCACCCGGGACGGCCTGTCCCTGGAGATCTGCGACCCGGGCCAGGCGCCGATGGATGAGCTCAAAGTCATTTCCGATGCGTGGCTGACCGGCAAGAACGTGCGGGAAAAGGGCTTCTCCCTCGGACGTTTCAGTGACGACTACCTCAAGCACTTTCGCATCGCGATCATTCGCTTCGAAGGGCGCCCGGTAGCCTTCGCCAACCTGCTCGAGACCTACAACCATGACCTGGCCAGTCTCGACCTGATGCGTGCGCACCCGGACGCGCCGAAGCTGACCATGGAATTCATGATGGTTGGCCTGATTCAACATTATAAGAACCATGACTACGCCCGCTTCAGCCTCGGCATGGTGCCGTTGTCGGGCCTGCAACCGCGCCGTGGTGCGCCGCTGACCCAACGCCTGGGCTCGATGGTGTTCCGCCGCGGCGAGCAACTGTATAACTTCCAAGGTTTGCGCCGCTTCAAAGACAAGTTCCAGCCTGACTGGGAACCCCGTTATATGGCCGTGCCCGCAGGACTTGATCCGCTGGTGGCACTGGCCGATACCGCCGCCCTGATTGCGGGCGGCTTGACTGGATTGGTGAAACGCTGATGATTCGACGCTCCTGGCGGTATGTATTGGCCTTAGTAGTGCTGCTCGCGCTGATCGCGGCGGGTGGCTTTTGGTACTGGAACCGCCCTGCCCCGCAACCGATCCTGGAACAACTGCCCCAGGCCGACGGTTCGGTGATGACCCGTGTGACGCCTAACGGCTCGGCCAAGGCCCGCGTGGCCGTGGCTGTAATGGCCGATGAGACCTTGAGCGACAGCCAACTGATTGCCCTGAGCCAGGGCGGCTCGGCGCAAATCGTTCAGGTGATCCTGCCAAAAGATGACTGCAAGTTGCAGGAACAAGCCCTGCAAAGCGCCCTGGCCCAGCTTAAAGGCCCGGCGACGCTGGTCAGCGGCATCGGCCCTGGCGCCGCGCTCGCCTGGCGCTGGCTGGCCACACAGAACGACGACAAGGCCAACGCCATCTCCGTCGGCTTCGCCCTGGTTCAGGAAGGTTGCAAGGACCCACTGCCGAAGACCTCTGCCCATGGCAATTGGCTGGTGGCGTGGAACGATAACCCTGACGATGAAAGCGCCAGTTTCGTACGCGATACACCGCGCGCGACTACCAGCATCAGCGACTACGACATTCACTACCCACAAGTACTGAACAACGAACTGCGCAAGCAATTGGTCGGTTCGGACAACGGCGGCCTGGCGATTCCGGTGGTCGAAGTACCGGCTGGCCAAGCCAAGGACACCGTTACCTTGTTCCTCTCCGGTGATGGCGGCTGGCGTGACCTGGACCGCGATGTGGCCGGTGAAATGGCCAAGATCGGCTACCCGGTGGTCGGCATCGACACCTTGCGCTACTACTGGCAGCACAAGACCCCGGAACAAAGCGCCAAAGACCTCACCGAGCTGATGCAGCACTACCGCCAGAAGTGGGGCACCAAGCGCTTCGTGCTGACCGGTTATTCATTCGGCGCCGACGTACTGCCGGCGATCTACAACCGCATGCCGGAAAGCGAACAGCAGCGTGTCGACGCCATTATCCTGCTCGCCTTTGCACGCACCGGCAGCTTTGAAATCGAAGTGGAAGGCTGGCTGGGCAACGCCGGCAAAGAAGCCGCCACCGGCCCGGAAATGGCCAAGCTGCCGGCGGACAAAGTGGTGTGCATCTACGGTGCTGAAGAAGTCAACGAGAGTGGCTGCACCGATACCACGGCTGTGGGCGAGGCAGTGAAGCTGCCGGGCGGGCATCACTTTGATGAGAACTACCCGGCGCTGGCTCAGCGCTTGGTGGATATCATTGTGAAGCACCAGGCTAAAGACAAAGCCGAGTAATCCAAGGCTGCCCACAAAGCTGAACGTGGGCACCTCTGTGGGAGCTGGCTTGCCTGCGATGCAGACGCCTCGGTATGTCTGATAGACCGAGGCGTCTGCATCGCAGGCAAGCCAGCTCCCACAACAAGCCAGCTCCCACAATTGTTTTGTGGTGTGGCCCAGACTCAGCGCGGTTCGATATGCGCAATCATCAACTGCACAGTCTCATTGCCACGAAACTCGTTCACATCCAGCTTGTAGGCCAATTCCACCCAACGCACCGTCGGGTTCGGCCACACCTCACGGTCCACACCAAACGCAATGCCGTCGAGCTTCACTGACCCGCATTCGCTCTTGAGCACCACTTTAAGGTGCCGCTCGCCAACCACACGCTGTTCAACCAACTGAAACACACCGTGAAACAACGGCTCGGGAAAGTGCTGGCCCCATGGCCCGGCATGGCGCAGTGCGCGCGCCAACTCGAGGTGAAACTCTTCCACCGCCAACGTGCCGTCCGTCAGCAGGCGACCGGTGAGGTCTTCTTCACGCAGCTGCCGGCGCACTTCGGCATCAAAGGCTTCGGCAAACAGCGGGAAGTTTTCCTCGGGCAAGGTCAGGCCGGCGGCCATGGCATGGCCGCCGTATTTGGAGATCAGGTTGGGATGCTGGCTGGCGACCACCGCGAGGGCATCACGGATGTGAAAACCCTGCACAGAGCGCCCCGAGCCCTTGAGCAGGCCGTCACCGGCATCGGCGAAGGCGATGGTCGGGCGGAAATACCGCTCTTTCATACGCGAGGCCAGAATACCGATCACACCTTGGTGCCATTCAGGGTCGAACAGGCACAAGCCGTAAGGCATCGACTCCACGGGCAAGTCCTTGAGCTGGGCCAGGGCCTCGCGCTGCATGCCTTGTTCGATGGATTTGCGGTCCTGGTTCATGCCGTCCAGCTGCGCGGCCATTTCCCGCGCCGCCGCCACGTCGCTGGTGAGCAGGCATTCGATGCCCAGGCTCATATCATCCAGACGCCCGGCCGCATTGAGGCGTGGCCCGAGGATAAAACCGAGGTCGGTGGAGGTGATACGCGCCGCATCGCGCTTGGCCACTTCGAGAATCGCCTTGATCCCCGGCCGCGCACGCCCGGCACGAATACGCTCCAGGCCCTGATGCACCAGAATGCGGTTGTTGGCATCCAGCGGCACCACGTCAGCGACGCTGCCCAAGGCGACCAGATCAAGCAGTTCGCCAATATTTGGCTGGGGTTTGTTGTCGTACCAGCCCAGGCTGCGCAACCGCGCGCGCAGGGCCATCAGCACGTAAAAGATCACACCCACGCCGGCCAACGCCTTGCTGGGGAACTCGCAGCCAGGCTGGTTCGGGTTGACAATGGCATCCGCCGCCGGCAATTCATCACCCGGCAAGTGGTGGTCAGTGACCAATACCTGCAACCCGGCGGCCTTCGCCGCCGCCACGCCTTCAACGCTGGAGATGCCGTTATCCACGGTGATCAGCAGCTGCGGCTCGCGCTGCAGCGCCACAGCGACGATTTCCGGAGTAAGCCCGTAGCCGTATTCGAAACGGTTGGGCACCAGGTAATCGACATGCGCCGCACCGAGCAAACGCAGGCCCAACGTGCCCACGGTACTGGCCGTGGCGCCATCGGCGTCGAAGTCACCGACGATGAGGATGCGCTGGCGCTGCTCCAGGGCCGTCACCAGCAGGTCTACCGCCGCGTCGATGCCCTTGAGTTGCTGGTAGGGAATCAACCGCGCCAGGCTCTTGTCCAGCTCAGCCTCCGACTGCACCCCGCGTGCGGCGTAGAGACGGGTCAACAGCGGTGGCAATTCACCGAGAAACGGCAGGACAGCGGGCAACGGGCGAGGATCGATACGCATGGGGTAACGGAAGCTTCTCTTCAGATACAACGGTTAAACGACAATTGAGCAATCAACACAGATCAACGCTGGAACCTGTTTGTCTAGCTGGCTTGTGTGGGAGCTGGCTTGCCTGCGATGCAGGCACCTCGGTCCATCAGACATACCGCGGTGATGCTATCGCAGGCAAGCCAGCTCCCACAGAAGCCAGCTTTTCACAGTTTTACTTTTTAGCCGCGTTCGCCGACCAGCCACTCCAGCTGCACTTCATGCTGGCCACGGTCGTCAGTCACAAAAATAGTGCCTTCGCTGATCATCACGTCCCACTTGATCACGCGCGGCATGTCCTTGGCCAGGGTCTCGAGGACTTCCTGCGGCACGGCGGCGATGTGGACGTTCTTGAGGTTCTTGGCCACCGGCACCACTTTGCCTTCCCATACGCGCAGGCTGCCATAGGCCAGCAGGCTGGTGCGCTCGGTGCGGCGTGAGCACCAGGTCAAGCGGTCGGCGTCGGGCTGGCCGACTTCAATCCAGTGCAGAACCCGATCATCCAGGCTTTTTTCCCACAGGGCTGGCTCGTCTACATCTGACAGGCCACGCCCGAACGCCAACTGCTCGTTGTACCAAAGGGCGTAGGCCAGCAGCCGCACGGTCATACGTTCTTCGGTTTCCGAAGGGTGGCGGGCGATGGTCTGCTTGACGCTCTCGTACACCGAGCGATCGAGGTCGGTGAGGTTCAGTTCAAATTTGTAGGTCGTGGACGGCTGGGCCATGAACGGGCTTCTAAAGACAGGGAAAGGTCGCCAGTCTAACCGATGGGGCAGCCATTGAACGAATACTGCGCTGCATCATGCTTATCCCTGGGCCGCTCGCCTATGTTAAAAGGCATGACACCACCGCCCCTGCTTGCTAAGGATCCTCATGTCGTTTAATGCCAAACCGCTCGCCGGCCTGAAAGTCATCGAACTGGGCACCCTGATCGCCGGACCGTTTGCCTCACGTATCTGCGCCGAATTCGGTGCCGAGGTGATCAAGGTCGAATCCCCCGATGGCGGCGACCCGCTGCGCAAGTGGCGCAAGCTGTACGAAGGCACGTCGCTGTGGTGGTTTGTGCAGGCGCGCAATAAAAAGTCGCTGACCCTGAACCTCAAGCACCCGGATGGCCTGGCGATTCTTAAACAGCTGCTGGCGGACGCCGACATCCTGATCGAAAACTTCCGCCCCGGCGTGCTGGAAAAACTCGGTTTGAGCTGGGAAACCCTGCACGCGCTGAACCCCAAGCTGGTGATGGTGCGCCTCTCCGGTTTCGGCCAGACCGGCCCGATGAAAGACCAGCCGGGCTTTGGCGCGGTGGGCGAGTCCATGGGCGGTCTGCGCTACATCACAGGCTTTGAAGATCGCCCGCCGGTGCGCACCGGGATTTCCATCGGCGACTCCATCGCGGCTCTGTGGGCGGTGATCGGCGCGCTGATGGCGTTGCGTCACCGTGAGGTCAACGGCGGGCTCGGCCAAGTGGTGGATGTGGCGCTGTACGAAGCCATCTTCGCGATGATGGAAAGCATGATCCCGGAGTTCGACGTGTTCGGGTTTATCCGCGAGCGCACCGGCAACATCATGCCCGGCATCACGCCTTCCTCGATTCATACCAGCGCTGACGGCAAGCATGTGCAGATCGGCGCCAATGGCGATGCCATCTTCAAGCGCTTCATGAGCGCCATCGGCCGCGACGATTTGGCCAATGACCCGGCCCTGGCCAGCAATGACGGGCGCGACAGCCGCCGTGACGAGCTTTACGGGGTGATTGATCGGTGGGTCAACTCGCTGCCGCTGGAGCAAGTGGTCGAGCAACTGAACAAGGCCGAAGTACCCGCCAGCCGTATCTACAGCGCCGAAGACATGCTCGGCGACCCGCAGTTTCTGGCCCGGGAAATGTTCCTCAAGGCGCAGCTGCCAGGTGGCAAGGACTTCAAGATGCCAGGCATCGTGCCCAAGCTCTCCGAGACGCCGGGCAGTTGCGAATGGGTTGGGCCGCAGTTAGGGGAGCACAACAGCACGGTGCTCAATGAGCTGGGTTACGACGCCGCCGCCATCACCCGTTTGCGTGAGGATGGCGCGATCTGATGGTTCGCCCGTACGTCCGCCTGCTCCTTGTAAGCACGCTGCTCGGCGGCTGGTCGCTCTCGGCTCAGGCCGAGGACACACTGACCTGGCTGCTGCGCGACCTGCCGCCAATGACCATCTTCGAAGGCCCGCAAAAAAACCAGGGCGCACTCGACCAACTGTTGCCGATGCTCATGGAGCACCTGCCGGAGTATCGTCATCAAGTGATGCACGTCAACCGCGCGCGCGGCATTCAAATGTTGCGTGCTCAATCCCTGACCTGTGACCCATCGCTGCTGTGGACGCCGGAGCGCGCCCAGTACGTGGTGTTTTCCGCCCAGGCATTCGTGACGGTCAGCAATGGGGTGACGATCCAGCGCAGCCACCAGGCGGCCATGGCGCCCTATATCGTCGAGGGTCAGTTTGACCTGCAAGCCTTTCTCAAATCCCATACGGCGCGCATTGGCGCCACGGCCGAACGCAGTTACGGCCCCGCCGTCGATGAACAGCTAAAGCACGCCGACCCGCACACCCTGGCCCTGCATTACGGCAATGACGCCCTTGGCAGCCTGTTGCAGATGCAGCGCCTGGGGCGGCTGGAGGCGGTGCTGGGTTACCCGCCGGAAATCCGCTATCACGCCCAGCAACAGGGAATTGCGGCCCACGACCTGCTGTTCTTTCCCATCAAGGGCTCAGCGCCTTACCAACGCACGCATATCGCTTGCTCCAACACGCCGCAAGGTCGCCAGGCCATGCAGCGAATCGATCAGGCATTGGGCGAGATTCCACTGGAGCAGGTGCAACAGTCCTACGCCTCGTGGCTGGACCCAGTGATGCGTGAACAGTATTTGTCGCACAACCCGAGTTTCTTCCTAGACTCTCCCGAGCCCTGAGCACCGAGACCTGACCCTCAGCGAGGCAAATCCCAGGCAAAAAGAAACCCCGAAGAGTGGGGAGACACTTCGGGGTTAAACGTGGCCTACAAAGACCAGTACAACAAGCCACAAACACCGGAGCACAATGTTTGCTCTTGCCGTTAAAAAATCTGACCGGGCATGGCGTAGGAAGTTTCGCCAATTAAACAATTCTTCATGCGATCACGCTGCCGCGAGTCTGTGCGGCGTTGCGCAAGGCGGCGATAACCGAGGGTTCCAGGCGCCCTTCGGCGATTTTAAGGTCGCGCAGCAGGCAATCGACCACATCCACCAGCACGCGCTTATCGGTCAATTGCGCGCGATCGACTTCCCGCTCGACGACAATAGCGCCAGCCGGGTTCTTCACGGTCACCAGGCACTCGCCCTGCACACCCGAGGTGGTCAACGTAACCTGATAAGGGCTCAGTGCTTCTTCGAGCAATAGGCTGATACTTTCCATCTCGATCACCACTCAATCATTCGAATAAAGTTCGAAAAACAAAAATGTCACCAAGGTGCTGACATTCAAGTGACCCGTGCCCGCAGCAGAAAGTTCGACCTTTTGTATCGTCGTCTGCCCGAGTCAACCGAGCATGCACGGCAAAGATGACAGAGAGAAAACAACCTCCAACAGGCTAGAATCCCTGGATTATCCTGGGAGCCTGCCTTGAAAGCCGCGTCTGAAGCGCCACTGCGCATCGTCCTCGCCGACGACCACCCGATTTTTCTGATTGGTTTGCGCGCCGTGTTGGAGCGTGACGAACGGGTACGCATCGTCGCCGAGGCCAATTCGCCCCAAGCCCTGATTGAACAGCTGAACACCTGTGCCTGTGATGTGCTGGTGACCGACTTCATGATGCCCGCCGAGCCTCAGGCCGACGGGCTGCGCCTGATAGAACAGCTGCGTCGGCACCATCCCGAACTGCCGATTGTGGTGGTGACCATGCTCAATAACGCCGGCTTGTTTCATTCCATTCTGAAACTGGGGGTCATGGGCCTGCTGAGCAAGGCCAGCTTGGCCGATGAGCTGCCGCAAGCAATTCACCACGTGCGGCAAGGGCGTCCTTATGTGGCCCACGCCATTCGCCAGGCACTGAGCCTTGCCGGCGAAGTCGGCGCTGACCACCTGCAGTCGCAGCAACAGCTGTCACCTCGGGAACTGGAGGTGATCCGCCTGTTGGCTGCCGGGTTGGCGGTGGGCGAGATCGCCGCGCAACTGCATCGCAGCAAGCAGACGGTCAGCGCGCACAAGGTCAGCGCCATGCGCAAGCTGGGCCTGGGCAACGATGCCGCGCTGTTTATCTATGTGCAGGAACACGGACTGGCATAGCCTGAAACGCGATCCATTGCTTGAGCGCCTCGACCTCCATTGGCCGCGCGATAAAACAGCCTTGCAGCCAGGCCGCGCCCAATTCTCCAACGGCATGGTAATCGGCGGCGCTTTCCACCCCGGTCACCACCACGCCAATGCCCAAGTGCGCAGCCATGCTCATGGCACCCGCCACCACGGCAGCCTTGCGATCATCCTCGGCCATGCCACTGGCAAACACCGGAGGGATCTTCAGCTCAGTGAAGGGCAACGCCAGCAGGCTCTGCAGGCTGGTGCCGCCGACGCCGAAATCACCAATGGACAACTTGCACCCCATCATCCGCAAGCGCAGCAGCCCGGTGAGGTGGGCACTGTCGGTTTTTAACCGTGAGGTCTCCACCAACTCCAGGGTCAGCCCATGGGCCGGCACGCCGTGCAGTTGCAGCAGGCCTTGCAGTACTTGGGGAAAGTGCGGTCGCTCCAGCATGCGCCCGGGAATATTCACCGCTACAGGCAGCAGTTGCCCGGTCTGGCCCATGACCTGGCCAGCCAGGCCCAGTGCCTGCTCCAGTACGTGCCAAGTGAAGGCCTCTTCCATGCCGGCAAACTCCAGCACCGGCAAAAAGTCGTCAGGCAACAGCAGCTCATTTTCATTAGATTGCCAACGGGCCAGGGCCTCGACCCGTTGCAGCACGCCGGCCTGGCTGACGATAGGCTGATACCAAACCCGGCCACAGCGCGCGATGCTGGCCTGGCTGACGTCCGCCGAGGGTGGCAACGGCTCGCGCTCGTTCAGGTCGAGCAGATGACGCACCCGCGCCCATGAGGTCACCGGCGGCCCCGCACGCAAGCGCGCCTGGCAATCCGTCAACACTTGCCCGACCAGCTTGGCCGACGCCGGCTTGGGCAAGCACGCCAGCACATTCAGCCCCTGTTGCCGCGCCATATTGGCCACGCCTTCGAGCACGTCCGGTTCGGCATTGCTGAGCAGGATCAGCACCTGGGCCAGGCTGCGCTCGGCCAGTTCGCGGATCAACTCCAGGCCATCGCCCTGCTCCAGGTACAGATCGCAAATGGCAATGTCCACCGGGCCGGCACTGTCCAGGGACTGGCGGGCGGCGTCGACCGTTTCGGCGGTGAGTACGTTGAACACGCCGTTGGCATTGAGCATCTGGTGCAGTGCCATCAGTTGAAACGGGTTGTCTTCAAGGATCAGCACTTTGAGGGAACGCATGGGCAACTCTGTCGGCAGCGGGCAAAGACCGGCACAGTAACCAAAAGCTGCAGGGCGCCCCATAGGACGTGTCCTAAACGTTATGCCGTTCAAGGTCTTTGGGCTGACGCAGTCAAGTAAGGCAATTGAGAAATGGAACCGGCAAAAGGCAACCTGTGGCGAGCAGGCTTGCCACAGTGAAAGGGTTCGTCCTCGAATGAGGGGGATTAGCCAAACAGCTGAAAGCCATGACCCTAAATGCGAGCGTCCAGGTAGGGTTGCAGGTCGCGACGGAACACCATCAACGCCTGGGACAACCTTGACCACGGCGCCTCAAGTTCGCTGCCGCGCGCCTCACGTGCGCAGCTCTCCAGGGCCATGCACGCCTTGGCCAGCGGCAGCGCATCGACCAGAGAGCAAATGCCCTTGAGCCGATGCAACGCAGCATTCAAGCGCGCCATGTCTTGCTCGACCAAGGCCACCTCCATCACTTCATGCTCGCGGTCCAGGCTCCTGGCCAACTCTTGCAGCATGCTGTGCAGCACCGGCCCTTCAGCCTGGGTCATGGTGCGCAGGGTCTGGATATCAAAAGAGCGTGGCGCCGCCCGTTCTGCCAGCACCTGAGCCCAGCGCTGCAACGTGATCGGCTTGACCAACAGCTCATCCATGCCGACTTCGTTGCCACGCTGTTGTTCATCCTGCATGGCATTCGCGGTGCAACCGATCACTGCGCAACGCGGTAACTGCTCAGTGGCTTCAATCCGTCGGATCGCCTGGCTCAGCTCATAGCCGGACATGCCCGGCATCTGGCAATCGGTGACCAGCACGTCAAAGCGTTGCTGCGACCATGCCTGCAACGCGCCCTGCGCTGAATCGACGGCGACCACTTGATGGCCGAGGAACTCCAACTGCTGCACCAGTACCAGACGGTTGGCCGCCAGATCATCGACCACCAGCACCGACAGGCTGCGACCGGCAGGCGGCAATGAAGCACCGACGGGTGCCGGTACGTCGTCAGTGCTGATCCGCGCCAGGTGCAGGTCGATGCACACCACCGTACCTGCGCCCACGACACTGTTGAGGTGAATGCTACCGCCCATCAACTCCACCAACTGCTGGCAGATACTCAAACCCAGGCCAGTGCCGCCATGCTCGGCCGCGGTCGAAGCGCTCATCTGCACAAACGGCTTGAACATCCTCGCTTGCTGATCGGCCCCAATCCCCGGACCGCTGTCTTCCACGCACAGGTGCAGGTATTCGGCGCCGGCCTCATCGTGCCGGCAATCGACACTGATACGCACCCCGCCGTGCTGAGTAAACTTGAGCGCATTGCCCAAAAGGTTGTGCATCACTTGGCGCAAGCGCAGCGGGTCAAACCAGTAATAACCCTGGGCTGCCGGGTCAAACGCCAGGGTCAGGTGCAGGCCCTTTTTTTGCGCCGTGGCCTCGAACAAGCGCTGGATACCTTCGAAAAAGCCCTTCAGCTCAGTCGATTGCGGTGCCAGTTGCATATGGCCCGACTCAATCTTGGCAAGGTCCAGGCTGTCGCCCATCAACGCAATCAGCTCACGGGCCGAGCGATGGGCTACCTGCAACGCGTCGGACACCGGCTGGCCGGCTGCCAGGCTGCGTTCCTGCTCCAGTTCGAGCAAGCCGATGATGGCGTTCATCGGTGTACGAATCTCGTGGCTCAGGGTTGAGAGAAAGCCACTTTTGGCGTAGTTCGCTTCGTCGGCGGCCTGACGCGCGTCCATTAATTGATGCTCCAGGACTTTGCGCTCGTTGATGTCGATCCAGCCACCCAGCAACCCCTGCAAACGGTTCTCGGCGTCAAAGAACGGCACAGTCCATTGGTACACGTGAACGCTGCCGCCGTTGAGTTCCAGCTCCCGGTCGACAAACAGCGGTTGTTGCGTGGCCAGTTGCACCATATGGCCTGCATGCAGGCGCGCGGCGGTGAGTTCGGGCATCACCGCGCTTTCCATCAAGGTCAGGCCCTGGATCTTTTCAAGGCGAGTTGCCAATTGCTGTTCATAACTTTTGTTGCAGGTCACCAGGCGCCCGGCCAGGTCGCGCACGAATAGCGGGTTGGGCATGCCGTCGAGCAAGGCGCGCTTGAAGGCCAATTGGTCATTGAGCCGACGTTCAGCCTCCAGCCGCTGGTGGATCTGGCGCTTGAGCCGGCTGTTCCACACCAGCGACACCAGCACAAACAGGATCGCCATGGCCACCGTCCAGTAAGCCCAGGCAGGGACACGCTGCCAGGCCGGCACCGGAATCGCCACCGCGCCGATCCAGCGCAGGCGCAAGGCGCTCAGCTCGGCGACCGGCAAGGCTTCCAGCGCCTTGTTCAGAATGCTCAACAGTTCAGGCTGGTCCTTGCGCACCGACAGGCTGTTGGCCGACCACTTGCCATCGACGCTGCGGCCAATGCGCAGGCCATCCTGTGGGTAACTCTGCACTTCCACTTCTGTCTGCAGCGTGGCAGCCGCTTCGCCGCGTCTTACCCAATCACGGGCCTGGGTGTAATCAGTGACCAAGCGCAGGTTGATCTGCGGGTACGCCTGGCGAATGTAGGGCTCAAGTACATGCCGTGCCGGCAGCACCAGCACCTTGCCGGCCAACTGATCCAGGCCGGTCAGCGGCGCCGCATCAGCAGGCTCGACAAACACCCAGCCAGAGCCACCGAAACTGTGGCTGAAGTTGAGCAGCGCCTGGCGCTCCTGATTCTCGGCCAAGGTGGTGTTCATGTCCGCCCTGCCCGTTTCCAGCCAGCTCAGGGTTTGCGCAGTGGAATGCGCCTCCTCGAAGACAAACTGTAAACCGGTCATGCGCGAAATCCGGTTGAGCAGGTCAACGTTCAAGCCCACCCAGCGGTCGTCCTTGTCCCTGAACACGTAAGGCGACATTTGCTGGGCCGCCACCACCACATGCGGGTGCTGCAACACCCACGCCCGCTCCGAGGCCGACAGCGCAATGCGCTCAACACCAAAACCGACACCCAGTCCGGTGGTCCAGCGCGCGAGAATTTCGCGCTGCACCGACTCATCGATGCTCGCCAGCGCGCTGTCCATCATGGCACCGAGCAACGGGTCGGCCTGGCGAGTGGCAAACGCGAAGCCGATCGGGGGCAAGCGACTTTCTTCTTTGATCTGCAACCTCAGGTAAGGCCGCAGCGACTTGTAGGCGCGCACGATGACTTCGTTGCCGATAAACGCATCGGCGTCGCCCTGATTGAGCGCCTCCAGCCCACTGTAGAGGTCGGGCGCAAGCATGATGTGGCTGCCGGGGTAGGCGGCATGCACGTTCTTGACGTTGGCATAGCCATCGAGCAACACCAGCTTCTTGCCCGTCAGATCGTCGCCCTGGCTATCGTCGCGACACAGTACTACTACCGACCGGTCGGGCATGTAGTCGCGGGTAAACTGCAAACCGGGTACATCACGCTCATAGCCATTGGCGCTGGTGAGAATGTCAATGGCACCGTTGCGCAACGCCTCGACCGCCTGGGCGCGTTCGGCAAAACCGAGCACCTGCATCGACACACCCAGGCGCGCACCGACCAGGCTCAGGTAATCGGCACTGATGCCCTGGTAGCGATTGCGGTCGCGGGTGATATCAATCGGCTGATAGTCATCAATGGAAATCCCCACCTTCAAGGTCCGATGGGCTGCCAGCCACTGCTGCTGCGCCGGCGCCAGCGGCAACGGCTCCAGCGGGATAAACGCCGGCACCAGTTTGAAAGGCAGGCTGACGGCGGCCAGGCCCATTGGCACTTGGCCAAGCAAGAGCACACACGCCAAACGCACCGTCCATTGGATTACTGCATGCACCGATTGGGTTTCCTTGAGTGTTCGGGTTAAGCGCCTGCGCAAGTATGGCCCGCCAGAATGAAAAAGCCCGTCACGAAGACGGGCTTGATCTGCCGCGCAGCCACTGATGAATCAGAGTGGCTTGCCGCGATTGCCATGCTGGCTGACAAACGCCTGCACAGCTTTCAGGTCATTGGCCAGCACGGTGCAGCGCTCTTCGCGCTCGAACAGGTCAGCCAGGTGCTGCGGTAACTCCAGCGCCTTGCCAACGCCGGCCTTCTCCACCGCTTCCGGGAATTTGACCGGGTGGGCGGTGCCCAGAATCACCATCGGGATGTCCAGGCTGCGACGGCATTCGCGTGCTGCCTTCACACCGATAGCGGTGTGCGGGTCGAGCAGCTCGCCGGTCTGCGCATAGACTTCGGCGATGGTTTCGCAGGTTTGCGCATCGTCCACGGCCAGGGAGTCGAACAGCTTGCGGGTTTCGGTCCAGCGCTCTTCATCAACGCTGAAACCGCCACCGCTTTTGAAGGTGTCCATCAAGCCGGCAATGGCTGCGCCGTTGCGACCATGCATGTCGAACAGCAGGCGTTCGAAGTTCGACGAGACCATGATGTCCATCGATGGCGACAGCGTGGCGTGCAGGGTTTCCTTGACGTACTGGTTGCCGCTCATGAAGCGGTGCAGGATGTCGTTGCGGTTGGTGGCGACGATCAACTGGTTGATCGGCAGGCCCATGTTGCGCGCCAGGTAACCGGCGAAGATGTCGCCAAAGTTGCCGGTCGGCACCGAGAACGACACCGAACGCGCCGGGCCGCCCAACTGCAGGGAGGCGTGGAAGTAGTAGACGATCTGGGCCATGATCCGCGCCCAGTTGATCGAGTTCACCGCCACCAAACGCGTACCTTTGAGGAAGCTCTGGTCAGCGAAGCTGTTCTTGACCATTTCCTGGCAGTCATCGAAGTTGCCTTCGATGGCGATGTTGTGGATGTTCTCACCGAAGATGGTGGTCATCTGGCGACGCTGCACCTCCGACACGCGCTTGTACGGGTGCAGGATGAAGATGTCGACGTTCTCGCAGTGCTTGCAACCTTCGATGGCCGCCGAGCCGGTATCACCGGAGGTGGCACCGATGATCACCACACGCTCGCCGCGTTTTTCCAGCACGTAGTCGAGCAGGCGACCGAGCAGTTGCAGGGCGAAGTCCTTGAACGCCAGGGTCGGGCCGTGGAACAGCTCCAGCACCCACTCATTGCCGTTCAGTTGACGCAGGGGTGCGATGGCGTTGTGGGAAAACACGCCATACGTTTCTTCCAGAATCTTTTTAAAGTCCGCATCAGGAATGCTGCCGGTAACAAACGGGCGCATCACCCGGAACGCCAGTTCGTGGTACGGCAGGCCGGCCCACGAGGCGATCTCTTCCTGAGTGAAACGTGGCAGGTTTTCCGGCACGTACAGGCCGCCGTCAGTGGCAAGGCCGGCGAGCAAAACGTCTTCGAAGTTCAGGGCCGGTGCCTGGCCGCGGGTGCTGATATAACGCATGACTGGCTCCTCTAGAGCATTCTGAACAAGGGCCGCCGAACGTGTGGGGCCCTTGCCGCTAAACGATTAGTTCAGGTGTTCAACACGGATGCGCACCACCGGCCCAACCACGCCCTGCAACGCTTCAAGCGCGGCAATGGCATCGTTGATGTGCTGCTCGAGCACGCGGTGGGTCAGCAGGATCATCGGCACCAGGCCGTCTTGTTCCTCGACTTCCTTCTGCATGATCGACTCGATGTTGATGCCACGCTCCGAGAGGATGCTGGCCACTTGGGCCAACACGCCTGGGTGATCCTTGGCCTGGATGCGCAGGTAGTAAGCGCTTTCACAGGCTTCGATCGGCAGGATCGGGTGGGCCGACAGCGAATCCGGCTGGAAGGCCAGGTGCGGCACGCGGTTTTCCGGGTCGCTGGTCATGGCGCGAACCACGTCCACCAGGTCGGCGATCACCGACGAAGCGGTCGGCTCCATGCCGGCGCCAGCGCCGTAGAACAGGGTGGAGCCGGCGGCGTCACCGTTGACCATCACGGCATTCATCACGCCATTGACGTTGGCGATCAGGCGGTCGGCCGGGATCAGCGTCGGGTGTACACGCAACTCGATACCGGCCGGGGTACTGCGCGCCACACCTAGGTGCTTGATGCGGTAGCCCAGGGCTTCGGCGTAGTTCACGTCGGCGGTGGTGAGCTTGGTGATGCCTTCGGTGTAGGCCTTGTCGAACTGCAGCGGAATGCCAAAGGCGATGGACGCCAAAATGGTCAGCTTGTGCGCCGCGTCGATGCCTTCTACGTCGAAGGTCGGGTCGGCTTCGGCGTAACCCAAGGCTTGAGCTTCGGCCAGCACGTCTTCGAAGGTGCGGCCTTTCTCGCGCATTTCGGTGAGGATGAAGTTGCCGGTGCCGTTGATGATGCCGGCCACCCAGTTGATACGGTTGGCAGACAGGCCTTCACGGATCGCCTTGATCACCGGGATGCCACCGGCCACGGCGGCTTCGAACGCGACAATCACACCCTTTTCACGCGCCTTGGCGAAGATCTCGTTGCCGTGTACGGCGATCAGCGCCTTGTTGGCGGTGACCACGTGCTTGCCGTTTTCGATGGCCAGCAGCACCAGCTCGCGGGCCACGGTATAACCGCCAACCAGCTCGATGACGATATCGATTTCAGGGTTGGTGGCCACGGCGAAGACATCGTTGGTAATCGCAATACCGGTCGTTTGGAACTGAGGCTTTGGCGTACGCGTGGCAATTTGCGCCACTTCAATCCCACGCCCTGCACGGCGGGAAATTTCTTCAGCATTACGCTGAAGTACGTTCAAGGTGCCGCCACCGACGGTCCCTAACCCACAGATGCCTACTTTGACCGGTTTCACTGAAGAACTCCCCATGAAACGGCCGACTCAAGGTCGGCCGTGGTAAACAGCCGCACAACTGCGGCTCTCAATTAATGCCCCGTCGACTGTTCGACGGGGCATGATCGTCAAAGGCTCGACGATGACTGCTTACTTCGCACCCAGTGCCAGTTTGGCAACTTGTGGCGCCGGCTGGTAGCCCGGAATCACTTGGCCGTCAGCCAAAACGATGGCCGGTGTACCGTTCACGCCAATCGACTGGCCGAGGGCGAACTGCTTGGAAACCGGGTTGGCACATTTGGCCGCCTTGATTTCCTTGCCATCGACCATTTTGTCCATGGCCGATTTCTTGTCGGCCGAACACCATACGGCTTGCAGTTGCTCGTCACCCGGCGAACCCAGGCCCTGGCGCGGGAACGCGACGTAGCGCACTTCGATACCGGCCTTGTTCAGCGCAGGCACCTCGGCGTGCAGCTTGTGGCAGTACGGGCACGTGGTGTCGGTGAACACGGTAATGTGGGTCTTGGTCTCGCCAATGGCTGGGTAAACCACGGTCTCAGCCACCGGAATGCCGTTGATCAGCTTGGACACGCCCAGGCGCTCGGCCTTCTCGGTCAGGTTGACCGGCTTGCCGTCTTTAAGCTGGAACAGGTAGCCCTGGACGATGTACTGGCCATCGGCACTGGCGTACAGCACACGGCTGCCCTTGAGCTTGACTTCATACAGGCCGGCCATGGGGCTGGCGCTGATGCTTTCGATCGGGGTGTCGAGCTTCAGGTCCGCCAAACTCTTGCGAATGGTTTGTTCGGCGGCGTCATCGGCGACAACAAAGGTGGAAACCAACGCAATCGCTGCGGCGGCAATAATCTGGGTCAAGCGCATGGGAACTCCTGAAGGCAGATGCAGGGACGGCTGTGGAACACCGCTTGGAAACGCGGGCAGTGGCCGTCCCCTTTGCTAACCGGCAAAGCCTACCACAGTTGGGCGCCAGGGCAGCCGGTGGCGGGACAAATTGGCGGCTTTCAACCGCGCGGGTGGTGCTTGGCGTGCATCTCCTGCAAGCGTGCGCGTGCCACATGGGTGTAGATCTGGGTTGTGGACAAGTCGCTGTGTCCCAGCAACATTTGCACCACGCGCAAATCCGCGCCGTGGTTGAGCAAATGCGTGGCGAATGCATGGCGCAAGGTATGCGGCGACAGCGCCTTGCCGATCCCGGCGACCTTGGCCTGGTGCTTGATACGGTGCCAGAAGGTCTGGCGAGTCATCTGCTCGCCGCGCAGGCTGGGGAACAGCACATCGCTGGGTCGCCCACCAAGCAGCTCATTGCGGGCGTCACGCATATAGCGCTCCACCCACACAATCGCCTCCTCGCCCATCGGCACCAACCGCTCCTTGCTGCCTTTGCCCATCACGCGCAACACGCCCTGGCGCAGGTTGACTTGCTCCAGGGTCAGGCTGATCAGCTCGGTCACGCGCAAACCGCAGGCATACAAGACCTCAAGCATGGCGCGGTCGCGCTGGCCGATGGCTTCGCTCAGATCGGGGGCGGCGAGCAAGGCATCGACGTCAGCTTCCGACAAGGATTTAGGCAATGGCCTACCGAGCTGGGGCATGTCGATTTGTAGGGTCGGGTCGACAGCAATCAGCTTTTCCCGCAGCAAATAGCGATAAAACCCACGTACGCCCGAGAGAAATCGCGCCGTGGAACGCGGCTTGTAATTCTGCTCCAGGCGCCAGGCCAGGTGATCGAGGATCAACTCACGACCGGCATTGATCAGTTCAAGGTTTTTGTCCTGCAACCAGCCATTGAACAAAGCCAAGTCGCTGCGATAAGCCTGGCGGGTGTTGTCCGACAGGCCTTTTTCCAGCCACAGGGCGTCGAGGAAGCGGTCGATCAGGGGATGGTCAATGGCGGGCATGGGCACTCAAGCAGCGCAGCACAGGGCTTTGCGCAAATTATTTAGTGAACTGTTACAACGGGCACTAGTCTTTCATAGCCCGCTATTTCAAGGAACAGGAAGCTTCAATGAGCGAACAACAGATTCTGCTGGCATTTGGTGGCATTGGCGTGGCCGCGTTGGCCTGCCAATGGCTGGCATGGCGCCTGAAACTTCCCGCCATTCTGTTTCTGCTGGTCAGCGGAATCCTGGCAGGGCCGGTGCTGGGCTGGCTGAACCCTCAGGAAATGTTCGGTCCGTTGCTGATGCCATTGGTATCCCTGGCCGTGGCACTGATCCTGTTTGAAGGCAGCCTCACGCTGCACCTTTCGGAATGGAAGGAGATCGGCAGCGTCGTGCATCGCCTTGTCACGGTCGGCGCCCTGTCGACATGGGCCGTCATTACCCTGGCTACCCACTGGCTGCTGGGTTTTGACTGGATGCTCGCCCTGCTTTTCGGCACTTTGACACTGGTGACCGGGCCTACCGTGATTGTGCCCATGTTACGTGTCGTGCGGCCAAAAGCCTCGATCGCCAATATCTTACGCTGGGAAGGCATTGTCATTGACCCGATTGGTGCGCTGCTCGCCGTGGTGGTCTACAGCTTTATCATCGCTCGCGCGTCAGGCGACGGCTTGAGTCACAGCCTGCTGACCTTTGGCGGCGTGATCCTGTGCGGCAGCCTGTTCGGAGTCGCCGGTGGTTGGGTGTTGGGGCAGATCATGCGCCGGCAATGGCTGCCGGAATACCTGCATAACCTGGCTACGCTGGCTGGCGTTCTGGGAATCTTCATCGCCTCCAACGAGGTGATGCATGAGTCCGGCCTGCTGGCCGTGACGCTGATGGGCATGTGGATGGCCAATATGAAGGGCGTTGACGTACGCCACATCCTGCATTTCAAGGAAAACCTCAGCGTCCTGCTGATTTCCGGATTATTCATTCTGCTGGCCGCGCGCCTGGACCTGAACGCCCTGATTGCCTTGGGGCCGTTCGTACTGATCCTGTTACTGATCATTCAATTTATTGCACGACCTTTGAACGTCGCGCTTTCGACCTTTGGTTCCGGCCTGAACTGGCGTGAACGTGCCCTGCTGTCCTGGATTGCACCACGCGGGATCGTGGCCGCAGCCGTGTCGGCGATTTTCGCCATTCGCCTGGATGAGGCCGGTCATGAAGGCGCACTGTTACTGGTGCCACTGACATTCGCGGTGATTATCGGCACCGTTGTCCTGCAAAGCGCCACGGCCCGCCCGTTGGCACGCCTGCTGAAAGTCGCCGAGCCTGCGCCCAGCGGCTTCCTGATCGTCGGCGCGAACGGCCCGGCGCGCATCCTGGGCAAAGCCTTGCAACAACTGGGCAGCCGAGTGCTGCTGACCGACTCCAGCTGGGAAAACATCCGCGCCAGCCGAATGGAAGGGCTACCCACTTACTTCGGCAACCCGGCATCACAGCATGCCGAATCGCATCTGGATCTGGTCGGCCTCGGGCATTTGCTGGCGCTCTCACCTTCGGGCGAACTGAACACTTTGGCCGCCATGCGCTTTCGCCACGATTTTGGGCATCGTCTGTTCGCCCTGGCCAGCAGCCAGGAAAGCCGTCGCACCGATAAGCACCGGGCCAGCCACGAGCACCGTGGCCATTTGCTGGGCAGCCAACCCCTGAGCTACACCAAACTTGCGAGCCTGCTGGGCCAAGGTGCAGAGCTGTATAGCACCAACCTGACCGAAGGCTTCAGCTGGGAACAGTACCAGGCGCTGCATGGTGACCGCGCGACGCTGCTGTTTGCCCGCGATACCGCAGGCTGGGTACACGTGGTAACCCCGGACAGCAGCTTGAAACCCGTAGCTGGCTGGACCTTGCTGGCCGTGATTCAACCAGAAAACAACACAGCCGAATAAGTCAGTCGGCAAAACCCGGCAATACCGGCACAGGGCGTTTGTCAGCATCAATCGCGACAAAACTGAACACGCCCTGGATCGCCTTTTCACGGCCATCGGCACTCATGCTCTCGACGAATACTTCAACCTCGACCTTGAGGCTGGTGTTACCCACTTTGATTACGCGGCCGATCAACTCGACGATGGAGCCGGCCGGGATCGCGTGGTTGAAGTCGATACGGTCGGTGGACACGGTCACCAGTGGCAAGCGGCAAAAGCGCGTGGCGGTGATGAACGACACTTCATCCATCCACGCCAGCGCAGTGCCGCCGAACAGGGTGTTGTGGTGGTTGGTGGTCGGCGGGAACACGGCTTTGGTCACGTGGGTGACGGACAGGTCGGTGCGGCGCTGGATTTCTTCGAGGCGGGTGGTCATGGGCAAATACCGGTAAACAGACAAATTTCAGGCACAAAAAAGCAGCCCGTAGGCTGCTTTTTTCTGCATCGGGAAGCTGGACTTAAGCCAGTTTTTCCTTGATGCGAGCTGCTTTACCGGACAGGTCACGCAGGTAGTACAGCTTGGCTTTACGTACGTCACCGCGACGCTTAACGGCCATGCTGTCGATTTGCGGGCTGTAGGTCTGGAAAGTACGCTCTACGCCAACACCGTTGGAGATTTTACGAACAGTGAAAGCACTGTTCACACCACGGTTACGCTTGGCGATTACCACGCCTTCGAACGCTTGCAGACGCGAACGGTCGCCTTCCTTCACTTTCACCTGAACGACAATAGTGTCGCCCGGGGCAAAGGTAGGGATCTCTTTGGTCATCTGCTCTGCTTCGAGTGCAAGGATGATTTTGTTAGTCATGCTGTGCTCCTAAGGTAAGTCAATGGACCTACCATCGATACGTTGTTAACTATCGTCCCGCGCGAGGATGTATTCCTCGAGCAGCTTCTTCTCTTCTCCAGAAAGCGAGCGGCTTTCCAGAAGATCGGCGCGTCGTTCATAGGTCCGACCAAGGGACTGCTGTAAACGCCAACGCCGGATGTGTGCGTGATTGCCACTTAGCAATACGTCGGGAACACGCTGATCCGCATACACCTCCGGTCGGGTGTAGTGCGGGCAATCCAGCAAACCATCCGTGAAGGAATCTTCCTCCGCGGAGTCCGCATGCCCTAAAGCTCCAGGCAGCAGTCGTGTAACCGCATCTATCAGGACCATCGCCGGCAGCTCGCCGCCAGACAGGACATAGTCCCCAATCGACCACTCTTCATCGACATGCGCTTCAATAAAACGCTCGTCAATGCCTTCATAGCGACCGGCAATCAGGATTAAGGCCTCCTCATTCGCCAGTTCGCGCACGCCAGCCTGTTTCAGCTGACGGCCTTGAGGGGACAGGTAAATTACCTTCGCCTTCTCCCCGGCTGCTGCCTTGGCCTCGACCAACGCATCTTCCAGGGGCTTGATCTTCATCACCATGCCCGGGCCACCGCCAAATGGGCGATCGTCCACAGTGTGATGTCGATCCGTCGTGTAGTCTCGCGGGTTCCAACAGGTAAGCTGCAACAGCCCCTGTTTCACCGCCCGACTGGTGATGCCGTACTCGCTGATGGCGGAAAACATCTCGGGAAACAAACTGATCACTTCAATGCGCAAATTAGCCACGCTTAGAAGTCCGCGTCCCATTCCACCTTCATCTCGCCCGCGGCCAGGTCGACGGCCAACACGCATTGCTCGGTATAGGGCAACAGGCGTTCGCGATCATCCAGGCTGCCAGCGCAAGGCTTGACCACCATTACATCATTGGCGCCGGTTTCCAGAAGATGATCGATTTTCCCGAGCAATTGCCCCAGTTGATCAATAACCTTCAGACCTTCCAGCTGGTACCAGTAGTACTCGCCGTCGGTCAATTCAGGGAACAGGTTGCGCGGCACGCAGATCTCATAACCGGCCAGAAGACGAGCTTCTTCACGGTCATCAAGACCCTTGAGCTTTGCGACCAGGAACTTATCGCTCCCGCGTCCACTGACCAGCTCGACCTGCTTCACACTACCTTCGCGCTTGAGCGTCCAGGTTTTGTACTGCAACAGGTTTTCAGTCGGATCAGTAAAGGAATACACCTTCACTTCGCCGCGAACGCCATGAACAGAGTAAATCTTGCCGATAACGATCAAATCATCAGCAACAGCTGGCGTCGCGTTCATATTGCTCAGGCTGCGGCCTTAGCCGAGTCCTTCAACAGTTTTGCAACGCGCTCGGATGGCTGTGCGCCAACGCTCAGCCAGTAGGCTACGCGCTCTTGGTTCACGGACAGACGAACTTCTTGACCACGAGCAACAGGGTTGAAGAAACCAACCTGTTCCTTGTGCGAACCGTCGCGCGGGTTGCGGCTGTCGGTTACGGTCAAGTGGTAAAACGGGCGCTTTTTGGAGCCGCCAAGGGCAAGACGGATTGTTAGCATGTGAACATCGTTCCTGTAGTCGGTGCTGCAAATCTAAATGCACAGCGGGCATAGGTGCCCGAAAGGCCGCATATTCTAAGGAATATCCGGACTTTTGCAAATGTCTTTTTCTGGCGCCTATCAGCGTGCCACTCAGATCTGCTATAGAGCCGTCGGTTAAAACGGCGAGTCAGCTCCCGCTAACCGCGGGTTTGCTGGAGATCCCACGTCCCTGTGGGTCGGAGCGCAAGCAAGCTTGCGCTCGAATACTTTTTACATTTTCGGCATGCCGCCGCCGGGCAACATACCGCCCATGCCGCGCATCATCTTGGCCATCCCGCCTTTGGCGGAGAATTTCTTCATCATCTTCTGCATCTGCTTGTGCTGCTTGATCAAGCGACCGATGTCCTGCACCTGGGTGCCGGAGCCCATGGCGATCCGACGTTTGCGCGAACCACTGATCAGCTCAGGGTCGCGGCGCTCGGCCGGGGTCATGGAGTTGATGATGGCTTCCATCTGCTTGAACTGCTTCTCTGCCGCGCCCTGGGCATTGCCCATTTGCGCCAGGTTCACACCGCCGATGTTCGGCAGCTTGTCCATCAGGCCGCCAAGGCCGCCCATGTTCTTCATTTGTTGCAGCTGGTCACGGAAGTCTTCGAGGTCGAAGCCCTTGCCCTTCTTCAGCTTTTTAGCAAGCTTGTCGGCTTTGTCTTTGTCGAGCGTGGCTTCGGCCTGCTCGATCAGGCTGAGCACGTCGCCCATGCCGAGGATGCGCGAGGCGATACGTTCAGGGTGGAACGGCTCGAGCGCATCGCTCTTCTCGCCCATACCGATGAATTTGATCGGCTTGCCGGTGATGGCGCGTACCGACAGCGCGGCACCGCCACGGGCGTCACCGTCGACCTTGGTCAGGATCACGCCGGTGAGCGGCAGTGCATCGCCGAAAGCCTTGGCGGTGTTGGCCGCATCCTGGCCGGTCATGGCGTCGACCACGAACAGCGTCTCGACCGGGTTGATCGCGGCATGCAACGCCTTGATCTCGCCCATCATCTCTTCGTCGATGTGCAGGCGACCGGCGGTATCGACGATGACCACGTCGATGAATTTGAGCTTGGCTTCTTTAATAGCCGCGTTGGCAATGTCGACCGGCTTCTGGCTCAGGTCGGACGGGAAGAAGGTCACACCGACTTCGCCTGCGAGCATTTCCAGCTGCTTGATCGCGGCCGGACGGTAGACGTCAGCCGATACCACCATGACCGACTTCTTCTTGCGCTCTTTAAGGAAGCGCGCCAGCTTGCCGGCGGTGGTGGTTTTACCCGCGCCCTGCAGACCGGCCATCAGCACAACGGCCGGTGGCACGGCGCTGAGGTTCAAGTCTTCGTTGGCTGCGCCCATCAGGCTTTCGAGTTCGGCCTGGACGACCTTCACAAATGCCTGGCCCGGCGTCAGGCTGCGGGACACTTCGGTGCCCACTGCGCGCTCTTTGACCGAGTTGACGAAGTCCTTGACCACAGGCAAGGCCACGTCGGCTTCCAGCAACGCCATGCGCACTTCACGCAGGGTGTCTTTAATATTGTCCTCGGTCAGCTTGGCCTTGCCGGTGACATGGCGCAGCGTCTGCGAGAGACGGTCAGTCAAGTTTTCAAACATGCGCGATCCTTTCAGGCCCTATTCATCGAAATGCAGTGGTGACCGAGGTAATGGCGGCCCAGGCTGTGGTAAATCGCTATTAAAAACAGCGCTCAGCAAGCCTGCGGCGTGGGCAGGTCGCGGATTATAGCGAAGACTGCGCCGCTGCACACGCGCTGTCTGGCCCGGGAGTCTTTCGTGCAGCGCAGGTGTGTGCCAAACTCAGCGCCTTTCGGGCTTGTCTATCAGGATTTATGGTCCCCTTGTCACCCAGTTTGCTACCCAGCCTCGCCGCCGCCCTTTTATATGCCGCTGCGACTCTCTATCAGGGCACTCGTCTGGCCCAAGGCACTAAAGCGGACAAACGTCTGCTGGTGGGCCTGGGCGTCGTCGCCCTGCTGGCTCACGCCGCGAGCCTGTTCACCCACCTGATGACGCCGGTCGGCTTGGGCCTGGACTTTTTCAGCGCCGCCAGCCTGATCGCCGCTGCCGTTATCGCGCTGACCTTGCTGGCCTGCTACCGCATCCCGGTCGAAAACCTGTTGGTGCTGCTATTCCCGCTGGGAATGCTGACCGTGCTGCTGGCGCAATTCACGCCAACAGGCACCGTGCAGGTCATCGACGAAGAGCCGGGCATCCTGGCGCACATCCTGTTGTCGATCCTGGCCTACGGCATGTTCACCATCGCGGTGTTCCAGGCCTTGCTCCTGCTGCTGCAAGATCACCAACTTAAAAACAAGCACCCGTCCGGGCTGATCAAGAACTTCCCGCCACTGCAAACCATGGAAAGCCTGCTGTTTGGTTTCCTCTGGGCCGGCTGGACGCTGCTGTCGCTGTCGCTGATCTCCGGCTGGCTGTTCGTCGAGAACCTGTTCGCCCAGCACCTGGTGCACAAAACCCTGCTGGCGTGCCTGGCCTGGGTGGTGTTCAGCGTGCTGTTGTGGGGGCGTAACCGTCTCGGCTGGCGCGGGCACAAGGCGATCCGCTGGACCCTGGCCGGTTTCTGCCTGCTGATGCTGGCCTACTTCGGCAGCAAGCTGGTTCGCGAATACATCCTGCATATCTGACGGGCAGCAATAATGGACAACTTGCCCCTTGGGCCGATGCTCGCGGTAATCGCCCTGCTGATCTTATGGGCGGCGCTGTTTACCGCCATCGAAGCCGCACAACAACACCTACTGGCCATACGCCCTGGCACACGCCAAGGCGACAAGGCCGCCGCCCGCCTGAACTTCCCACGTAACAGCCTGATCCTGTGCAACAGCCTGTGCCGGGCGGCCGTGGTGATCCTGTGCACGTTGCTGGCGATTTATGCCTGGGCGCAAAACGGCCCGTGGCTCGGCTGGCTGATCTCCTGCGCCATCCTGCTGATACTTGCCGACTATCTGCCCCGTGCGCTGGCCGTTCGTCACCCCCAAGCCGTGCTGGGTTTCGGTAATACGCTGCTGGGCGTCCCGCTGAAAATCCTTTATCCACTGGCCTGGCTGCTCAACGGCATCAGCCTGTTGCTGTTACGCCCCTTCGCGCGCAAATCCGGCGTGGTGAAAAAGAGCGACGAGCCGTTGCCCGAGCATGACGACGAACCGGAGCCCGAGGCCAACGACAATCGCACGCCCGGCCTGCCAGGCATCCACGCCCTGGACAACATCACGGTCAACGACATCCTGGTGCCGCGCAGTGAAGTGGATGGCATCAACCTGGATGACTCGGTCGAAGCCATCATCGAGCAACTACGCACGTCCCAGCGCACGCGCCTGCCGGTGTTTCACAGCGACATCAACCAGGTGCAAGCGGTGCTCAACACTCGCCAGATCCAGCACTTGCTGCCCGACGCCAGCCTGACCAAAGAAGCCTTGCTCGCCGCCTGCCACGAACCCTACTTCGTGCCGGAAAGCACGCCACTGCAATTGCAGCTGCTGAACTTCCATAAACAGCAACGGCGCCTGGGCATGGTGGTGGACGAATACGGCGAAGTGCTGGGCATCGTCACCCTGGAAGATATCCTCGAAGAAATCGTCGGCGAATTCGAAAGCGACCAGGCTGTGGATAACCCGCACATCGAAGCCCAACCTGATGGCCGCTACATCATCGACGGCGCCGCCTCGATCCGCGAACTGAACAAAAGCCTGGGCTGGCACTTGCCCAGTGACGGCCCCAAGACCCTCAATGGCCTGGTTACCGAGGCGCTGGAGACTATTCCGGACTGTGCGGTGTGCCTGAAAATCGGCCGCTACCGCCTGGAAATCCTCGAGACCGAGGACAACCGCGTGAGCAAGGTGCTGATCTGGCATACCAGCCGCGTGCCGGTAGCTGCATAACTTCCCCTGACACCACTCGATCCGATGTGGGAGCTGGCTTGCCTGCGATGCAGGCACCTCGGTCATTCAGTTGAACCGAGGTGATGCCATCGCAGGCAAGCCAGCTCCCACACAAGCCAATCCCCACACAAGCCAGCTCCCACATTTAGATTATTTGCCTGCCAACGCCCCCTTGTTGGATCTACAAACCCCTTCCTATAATCGGCTCGGCTTACCCAAGCCCCGCCCGACCGCGTGCTACCCGCACTCAGCGCGTCCAGGCACCGCCTTACCGTGTCTGACCGGTGTTTGCTCCCATCCCGAGCCGCTCCGCCTACAACCCTGATCCATGGGTGTTCGACCAATAATAATCCGCGTCCAAACGCGCAATGACCGTCAGGGATACTGCCATGAGCACCACCTACAACGAGGCCGCACCCGCCGCCCCGCTCAACTCGACCGCACGGGTTGCCACTGCAAGCATCGTCGGCACTGCCATCGAGTTCTACGATTTCTATATCTACGCCACCGCTGCGGCACTGGTGATTGGCCCGGTGTTCTTCCCACAGACCTCCGGCACCGCGCAGATGCTGGCGTCGTTCCTGACCTTCGGTATCGCCTTTATTGCCCGCCCGCTGGGCTCGGCGCTGTTCGGCCACTTCGGCGACCGTATCGGGCGCAAATCCACCCTCGTCGCCTCGCTGCTGCTGATGGGCGTGTGTACCACCCTGATCGGCTTGCTGCCGGGGTATGACAGCATCGGTGCCTGGGCGCCGATCCTGCTGTGTGTGCTGCGCTTCGGCCAGGGCCTGGGCCTTGGCGGCGAATGGGGCGGCGCGGCGCTGCTGGCCACCGAGAACGCCCCCAAGGGCAAGCGCGCCTGGTTCGGCATGTTCCCGCAACTGGGTCCGTCAATTGGTTTTCTGGCAGCCAATGGCCTGTTCCTGATCCTGGCCATGAGCCTCAACGACGAGCAGTTCCGCAGCTGGGGCTGGCGCATCCCGTTCATCCTCAGCGCAGCGCTGGTGATGGTCGGCCTGTATGCGCGGCTCAAGCTGCACGAAACGCCGGTATTCGCCAACGCCGTGGCCAAAGAGGCGCCGGTGAAAGTGCCATTGGTAGAACTGTTCAGCCAGCATTGGCTGCCGGTGCTGCTGGGCGCCGCGTCGATGGTGGTGTGCTATGCGCTGTTTTACATCACCACCGCATTTTCTTTGAGCTACGGGGTTTCGACCTTGGGCTACAGCCGTGAGATGTTCCTCGGTTTACTGTGCTTTGCGGTGCTGTTCATGGGGCTGGCCACGCCGCTGGCAGCCTTGGCCAGCGACCGCTACGGGCGCAAGCCGGTGCTGATCGTCGGCGCGGTGCTGGCGATTTTGTCGGGTTTCACCATGGAGCCGCTGCTGACCCACGGTTCAACCTGGGCGGTGGCGTTGTTCCTGGCGCTGGAACTGTTCCTGATGGGCATCACGTTTGCCCCGATGGGCGCGATGCTGCCGGAACTGTTCCCGACCCGCGTGCGTTATACCGGCGCTTCGGCGGCGTATAACCTCGGTGGGATTGTCGGCGCGTCGGCCGCACCGTTTTTCGCAACCAAGCTGGTGGCGATGGGTGGGCTGAGTTATGTCGGCGGGTATGTGTCGGCGGCAGCGTTGCTCAGCTTGATTGCTGTGCTGTGCCTGAAAGAGACGCGGGATAATGATTTGAACAAGGTCGCCTGAAGCCAATCGTTCCCACGCTCCGCGTGGGAATGCCTCTTGTGACGCTCCGCGTCACGCTTTGGGACGCAGAGCGTCCCGGGCTGCATTCCCACGCAGAGCGTGGGAACGATCGGGTTGGGTTTACAGCTCTACAACAACAGCCTTCGAAGCACGGGTCGCTTTAGCTCGGGCAGCCTCAATCGACTCATCCCGCGCCAACGCCACACCCATGCGGCGCTGGCCGTTTACTTCCGGCTTGCCAAACAGACGCAACGCCGTGTCCGGTTCGCTCAAGGCAGCGCCGAGGTTGGCGAACGCTGTCTGAGTCGACTGCCCTTCCACCAGAATCACCGCCGAAGCCGAAGGCCCGAACTGGCGGATCAACGGAATCGGCAAGCCCAGGATGGCGCGCGCGTGCAGCGCAAACTGCGACAGGTCCTGGGAAATCAGGGTCACCAGACCGGTGTCATGCGGGCGTGGCGACACTTCGCTGAACCACACCTGATCGCCCTTGATGAACAACTCAACGCCAAACAGACCACGGCCACCCAGCGCCTCGGTCACGGCTTTGGCTACACGCTCGGATTCAGCCAGGGCAATCGGGCTCATGGCTTGCGGCTGCCAGGATTCCTGATAATCGCCCTTCTCCTGACGGTGCCCTACAGGCGCGCAGAAGGTGGTGCCACCGATGTGACGCACGGTCAGCAGGGTGATTTCGTAGTCGAAGTCGATAAAACCTTCGATGATCACGCGGCCTTTGCCGGCACGCCCGCCTTCCTGGGCGTAATCCCAGGCTTTTTGTACATCATCGGCGCCGCGCAGCAGGCTCTGGCCCTTGCCCGACGAACTCATCACCGGTTTGACCACACACGGGAAGCCCAGGTCTTGCACGGCCTTGCTGTAGTCTTCGAAGGTGTCGGCGAAGTGGTACGGCGAAGTCGGCAGGTCAAGCTCTTCAGCGGCCAGACGACGGATGCCTTCACGGTTCATGGTCAGCGACGTGGCACGCGCGGTCGGGATCACGGAAAAGCCTTCGGCTTCCAGTTCCACCAGCGTTGCAGTGGCGATGGCTTCGATTTCCGGCACGATGAAGTGCGGCTTTTCGGCCTCGATCACGGCACGCAGGGCGGCGCCGTCGAGCATGTTGATCACGTGGCTGCGGTGCGCCACTTGCATGGCCGGCGCGTTGGCGTAGCGATCCACGGCAATCACTTCAACGCCCAGGCGTTGCAGTTCGATTACCACTTCCTTGCCCAGCTCACCGCAGCCACACAGCAAAACGCGGGTCGCGGTTGGCGACAATGGAGTTCCGATTCGGGTCATCTCAGGTCCTCAGGGGAGCGGATCATGGGGAGAAAGGCCGGCATTTTACATGAACTGTAAAAATTGGCCTCAGTTGGCGACAGCCCGTTTGCGCATACGCCAGGCCATGATCAGCCACACCACCGTGACCCCGGCAAATTTGGACACCAGCGCGGTGCCGGCCACTGCCGGTGTGAGCGCGCCGATCAAGCCGAAGAAGATAAAGGTATCGAGGGGAATGCTCAGCGCCGAACTTATCCACAGGCGGTCGTGCAGCGGGCGCTTGGTGATGCTGAACACCAGCCAGTCGATGCACTCGGACACCGCAAACGCCGTGGCGCTGGCCAGCGCGATGGACGGGTCAGAGGTGATATACGACAGCACCAGCGCTGCCAGCATGGCGATGATTGCGCCATGGCCGAAGCGGGTTTGCACCATGTCACGCAGGATAAACACCAGGCCACCCCAGGCGGACCAGATGACATCCAGGTGCGGGGCGGTGGAGAAAGCGAAGTTGATCAGCACGACGCTGCTGATGTAGGCGATCAGGAAGAGCATGGGGGAGGACCTGTGGGCAAGGGGCACAGGGTACTTCACATTTTGAAATATGTCGTCTGGGCGGGCCTCATCGCAGGCAAGCCAGCTCCCACATTTGAAGGTATTCACAAATCAAGTGTGGGAGCTGGCTTGCCTGCGATAGCGGTCGCTCAGGTGCCAGATTTACCAGGCATCATCCACACCAACCCACTTGCCTTCGCCCGCTCATGGCACAACCCCAGCACCACCCGGCGCTCGGCATTGTCCATGCGGCTCCAGCGCGTAATCTCATCCACGGTGCGCTGGCAGCCGGTACAAATATCGTCATCGTCCAGCGCACAAATACTCACGCACGGCGAGGCGACGGGGCGTTCAACCGGGTTCATTCTTCCTGCTCAACCAGGTCACGCGCATACCGCTGCGCGTTATGCACATAGTGCGCGGCGCTGGCTTCGAGCATGCGCTTTTGCGCCTCGGTCAGCTCACGTACCACCTTGCCCGGCGACCCCATCACCAGCGAGCCATCGGGGATTTCCTTGCCTTCGCCAATCAGCGAGTTGGCGCCGATGATGCAATGCTTGCCGATCCTGGCACCGTTGAGGATCACCGCGTTGATGCCGATCAGGCTGTAGTCGTCAACGGTGCAGCCGTGCAGCATGGCGTTATGGCCAATGGTCACGCCGGTGCCCAGGGTCAGCGGGTAGCCCATGTCGGTGTGCATCACGCTGCCGTCCTGCACATTGCTGTTCTTGCCGATCAGGATCAGCTCGTTATCGCCACGCAATACCGCGTTGAACCAGACGTTGGCGCCCTCTTCCAGCTTGACCTTGCCGACCAGCGTGGCATTCGGCGCCACCCAGCTGTGCGGGTGCGTCTCGACGCGGGCGTCGCCCAGGCGGTATTTCATGGTGTGTCCTCACGGCTGGCCATTCAAGCGATGGCTTAGATATTGATAAAGCTTTTAGGCGGCTGGTGCAGGCTGATCTGGGCGTCGTCATAGAGCAGGTTGATCAGCTCGACGATCATGATTGCCGTCAACCCCCAGATCTTGTATTCGCCAAATCGGTAGCTGGGCACATACCAACTGCGGCCCTGGTAATCGATGCGGTGGGTGTGTTCGCGCGGGTCCTGGCGGAAAAACTCCAGCGGTACGCTGAACACGGCGGCGATCTCGGCATCGTTGGCCAGGTATTCGACGTAATCGGGGATCACACCGACGTAGGGCGTTACACGAATGCCATGCAGGGAAATCAACGGGCTTAACGGGCCGACCACTTCCACCAGACCGGGCGGCAGACCGATTTCCTCTTCGGCTTCGCGCAGTGCGGTAAAAATCAGGTCCGGGTCTTCGGGGTCGCGCCGCCCGCCAGGAAACGCCACTTCGCCACCGTGGGTCGACAGACCGCTGGCGCGCAGGGTCAGGATCAGCTCGGGTTCGTCGCTGCGGGTGATCGGCACCAACACGGCGGCCTCGGGGAAACGCCCGTCAGTTTCCAAGGTGTGGGGGGTGTGATTGGTTACCCGGCGAAGTAGCTCGTCCAGCATGAGTCATCTCGGTCTGTTGGCTACCTTGTATCATGCACCAAAGCAGGCAGGCGCCCAACCCCAAAACCACCGGCGTGTCGCTAAACGACAACTTGCAGCGCCCTGCCCGCCACGCCAAGATAGACGCACTTTCCAGGAACCCCAGCATGAATTTCTGCAGCCAGTGCGGTAAACCGGTTACCCAACGCATTCCCGAAGGCGACGGCCGCCTGCGCTACGTGTGTGATCACTGCTCGACCATTCATTACCAGAACCCCAATATCGTCGCCGGCACCGTGCCGGTGTGGGGCGACAAAGTGCTGCTGTGCCGTCGCGCCATCGAACCGCGCCTGGGTTACTGGACCCTGCCCGCAGGCTTTATGGAAAACGGCGAAACCGTCGAACAGGCCGCCGCCCGCGAAACCCTGGAAGAAGCCTGCGCCCGCGTGCGCAACCTGAGCATCTATACCCTGATCGATGTACCGCACATCAGCCAGGTGCATATCTTCTACCGCGCCGAACTGGTCGACCTGGACTTCGCCGCAGGCCCCGAGAGCCTTGAAGTGAAGCTGTTTGATGAGGCCGACATCCCTTGGTCCGAGCTGGCTTTCCGCACGGTCGGGCGTACCTTAGAATGCTTCTTCGCTGACCGCAGGCAACAGCTGTTCCCGGTGCGCAGCGAGTCGGTGCCGCCGATGACGCGGCCGGCCAAATAACTCCAGGCAGCACCTTTTACAAGGGAAACCGTTTTAATGCGTTGGTTGCTCGCTCTGATCTGCCTGTCGTTCGCTAGCCTGTCTTCGGCCTCCACGGTGGAAACCCTCGGCGGCAAACCGGTCGAGAAAATCCTGGTGCTCAAGTCCGCCCATCAGTTGCAATTGATCAACGACGGCAAACCGCTCAAGACCTACCGCATCTCGCTCGGTAAAAACCCCAAGGGCACCAAACTGATGGAAGGCGACCGCCGCACGCCAGAGGGCTTCTACTGGATCGACTGGCGCAAGACCAGCGACCGCTTCAACCTGGCCATGCACATCTCCTACCCCAATATCAGTGACTCGGCCCGCGCACGCCGCGAAGGCGTGAAACCGGGCAGCATGATCATGATCCACGGCACGCCCGACACCGAGGAATACCCGGAACAGTGGTTTCACACCCTGGACTGGACCGACGGTTGCATCGGCATGCGCAACGTGGACATGCGCGAAGTCTGGAACCTGGTCAAAGACGGCACCCTGATCGAGATTCGTCCGTAATCGCCTACCGTTTGTAAAATAACTCAAAAATAATTAAAAAAAATCCCTGCCCATGGCAGCGCCTGCCGGTGAATACCAGTTCACTGCGCGGGCTGCGCAATTCTGCGCGCACTCAAGACCTCTCTAATACCACTTGATACCAGGCACCCTTAATGTGCGCTGAAACAGGCTACCGCACTGTTTTCGCTGCATTGACATGGTATTTAAGTGGTATTAATTTCCGGCCAATACCGGGCGACAACATTCCAATAACGCATCGGAAACCTGACAGATGAATCCCATACTGGCGCTGCGCCCCGACGACAAACAGTCCACGCCGCTGTACCTGCAATTGGCCCGCAAGCTCGAAGCGGCGATCCATGCCGGCGAGTGGAAATCCGAACAGGCGTTGCCGTCGGAACGGGTCCTGAGTGAGCAACTGAGCATTTCCCGCGTCACCGCGCGCAAAGCCCTGGAAGTGCTGTTTGCCCAAGGCTTGATTCGCCGTAGCCAAGGCTCGGGGACCTTTATCACCCCGCGTCTGGAGCAGCCGCTGTCGCGCCTGTCGGGGTTCAGCGAGATGTTGCGCCTCAAGGGCTTTGTGCCAACGTCCCAGTGGCTTGAGCGCGACATCACCCCGCCGACCCACGAAGAACTGATCCGCCTGGGCCTGTCGCCGACCGACAAAGTGGCGCGGCTCAAACGCCTGCGTAAGGCTGACGACACCGTAATGGCAATTGAAATGACCGCCATGCCCGCCTCCGTGCTGCCAAACCCGCAAGCCATCGGCAATTCGCTGTACGAATACCTGGAAAGCATCGGCAAACCGGTGGTGCGCGCACTGCAACATATCCAGGCGATCAATGCCTCCGATGAGTTCGCCAAACTGGTCGGCATCGCCCCCGGCACCGCCATGCTGCTGATGACCCGAGTCGGCTACACCGCCGACAACACGCCGATTGAAATCACCGACACCTACTGCCGCAACGACTACTACGACTTCGTCGCAGAGCTGCGCCGCAATGACTACTCCGCTGAACTGCGGGTTTAGAGAACTGCCCATGTCCGAAGACAACATCCTCACGCCCGGCGGCTGGATTCGCGGCCGCCTGGTGCACGAACACGGCAAGGTGGTCGCCATCGACGGCACGCCGTGCGACCCGAACGACAATGACCTGCCCTACTTGCTGCCAGGCTTTATTGACCTGCACGTTCACGGCGGTGGCGGCAAAGACATCATGGAAGGCACCGACGCCTTCGAGACCATCACCCGCACCCACGTGCGCTTTGGTACGACCTCGCTGCTGGCTACCACCATGACCGCACCGGTGGATGAAATTTCCCGCGTGCTCGGCGAACTCGGCACGTTCTGCGAGCAGCGCCCTACAGGCAGCGCACGGGTGCTCGGCGTACACCTGGAAGGCCCCTACATCAATCCGGGAAAACTCGGCGCGCAGCCCAACTTTGCCCACACCGCACTGATGGCCGAAGTCGAAGCCTACCTGCGCCTGGCGCCGATCCGGGTGATCACCATTGCTCCGGAAATCGCCGGCCACGATGCCTTGATCCGCGCCCTCAGCGAACGCGGCGTGCGCATGCAAATCGGCCACACCCTGGGCAGCTACGAAGAAGGCGTCGCTGCCCTCGCCGCCGGCGCCACCAGCTTCACGCATTTGTATAACGCCATGAGCCCGCTGCATCACCGCGAACCCGGCATCGTCGGCGCCGCGTTGGCCCACGCCAAGTACGCCGAATTGATCCCGGATTTGCTGCATGTACACCCCGGCGCCATGCGCGTGGCGCTGCGCTCGATCCCGTGCCTGTACTGCGTCACCGATTCCACCGCTGCCGCCGGCATGCCCGACGGCGAATACAAGCTGGGCAGCCACACCGTCACCAAATGCCTGGGCGGCGTGCGCCTGGCCGACGGCACCTTGGCCGGCAGCACCCTGACCATGGACCAGGCGCTGCGCAACCTGGTGAAAATCGGCCTGCCGATCAGCGAAGCCTCACAACGCCTGTCGCAATTTCCTGCGGACTATTTGGGCCTGGAAGAACGCGGGCGCCTGCAACCCGGCAGCTTTGCCGACTGCGTGCGCATGGACCGCTCCCTTACACTCACCGACGTAATGGTCGAAGGAGAAACCATTGACTTCAAAAATGCTTGAAGAGGCCCTGGCCTCCTGTGACGCCGTGGAGGCCCAACTGCAGCGCCTCAACCCGATGCTGGAGGAAGTTGCCGGGCGTCTGCGCCGCCAGCCGCCGCAAGTGGCGATGACCATCGCCCGTGGCAGTTCAGACCATGCCGCCAGTTACTTCGCCTACCTGGCCATGCAGCATGTGGGCATTCCGGTGGCGTCGTTGCCGATGTCGGTGGTGACCTTGCTGCAAGCGCCGTTAAAGGTCAGCGGCCAAGTGGCGTTCGGTTTCTCCCAGTCGGGGCAAAGCCCGGATTTGGTCAACAGCCTGCGCCTGCTGCGCAAACGCGGGGTCTTGAGCATTTCGATGGTCAACGCCGAAGACTCACCACTGGAAGCCGCGTGTGAATTCCATGTGCCACTGTGTGCCGGGCCGGAGCAGAGTGTCGCAGCGACCAAAAGCTTTATCGCCACTTTAAGCGCCAGCGCGCAGTTGATCGGCCACTGGAACCAGGACCTGTTGCTGCTGCAAGCCTGCCAGGCCTTGCCCGACGGCTTGCGCGAAGCCGCCACCCAGGACTGGACGCCAGCCATCGAAGCCCTGCGCAGCAGCCAACGCCTGATTGTAATTGGCCGTGGCGCCGGTTTTGCCATCGCCCAGGAAGCCGCGCTCAAGCTCAAGGAAACCTCGGCGATCCAGGCCGAAGCCTTCAGCAGCGCCGAAGTGCGCCACGGGCCGATGGCCTTGATCGATGAAAACTACCCACTGCTGGTGTTCGCCCCACGCGGCGCCGAACAAGCCGGTTTGCTGAGCCTGGCCGCCGATATGCGTCAACGCGGCGCCCGCGTTTTGCTGGCCGCGCCGGACGATATCGTCGAACGCGACCTGACCCTGAGCCGCGCCGAACACCCAAGCCTGGACCCGATCCTGGCGATCCAAAGCTTCTACGTGATGGCCGCAGGCCTGGCGGAGGCCCGGGGCATGGACCCGGACCAGCCGCGCCACCTGAGCAAAGTTACCCGCACTCACTGAGTCGCGTTTTCCTGATGAGTACCGTGCCCATGTCCTACAACAATAATGAATTGACCCTAAGCGCCCCACTCAGTGGCCCGGTGCTGACCCTGGGCAACGTTCCCGATGAAGTGTTCGCCAGTGGCGCCATGGGCGACGGTATTGCCATCGACCCACTGAACGATTGCCTGCACGCCCCCTGTGATGGCGTGATCATCCACGTCGCCCGCACCGGGCATGCACTGACGATTCGTGCCGACAACGGCGCCGAAATGTTGATGCATGTGGGCATCGACACCGTGGAATTGAACGGCGAAGGCTTTGCCCTGCTGGTGAAGGAAGGCGCACGGGTGAGCCAGGGCCAGGCACTGGTGCAGTTTGATCTGGATCGCATTGCGCGCCAGTGCAAAAGCCTGGTCAGCCTGATTATCCTGACTAATGGCGAGGGTTTTGAGCTACGGCCGGTTGCAGGAAAAACCGTCAAGGTGGGTGAGCCGTTGCTGCACATTGCCGCGCGTTCGGTAGCGCCGTTGCAGGCGGCTGTGGATAACTCTGTCACCGAAGTGCGCGCCAGCGTGCGCATTACCCACCGTGGCGGTTTGCATGCACGCCCCGCCGCGCTGGTGCGTAAGACCGCGCAAGGTTTCAGCAGCCATGCAGAGTTGCACTTCGCCGGTAAGTCGGCGCCGTGCGACAGCCTGATTGGCTTGATGGGGTTGGGCATTGGTGAAGGTGATGAAGTGCGCATCACCTGTCGCGGCAAGGATTGCGAGGCGGCGTTGCAGGCGTTGGTGGCCGCACTGTCGGTTGCTGTGAGTGAAGAACACCACGCGCCGGTAGCCGTGACACCGCGTCGGGCGAACACCGAAGCCGGTGTGTTGCAAGGCGTGTGCGCCGCGCCCGGCCTGGTCTGCGGGCCGCTGTTTCGCCTCACCGGTATCGAACTGCCGCAAGACACGGGCAAGCATATCGCCGACGAACAACTGCAACGCCTGGACACCGCGCTGGAGCAAGTGCGCGGAGAAATCCGCAGCACCCTGACACACGCACGCCAACGCAAGAACGTCGAAGAAGAAGACATCTTCGCCGCCCACCTTGCGCTGTTGGAAGACCCCACGCTGCTGGATGCCGCCACCCGTGCCATCGAGCAAGGCAGCGCCGCTACCCACGCCTGGCGCGATGCGATCCAGGCGCAATGCGCGGTGTTGCTGGCCCTGGGTAAACCGCTGTTTGCCGAGCGCGCCAACGACCTGCGCGATCTGCAACAGCGAGTACTGCGTGCGCTGTTGGGGGAAGCCTGGCACTTCGAATTGCCGGCCGGCGCGATTGTCAGCGCCCATGAACTGACCCCCTCCGACCTGCTGCAACTGAGCGCACAAAACGCCGTGGGTATTTGCATGGCCGAAGGCGGCGCTACGTCTCACGTCGCGATTTTGGCCCGAGGCAAAGGCTTGCCGTGCGTGGTCGCGCTGGGCGCCGAAGTGCTCGACGTGCCCCAAGGCCAACGCGTGGTGCTGGACGCGGCCAACGGTCGCCTGGAACTGGCACCCAGCGAGGCGCGCCACGCCGAAGTGCACCAGATTCGCGATGCGCAGAAACTGCGCCGTCAGCAACAGCAGGCCCAAGCCCGGCAAGCGGCGCACACCCGCGATGGCGTGAGCATTGAAGTGGCGGCCAATGTCGCCTCCAGTGCCGAGGCCCAAGTGGCGTTTGAAAACGGCGCCGATGGTGTAGGCCTGCTGCGCACCGAATTCCTGTTTGTCGACCGCCGCACCGCGCCGGATGAGCAAGAGCAACGCCAGGCCTACCAGGCCGTGCTGGATGCCATGGGCGACAAGTCGGTGATCATCCGCACCATCGACGTGGGCGGCGACAAACAGCTCGACTACCTGCCGCTGCCCGTCGAAGCCAACCCGGTGCTGGGCCTGCGCGGCATTCGCCTGGCGCAGGTGCGCCCGGACGTGCTCGACCAGCAACTGCGCGCGCTGCTGCAAGTGTCTCCGCTGGCGCGTTGCCGCATCCTGCTGCCGATGGTCAGCGAGGTGGATGAACTGCTGCAGATCCGCCAGCGCCTGGATGAACTCTGCGCGGAGCTGGAGCTGACCCAGCGTCCGGAACTGGGCGTGATGATCGAAGTGCCCGCCGCCGCGCTGATGGCTGAGCAACTCGCCAAACACGCGGACTTTTTATCCATCGGCACCAATGACCTGTCCCAGTACACCCTGGCCATGGACCGCGACCACGCGGGCCTCGCCGCACGGGTGGATGCCTTGCACCCGGCGCTGCTGCGCTTGATCGCGCAAACCTGCGCCAGCGCCGCCAAGCATGGGCGCTGGGTGGGTGTGTGCGGCGCCCTGGCGTCCGACCCGCTGGCCACGCCGGTGTTGGTTGGCCTGGGTGTGAGTGAACTGTCGGTAAGCCCGCCGCAAATCGGAGAAATCAAGGACCGCGTCCGTCACCTGGACGCGGCGCAATGCCGGCAATTGAGCCAAGGCCTGCTCGACCTGAGCAGCGCCAAGGCCGTTCGCCAAGCCTGTCAACACCACTGGCCGCTGAGCTGAAAACAACAAGAATAGGGAGACACGCCATGTACCAACATTTCATCGAAGGCCTGCAACGCCTCGGCCGCGCACTGATGCTGCCGATCGCGATTCTGCCGATCGCCGGCCTCTTGCTGCGTCTGGGCGACACCGACCTTTTGAACATCGCGGTGATGCACGATGCCGGGCAAGCAATCTTCGCCAACCTGGCGCTGATCTTCGCCATCGGTATTGCCGTCGGTTTTGCCCGCGACAATAACGGCACGGCAGGTTTGGCCGGGGCGATTGGTTACCTGGTGATGATTTCCACGCTCAAGGTGATGGACACCACCATCAACATGGGCATGCTCGCCGGTATCGCCAGCGGCTTGATGGCCGGTGGGCTGTATAACCGCTTCAAGGACATCAAGCTGCCGGAGTACCTGGCCTTCTTTGGTGGGCGACGGTTTGTGCCGATTGTCACCGGGTTTTCGGCGGTCGCTCTGGGCGTGATCTTCGGCCTGATCTGGCCGCCGATCCAGCACGGCATCAACAGTTTCGGCGTGCTGCTGATGGAAAGCGGCAGCTTTGGCGCATTCGTGTTTGGCGTGTTCAACCGCCTGCTGATCGTCACCGGCCTGCACCATATCCTCAACAACATGGCGTGGTTTGTGTTCGGCAGCTTTACCGACCCAACCACCGGCGCCATCGTCACCGGCGACCTGACCCGTTATTTTGCCGGCGACCCGAAAGGCGGCCAGTTCATGACCGGCATGTTCCCGGTCATGCTGTTCGGCCTGCCCGCCGCGTGTTTGGCGATGTACCGCAATGCACTGCCGGAACGCCGCAAGGTCATGGGCGGGATTTTCCTGTCGATGGCGCTGACCTCGTTTTTGACCGGCGTGACTGAGCCGATCGAATTCGCGTTTATGTTCCTCGCACCATTTTTGTACCTGATCCACGCGGTGCTCACCGGCCTGTCGATGGCCGTGACCAATATGCTGAATATCCACCTGGGCTTTACCTTCTCCGGTGGCTTTATCGACATGGTGCTCGGTTGGGGCAAATCCACCAACGGCTGGCTGGTATTCCCGGTCGGGTTGGCTTACGCGGTGATCTACTACAGCGTGTTCAACTATTGCATTCGTCGGTTCAACCTGAAGACACCGGGGCGCGAAGACATCCAGGTGGTGCAGGCTGAGGTGATGACCGATAACCAGCGGGCCAGTGCCTACATCCGTGCACTCGGCGGTGCAGAGAATTTGCTGAGTGTCGGCGCGTGCACGACTCGTCTGCGCCTGGACATGGTGGATCGTAACAAGGCGGTGGATGCGCAGTTGAAAGCACTGGGCGCGATGGCCGTGGTTCGGCCGGGTAACGGCGGGAGCTTGCAGGTGGTCGTAGGGCCGATGGCCGACAGCATTGCGGATGAGATCCGCCTGGCGATGCCGTCGTTTGTTGCCAGTGCGCCGGTGGCCGCCCAGCCTGTGGATAAACCGGTCGCGGTGAATGTGCAAGAGGCCGAGAAGTGGCTGAATGCTTTAGGCGGCCGCACGAATGTGCGCCAGCTGGAAGCGGTGGCGATGACCCGATTGCGGGTGGAACTGGGGGATGATTCGGTGCTGTCTGAAGCGGACCTGACTGCGCTGGGTTGCCAGGGTGTGAGCCAGCTGGACAGCGGGGTTTGGCATTTGTTGATTGGTGACAAGGCCACTGGATTGGGCGAAGCGCTGGAGCGGCTGGTTACCCGCCCAATCAACGCCTGACCGATCGTTCCCACGCTCTGCGTGGGAATGCCGCCCCGGACGCTCCGCGTCCAAGCCGTCGCCCTGCACAAGGGTGACGCGGAGCGTCACAGGATGCATTCCCACGCGGAGCGTGGGAACGATCAATGTGGGAGCTGGCTTGCCTGCGATTGGCCCTTACAGGCGCCTGATTACTTCTGATCAGGCACCTCAAATAGATCCAACACCCGGTCCACCATCAACTGAATACCTTCCAGCATCCGATGAATCCCCAGCACTGCATCACGCTGTGGGCCGTCGATATCAAAAGCCAGATTGCCTGCAAGTGCTTGTACTGATGCCAGGTCTTGGGAGGCATTGGCGAGCAGGGTTTCGCTGTTCAGGTTAGGAAGTACGGTGAAGATTTGATCGGTGGGCTGAGAATCAGATGGGGGATTTGGACTGTCTTTGATCATGGTGTGTTTCCTAGTGAGAATTTAGGAACTACCAGCATCACTTGCAGATGATGGGTGGCAGCTGTGCGCGGGCCTGCAAGACCGAGTCCCACCAGCACCTCGGTAGACCCGAAGGTCTCCCGCACACAGCCGCCATAAATGACGACCATGAAAAAGCGCCGCAATTATAAAGGCGCTTAGGAGTAACTGGTGAGGTTTCGGCGGGCTTGCAGTCCCGATCGCTGAATTGGCAGCGACTGGCAAAGGTTAATAAGGCGAGTTCCTAGGGACAACCTGAAAAGCCTGTGGGAAAGATCTGGGGCGCCTGTCCCGGCGCCATCGCAGGCAAGCCAGCTCCCACATTTTGAACGTATTCACAGATCAAACTGTGGGAGCTGGCTTGCCTGCGATTGGCCCTTACAACCAACAAAAAACCCGCTGACCAAACTGGCCCAGCGGGTTTCTTGTTTCTGCAATCTGCGAATCAAAAATCCGCCAACTGCCACACCTCATACGCCGGTGTCTCATAGGGATGGCTGAGTTTCAACGCGGCTACAACCGCCACGATCAACTCATCCGCCACCACCAGCTCAACCTTCCACTCCTCAACCACTTCAACCTGGCCCACTTGCCCGATAAACGGCTGGCTGCCGTCCATCGCGCGGAATTGGCCCTGGCCCAGCACTTGCCAGGCACAGCTGTCGTAGTCGCCGATGCGCCCGCCGCCGGCGGCGAAGACGGCGGTTTTCACCGTCTCCACATGGCTGGCGGGCACAAAGAAGGCAAGCTTGTACACCGCCTTAGTTCACCCACACGCGAGCGTTGCGGAACATGCGCATCCACGCGCCGTCTTCGTTCCACTCTTCAGGGCGCCACGAGTTTTGCACGGCGCGGAATACACGCTCCGGGTGCGGCATCATGATGGTCACGCGACCGTCGCGGCTGGTAAGGCCGGTGATCCCGCGCGGCGAGCCGTTCGGGTTGGCCGGGTAGCTCTCTGTGACCTTGCCGTGGTTGTCGACGAAACGCATCGCCACACAACCGGACAGGTCGGCTTCGAGCAGGGCTTCTTCGCTGGAGAATTCAGCGTGGCCTTCACCGTGGGCGATGGCGATTGGCATGCGCGAACCGGCCATGCCTTGCAGGAAGATCGAGTTGGATTCCTGCACCTGCACCATGGCGACACGGGCTTCGAACTGCTCGGAACGGTTACGCACAAAGTGCGGCCAGAACTCGCTGCCCGGGATCAACTCGTGCAGGTTGGACATCATCTGGCAACCGTTGCACACACCCAGGGTGAAGCTGTCGTTACGCTCGAAGAAGCCCTGGAACGCATCGCGCGCACGGCTGTTGAACAGGGCCGATTTGGCCCAGCCTTCACCGGCACCCAACACGTCACCGTAGGAGAAACCACCGCAAGCGACCAGGCCTTTGAACTCGTTGAGGTCAACGCGACCGGCGAGGATGTCGCTCATGTGCACGTCGATCGCATTAAAGCCGGCGCGGTCGAACGCGGCCGCCATTTCCACCTGGCCGTTGACGCCCTGCTCTCGCAGTACGGCAACTTGTGGGCGAATGCCTTTCTTGATGTAAGGCGCGGCGATGTCCTGGTTGACGTCGAAGCTGAGCTTGGTGCTCAGGCCCGGGTTGTCTTCTTCCAGGATCACGTCGAATTCCTGCTCGGCGCAGTCGGCGTTATCACGCAGGCGTTGGATCTGGTAGCTGGTCTCGGCCCACTGGCGTTGCAGCAAGCGGCGCTGGCCGGCAAACACGGTATCGCCATTGAAGGAGATATTGATTTCACCGTTATTGATCGGCTGACCGATCACCGCCACACAGTCGTCCAGGCCAGCGGCGCTGAATTGTGCGAGTACGTCCGGAGTGGCGTCCTGGCGAACCTGGATCACGGCGCCCAACTCTTCATTGAACAGGATGCCGTTGATTTCGGCAGCATCCTCGGCAACGCTGTCGAGCACAATGTTCAGGCCGCAGTGACCGGCAAATGCCATTTCGACAACGCTGGTCAGCAAACCGCCGTCGGAACGGTCGTGGTAAGCCAGCAGGTGGCCGTCGGCGTTCAGGCCCTGGATCACGGCGAAGAAGGCTTTGAGGTCTTCGGCGTCATCCACGTCCGGCGCGTGCTTGCCGAGCTTGCCGTGGGTTTGCGCGAGGATCGAGGCGCCCATGCGGTTCTGGCCACGGCCCAGGTCGATCAGGATCAGATCGGTGGTGCCCTTGTCCATGCGCAGTTGCGGGGTCAGGGTCTGGCGGATGTCGGTGACCGGTGCAAAACCGGTCACGATCAGCGACAGCGGCGAGGTCACGCTCTTGTCGGTGCCGTCTTCGTTCCAACGGGTGGCCATGGACATGGAGTCCTTGCCCACCGGAATGGTGATACCCAGTTCCGGGCACAGCTCCATGCCGACAGCCTTGACGGTGTCGTACAGGCGCGCATCTTCACCCGGGTGACCGGCAGCGGACATCCAGTTGGCCGACAGTTTGATGTCGGACAGCTTGCCAATGCGCGAAGCGGCGATGTTGGTGAGGGTTTCACCAATCGCCATACGGCCCGACGCCGGGGCGTCCAGCAGGGCCAGCGGCGTGCGCTCGCCCATGGCCATGGCTTCACCGGTGTACACGTCAAAGCTGGTGGCGGTGACGGCAACGTCGGCCACCGGCACTTGCCATGGGCCAACCATTTGGTCACGGGCCACCAGGCCGGTGATGGTGCGGTCGCCAATGGTGATCAGGAAGCTTTTGCTCGCCACGGCCGGGTGGTGCAGCACGCGCTCGATGCTGTCGGCCAGTTCCAGCGTGCTTGGGTCGAAGTCATCGCCCAGCTCGGCTTCACGCACGGCCGAACGGTGCATGCGCGGGGCTTTGCCCAGCAGTACTTCCAGCGGCATGTCGACCGGGCTGTTGCCGAAGTGGCTGTCGGTGACCGTCAGCTGTGGTTCGGCAGTGGCTTCGCCGACCACGGCAAACGGGCAACGCTCACGTTCGCAGATGGCCTGGAAGCGCGCGAAGTCTTCAGGGCCAACGGCCAGTACGTAGCGTTCCTGGGATTCGTTACTCCAGATTTCGTGCGGGGCCATGCCCGGCTCGTCGTTTGGAATGTTGCGCAGTTCGAAACGGCCACCACGGTCGCCATCGTTGACCAGTTCCGGGAAGGCGTTGGACAAACCACCGGCGCCGACGTCGTGGATGAAGCTGATCGGGTTCTTGTCACCCAACTGCCAGCAACGGTCGATGACTTCCTGGCAGCGGCGTTCCATTTCCGGGTTTTCGCGCTGTACGGAAGCAAAGTCCAGGTCTGCCGAGCTGGTGCCGGTGGCCATGGAGGAGGCTGCACCGCCGCCCAGGCCGATCAGCATCGCCGGGCCGCCGAGCACGATCAGCTTGGAGCCGACCAGGATCTCGCCCTTCTTGACGTGTTCTTCACGGATGTTGCCCATGCCGCCGGCCAACATGATCGGCTTGTGGTAACCGCGCACTTCATCGCCACGCGGGGTGGTGATGGACTGTTCGAAGGTACGGAAGTAACCGGTCAGCGCCGGGCGCCCGAACTCGTTGTTGAACGCGGCGCCGCCCAGCGGGCCTTCGATCATGATGTCGAGTGCGGTGACGATGCGCTCAGGCTTGCCGTACGGCACTTCCCACGGCTGTTCGAAGCCCGGGATCTGCAGGTTGGACACGGTGAAACCGGTAAGGCCAGCCTTGGGCTTGGCGCCACGGCCGGTGGCGCCTTCGTCACGGATTTCGCCGCCCGAACCTGTCGCTGCGCCCGGGAACGGGGCAATCGCGGTCGGGTGGTTGTGGGTTTCAACCTTCATCAGGATGTGCACCGGCTCCTGCACCGCGCCGTACTGGCGGGTTTCAGGGTCCGGGAAGAAACGGCCGGCGACGGAGCCGACGATCACCGAGGCGTTGTCCTTATAAGCCGACAGAACGCCTTCGCTGTGCATCACGTAGGTGTTCTTGATCATGCCGAACAGGCTTTTTTCCTGGCTTTCGCCGTCGATATCCCAACTGGCGTTGAAGATCTTGTGACGGCAGTGCTCGGAGTTGGCCTGGGCGAACATCATCAGTTCGATGTCGTGCGGGTTGCGCTTCAAGCCATTGAAGGCGTCGACCAGATAGTCGATCTCATCTTCGGCGAGCGCCAGGCCCAGTTCGGTGTTGGCCTTCTCGAGGGCGGCGCGGCCACCGCCGAGCACGTCAATCGCAGTGAGCGGCTTGGGCTCGGCGTGGCTGAACAGGCCGGCAGCCTGTTCCAGCTGGCTGACGATGATCTGGGTCATGCGGTCGTGCAGGCTGCTGGCAATCCGCTCGGCTTCGGCATCGCTGAACTGGCCGGCGACGTAGAAAGCGATACCGCGTTCCAGGCGCTGGATTTTTTCCAGGCCGCAATTACGCGCGATATCACTGGCCTTGCTCGACCAGGGCGAGATGGTGCCGAACCGCGGCAGAACCAGGAACAAGCGGCCGGTCGGCTCTTGAACGGGAACGCTGGGGCCGTACTTCAGAAGGCGTGCGAGCACTTGCTGTTCGTCGGCGGTCAAGACGCCGGTTACGTCGGCGAAGTGAGCAAATTCAGCATACAAGCCTGTAACAGCTGGAACCTTTTGGCTCAGTTGCTCAAGGAGTTTGCTGTGGCGAAAGGCAGAAAGGGCAGGAGCGCCGCGCAGGATCAACATCTTCGGGACAGCCTCGGGAAGGGGGTGTGCTTTGAGGCCGTGCATTCTAGCGTAAACCTGCGCCAACGGCACTCGAAACGGCACGGCTGGCCGCTGCCGAACGTCAGTTGGCAGCGATTGCATGCTTTCGGGGCGAAATCCTGGGGTTGGCGCGCAGTTATTTTAACCGTCACAAACCCTCGCCAACCCACGTTTCTGCGGGCTGCAGCCCGGTTTTGCGGGTGCTAGCAGACAAGTCCGCTGCTGTCGAGATATGGCGCCGAGGGCCGTTTGCGTATACTGCGCAGATGTTCTCCCCTACTGCTTTACGCCCGCGATGCGCCAAATGGCTGATCGCAACCGGACTCTTCCTGATGCTCAGCGCCTGTGTTGATAAGCCCAGCACGCTCGAGCGAATCAAGGAGGATGGCGTATTGCGGGTGATTACCCGGAACAGCCCGGCGACGTATTTCCAGGACCGCAACGGTGAAACCGGTTTCGAGTACGAACTGGTCAAGCGCTTTGCCGATGACCTGGGCGTGAAGCTGGAAATCGAGACCGCCGATAATCTCGATGACCTGTTCGGCCAGCTGGGCAAACCCAACGGTCCGGTTCTTGCGGCCGCCGGCCTGGTCAGCAGCGAGCAGCGCGCGCAACAGGTGCGTTTCTCCCATCCGTACCTGGAAGTCACGCCGCAGATCATCTACCGCAATGGCCAGTCGCGCCCCACCGGCCCGGCAGACCTGGTGGGCAAGAAGATCATGGTGCTCAAAGGCAGCACCCACGCCGAGCAATTGGCGGCACTTAAAAAGCAGAACCCAGCGATTGAATACGAAGAGTCCGACGCCGTGGAGGTGGTCGACCTGCTGCGCATGGTGGACGAGGGCCAGATCGACCTGACCCTGGTGGACTCCAACGAAGTGGCGATGAACCAGGTGTACTTCCCCAACGTGCGCGTGGCCTTCGACCTCGGCAATGCCAGCAACCAGAGCTGGGCCGTGGCACCGGGGGAAGACAATAGCCTGCTCAACGAGATCAACAGCTACCTGGACAAGGTTGAGAAAAACGGCACCCTGCAGCGACTGAAAGACCGTTACTACGGGCATGTCGATGTACTCGGCTATGTCGGCGCCTACACCTTCGCCCAGCATTTGCAGCAACGCCTGCCCAAGTACGAGAAACACTTTCGCGCCTACGCCAAGGAAGAAAAGGTCGACTGGCGCCTACTGGCGGCCATCGGCTATCAGGAATCGCTGTGGCAACCGGCCGTCACCTCCAAGACCGGCGTGCGCGGCCTGATGATGCTGACCCAGAACACCGCCCAGGCCATGGGCGTGTCCAACCGCCTGGACGCCAAGCAAAGCATCATGGGCGGTGCCAAGTACCTGGCCAAGATCAAGGATGAGTTGGACGACAGCATTGCCGAGCCGGACCGCACCTGGTTCGCCCTCGCCGCCTATAACGTCGGCACCGGCCACCTGGAAGATGCGCGCACGCTGGCCAAGAAAGACGGCCTGAACCCGAACAAGTGGCTGGACGTGAAGAAGATGCTGCCGCGCCTGTCGCAGAAGCAGTGGTACAGCAAGACCCGCTACGGTTATGCCCGCGGTGGCGAGCCGGTGCATTTTGTCGCGAACATCCGGCGGTATTACGACATTCTCACCTGGGTGACCCAGCCGCAGTTGGAAGGCAACCAAGTGGTGGAAGGCAACTTGCACGTGCCGGGTATCGACAAGACCAAGCCGCCGGAAGATAACCCGCAGCTGTAAACCCGATCGCCCAAACGACCCATAACCCTGTGGGAGCGGCGGTGCGACGATTCGACTTGCCCGCGATGGCGGCTAGCCAGTCAACATATTCGTTTCCTGACACACCGCTATCGCGGGCAAGCCCGGCTTCCACAGTTGATCCTCGTCGTTTTATAGGCCAGTGAGCAGATGCACGACCCCGCCCGTTAACACCATCACACCCGCAACACCCGCCGCCTTCAGCGCCTGCGCATCCAGCCGCCCTGCATCCTGCAACTGCACCCGCACCCGCGTCAGTGCCACGCGCTGTTGCGACTTGAGGTTATCCACACCGCCCAATGCGCTCAGTACCTCGGCCGACAACAGACCCTGCGCAGGCGCCACCACGGTTTCGGCAATCAAGTCCGGGGTGAGGGCCTTCCAGAATGCGCGCTGTAATTTCTCGAACATGCTCAGTGCTCCACGACAGGTGAGGTTTCAACAGTGGCCGCGTGGTACAGGCGCAGGGCCTCGCGTACTTGGGCGGCTTCTTCCAGGCCAAGCACCTGGCGGGCGATGATCTGGCAGTCGGCCATGTCCAGCTCGCGCACGGTGGCCTTGATGGTCGGGATCAGCGGTACGCTGACCGACAGCTCATCCACCCCCAGCCCGATCAACACCGGCACCGCCAGTGCTTCAGACGCCAACGCGCCGCACACGCCGACCCACTTGCCATGGGCGTGGGCGGCCTTGACCGTGGTGGCAATCAGGCGCAATACCGACGGATGGAAGCTGTCGGCCTGGCTGGCCAGGCGCGGGTGGTCGCGGTCCATGGCCAGGGTGTATTGGGTGAGGTCATTGGTGCCGATGGAGAAGAAATCCACATGCGGCGCGAAGACATCTGCCATCAAGGCCGCAGACGGCACCTCGATCATGATGCCCAGCTTTGGCAGCTCGGTCAGGCTCAGCGCCAGCGCTTCCTCTTCAAGGATCTTGCGCGCCAGATGCAGCTCCGACAGCAGGCTGACCATCGGTAGCATGATATGCAGCCGCGCAAATCCGGCACTCGCCAGGATCGCGCGGAACTGCTCGCGCAGCAATTCAGGGCGCTCCAGGCACAGGCGAATACCACGCAGGCCGAGGAACGGGTTGGTCTCGCGCTCCATCGGCACATAGGCCAAAGGTTTATCGCCGCCCACATCCAAAGTGCGCACCACCAGATTGCGTTCGCTGCCCAGAGCTCGGGCGATGGCGCTGTAGGTGCCGGCTTGCTCCTCGGGGCTGGGCGCGCGATTGCGGTCCAGGTAGAGAAACTCCGAACGCAACAGGCCAACGCCTTCACCGCCCAAGGCCAGGGATTGCTCGACCTCCTGCAACGAGGCGACATTGGCCGTGATCTCGACATGATGACCATCGCGCGTGATACCGGGCAAGGCGGCCTGCGCCACCTCACGCTCACGTCGCAGTATGTGTTGCTTGCGGGTAGCGGCCAGTTGCTCGACAGCGGCCAGGTCAGGCTCCAGGTGCAGCTCGCCTTTGTCGGCATCGAGCAGCACCTGCTTGCCGTTGGCCAGCGCCAGTGCCTGTGCCGGAACGCCGCACAACGACGGCAAACCAAGGGCACGCGCCAGGATCGCCACATGGCTGGTGGCGCCGCCGCCGACGGTGACGAACCCCAACACTTTGCGCGTATCAAGGCCAGCGGTTTGCGAGGGGGTCAGTTGCTCGGCAATCACGATCGCACGATCCGGCAACGCCCAGGCGCTGTCCTCAATACCGAGGATCAACTTCAGCACACGCTGGCCAACATCGGCCAAATCCGCTGCGCGCTCAGCCAGCAACGCACTGCCCAGGCCGAGAAATAGCTTGGCGGTTGCGGCCGTGGCGCTGTTCCAGGCAAAGGCAGCACTCTTGCCTTCGGTGAGCAGGCGATGGGCTTGCTCCAACAGGGTCGGGTCTTCAAGCAGTTCCTGATGGGCGCGGAAGATTTCCGCCTGGGCGCTGCCAACCGCTTTGTCTTGCAACACTTGCAGCGCTTCGGTGGCTACCAGTAAGGCGCGGCTCAGCGCAGCGTGTTCAACGGATTCACCCGCGCCCTGTTCCTCGATGTGCAACTCGGGTTCCGCCACTTGAAACACCTGGCCAAACGCGGAGCCGGGCGAAGCACACACGCCGCGCAACAAGGTCGCCGATGACTCGGGTGACTGCGTTTCAACAGGCGCAACAGACTCTTCGACTGCCTCCCCGCAACCTTGCGCCAGCAGGGTTACCAATGCCTTGATGGCCGCATCGGCATCCTCTCCCGCCGCACTCACTTGCAAGGTATCGCCCTGCACGGTTTGCAGCGCCATGATCGCCACCAATGACTTGGCGTTGGCGCTCTGGGTTTGCTTGTGCAGGTAAATGCTGGCGTTGAAACCTTTGGCCGTTTGCGCCAGTACGGCGGCCGGGCGTGCGTGCAAACCGTTGGCATTGGGCAGCGTCAGCGGCTTGGAGAACAGTGCATCGCCCTCCTCCTCGCCCACGGTTTCAGCGGCCTGGCCGGGTGAGACGTGCAACAGCGGCTGGCCCACCTCCACCGCGCCACTGCCCGATGCCAGCCACACAAACGGCTCGCCGCTGACCACCAGCATCGAGGTCAGCAAACTGCGCGCATTGAGCGCCACGTAGTCGGCATCAAACTCGATCAACGGCTGCCCGACCTCGACCCGCTGGCCTTCCTCGACCAGACGGGTGAAGCCCTTGCCAGCCAGGTGCACCGTGTCCAGGCCAATATGCATCAGCACCTGCACGCCGTTGTCGCCGGTGACGCTGACCGCATGCCCGGTGTCCTGGATATTGCTGATCACCCCGGCCAACGGCGCGCACAGGGTCTGCGAGGTGGGATCGATGCACAGGCCGTCGCCGATCATGCGGCTGGCGAACACCGGGTCAGGCACCTGGTCCAGCGCCAGCAGCACCCCGGACAAGGGCGCCAGCAGTTCCAGGGGTTGAGTTGTGGTCATGACTTCACCTGCTGTTTTGTTCTGTAAAAATCATAGGGCGAACGACGATCCACTGTGGGAGCTGGCTTGCCTGCGATGCCGGCGACTCGGTGTCTCAGTAAGACCGAGGGGTTGCTATCGCAGGCAAGCCAGCTCCCACCTAAAAAGCGTTCACTTAAAACCGAGCTATTTCCACCAATATTCGACTTGCACACCCACATTCGAGCCATGCCGCGCCGTGCCGTAGGCGCCGGTGTCGGACAACGCCGAGCCCGCCGCCAGTTCGTTCGCCGCACGCTTGGCCGCTTCGTTCCAGGTTGCATAGGTGTAGTACAACCGCACTTCCGGCCGTGCCCAGAAATCCGGGCCGTTGGGCGACCAGGTCGGGGCGAAGGTGAATTTGCTCAGCTTGCGCGTACCACCGGCAGCCTCGACTTGATCATGCCCAAGCTCGGTGACCAGTTTGAACTGTTCGCTGATGGCATATGCCGGGCGCACACCGATGGACATCCAGGTCTGGTCCTGGCTGCCGGGGCGAATATCCTTTTGATACACCGCCTCGACCTGCCCACCGAAACGCGGCGTCACCTGCCAGTCAAAAAACTCCACGGCGCGGTAGCTTTTGCTGCTCTTGTCCAAGGCGGTATCGCCGGTATATCCCAAGCCAGTGCCGGGGCCTTCGCCGTACTGCAAGGCGAATTTGTTCTTGCCGCCAAGAAACGGTTTTTGCACATGCTGCGCGGTGATCGCCCAACCGCTGTTGGCTTCACGCCCGCCGGCTTTTTCTATATAGCTCAAGCCAAACTCCAGCTCACCGCCGGGGTTGGTTTTGAAGCCTGCCACGTTGAAGTCGTGACGGGTGGCGTATTCCTTCTGGTACAGGTTGTCCTTGCGCGACAGCGCGTAGCTGTATTTGAGGTCGCCGATTTTAACGTCCTCGACACCGCCGCCCGTGGCGCTCTGGTTCCAGTAGTAGAAGTCAGAGATATGGATGTCGTTACGCTTGTAGTAACGGCGCCCCGCCCACACCGAGCCGCCATTGAGGCTGGGCAGGTTGGACCACTGCGCGTACATCTGCGGCATGCGCGCCGAGCCGTTGTCCTCACCCTGGAACTTCAGGGCTCGGTCGTATTTGTTGTACAGCGATGCCATGGCATCGACGCTCAGCACCGAGCCGTCGTCGAGGGTCAACAGGTCCTGGCGCAACTCGAGTTCGGCGTACTGCTCGCATTCGTTGCCCAGGCGGTATTTGGATTGCGCTCCCGGCAGTTGGAAACACTGTTGCTTGCCACTGCCTGTTGAAGTCCCCGCGCCGCTGCGCAAGTAGCCGGCAAACTCCAGGGCTTGAACGGCAAAAGGTGCGGTAAGACAGGAAGCAATGAGGCCCAGCTTTATTGTTGTTTTCATGAAGCACTCCGATATTTTTATTATGTTTTTTGGTGAAGCGCCCCCGCACTCCCATACGGGGGATGCAGCGGGTCTCAGTCCTTGAGGTGCAGCACAAACGATTCATACGGGCGCAACACCACCGTGCTCGAACGCAACGGGCAGTCGGGGTAATTGCTGATCAGCAGGCGTTGCTCGTTCGCCGCACTGAGGACGCCTTCCGGCAGTTGGATTTCGCAGGCTGTGCCGTAGAAGTTGTTGAGTACCAACAAGCGCTCGCCATCGCCTTCGCGCAGATACGCCCAGACCTGGAGGTGGTCTTGCAGTAGTTGGCGATAAACGCCCTCCTGGATCAGCGGCTCGTGACGACGCAACGCAATCAGCGCGCGGTAGTGATGCAGCACCGAATCGGGGTCATCCAGCTGGCTTTCGACGTTGATCTGCGCCGCGTTGGCCGGGATGCCGATCCACGGTTCACCGCTGCTGAAACCGGCATTGGCCTGGGTGTTCCATTGCATTGGCGTGCGGCTGTTGTCGCGCGACTTCTGCATGATCGCCGCCATGCTCGACGCCTCGGACTCACCGGCATCACGCTTGAGGCGGAAGATGTTCAGGGTCTCGACATCGCGGTACTGCTCAATCTTGTCGAAACCCGGGTTGGTCATGCCCAGCTCTTCGCCCTGGTACACATACGGCGTGCCTTGGAGGAAGTGCAGCGCAGTGGCGAGCATCTTGGCCGAGACCACGCGGTACTCGCCGTCGTTACCAAAACGCGAGACCACTCGCGGCTGGTCGTGGTTACACCAGAACAGCGCGTTCCAGCCGCCACCGGCCTGCATGCCCAGTTGCCAGTCGGAAAAAATCTGCTTGAGCTGCAGGAAGTCGAAGTCGGCCTTCACCCACTTTTGCAGGTTCGGGTAATCGACTTTCAAGTGATGAAAGTTGAAGGTCATCGACAGCTCTTTGGACGCCGGATTCGAATAACGAATGCAGTGCTCAAGGCTGGTGGACGACATCTCGCCGACGTTGATCAGGTCGTGCCCTTCGAAGACTTCACGGTGCATTTCCTGCAGGTACTCATGCACGTTCGGGCCGTCGGTGTAGAAGCGGCGGCCATCGGTGTTGTCTTCGGGGAAATCGGCAGGCTTGGAGATCAGGTTGATCACGTCCAGGCGGAAGCCACCCACGCCTTTGTCACGCCAGAAGCGCATCAACTGGTACACCTCGGCGCGCACGTTGGGGTTGTCCCAATTGAGGTCGGCCTGGGTATGGTCGAACAGGTGCAGGAAGTACTGGCCGGTTTGCGCCTCGTATTCCCAGGCCGAGCCGCCGAACTTGGATTGCCAGTTGTTCGGCTGGTCGCGCCAGATGTAAAAGTCGCGGTACGGGTTGTTGAGGCTGCTGCGCGCCTGCTGGAACCACTCATGCTCGATGGAGGTGTGGTTGACCACAATGTCGAGCATCAGCTTGATGCCGCGCTTGGCCGCTTCGCTGATCAGCAGGTCGCAATCGGCCATGGTCCCGTAGCTGGGGTCGATGGCGTAGTAGTCGCTGATGTCGTAGCCGTTGTCGCGTTGCGGCGAGCGCAGGAACGGGGTGATCCACAGGCAATCCACGCCCAGCCACTTGAGGTAATCGAGTTTGTCCACGATGCCCAGCAGGTCACCGGTGGCGTTACCCGCGTGGCTGTGGAAGCTTTTGGGGTAGATCTGGTAGATCACCGAGTCTTGCCAGTCTTGCATGGTGGGTTCCTTCAATTGAGTTGTGTGCTGGCTTTGAGGGCCTCATCGCGGGCAAGCCCGGCTCCCACTTTGATGTGTGAACACATTCAAATGTGGGAGCTGGCTTGCCTGCGATAGCGATCGATCAAGCGACGCGATATCCCGGCCGCACAATCTTCATGCTCAACGCACAGGTCAGAACAAACGGCACGACCATGGCGATGACCATCCCGATCACAAAACTGGGGATGAACTGCGGAATGATCGAAATAAACCCAGGCAAGCCACCCACGCCGATGGCCGAGGCGATCACCTTGTTCATCGACAGGAAAATGCTGCCCAGCGCCGAGCCCAGCAGCGCGGCATAGAACGGAAATTTGAAGCGCAGGTTCACGCCGAACATCGCCGGTTCCGTAATGCCGAAGTAAGCGGAAATCGCCGAGGTCGAGGCCATGCTTTTGTCCCGCGCGTTGCGGGTCATGTAGAACACGCCCAGTGCGGCGCTGCCCTGGGCCAGGTTGGACATCACGATCATCGGCCAGATAAAGGTGCCGCCCTGGGTGGAGATAAGTTGCAGGTCCACGGCGAGGAACATGTGGTGCATGCCGGTGATCACCAGCGGCGCGTACAACAGGCCGAAAATCGCCCCGCCAACCATCGGCGCCAGGTCAAACAGGGTGACCACGCCTTCGGTAATCAGGATGCCGAGGTGACGGGTCACCGGGCCGATGATGGCCAGCGCCAGCACGCCGGTGACGACGATGGTGGTGATCGGCACCACGAGCAGTTGGATGGCGTTTGGCACGCGTGCCCGCAGCCACTTTTCAATCACGCTCATCACATAGGCCGCCATCAGGATCGGCAGGATCTGGCCCTGATAACCCACCTTCTCAATCTTGAACCAACCGAAAATATCGAAGTACGGCAAGCTCTGGCCATCGAGCCCGGCCACCGCCTTGCCGTAGTTCCAGGCGTTGAGCAAGTCCGGGTGCACCAGCATCAGGCCGAGCACGATGCCGAGGATTTCGCTGCCGCCGAAGCGCTTGGCCGCCGACCAGCCCACCAGCGCCGGCAGGAACACAAACGAGGTGTTGGCCATAAGGTTGATCAGGCTCCACAGGCCATCCAGGTTCGGATACGCCTCCAGCAGCGTCTGGCCCTCGATGAACATGCCCTTGGCGCCCATCAGGTTGTTCACGCCCATCAGCAGGCCGGCGATGATCAGCGCGGGCAGGATCGGCATGAACACGTCGGAGAACACACGCACCAGACGCTGCATGGCGTTGGTCTTGTCGGCGCCCTTCTGCTTGACGTCAGCGATGGTCGAAGCCGCAAGACCCGTCTGCTCACGCAGGGCGGCATAGACCTTTTCCACTTCGCCGGGGCCGATCACCACTTGGAACAGGCCGCCGGTGAAGAACGAGCCCTTGACCAGATCGACCTGGTTCAACGCGCTGCTGTTGACCAGGCTCGGGTCCTTGAGCGCCAGGCGCAGGCGGGTCACGCAGTGGGCGGCTTGCTCAAGGTTGTCGCTGCCCCCGAGGTTCTCGAGAATCTCGCGGGCAATATTGGAATAGTCGTGGCTCATGCTTGGTTTCCACTTTGGTTTTTTTATTTGGGGGCAGTCATTGGCAGCACGCCGTGGGCAAAAGTACTCGTATGTACGAGTTAAATCAATAACTCGTCTGTACGAGTTACATAAAGTTTAAATTTCTGAATTTGAAGTCAGACATTTCCCTAATTCCACGCAGGTCCAATGGACAAAGCCCACCTCTGCCACTAAGGTTCCTGCCTTGAACCCGCCGTTCACTTTCATCAAGCCGGCACAGAGCCATCCCCATGAGCAAATACAACCAGATCTATACGGATCTGCTTGCCAGCATCACCACTGAACGCCTGCAACGCGGTACGCGCCTTCCCTCTGAAACCGAACTGATGGACGCCTACCAGGCCAGCCGTGGCACGGTGCGCCGCGCCATCGAGCAGTTGCAGGAGCGTGGTTTTGCGCAAAAAATCCACGGCAAGGGCACGTTTGTGTTGTCGCCCAACCCCATTGAGTTCCAACTGGGCGGCATCGTCAGCTTCCACGAAACCCACGCTGACCTGGGCGATGACGTACGCACCGAAGTAGTCGAATTCAGCCAGTTCCCGCTCGAAGGCTCGCTGCTGCAACACATCGAAGCCGCGCCCGGCGCTCTGATTACCCGCATCAAACGGGTACGGCGCATCGGCGGCAAACGCGTGATCCTGGACATCAACCACTTTGTGGCTGACCTGATCCCCGGCCTGGACCGCGACATCGCCGAGCAGTCGATCTATGCGTTTATCGAACAGACGCTGGAGCTGCAGATCAGTTATGCGCAGCGCACCATCGAAGCTCTGCCGCGCAGCAAGGACGACCAGGCGCATCTGGATCTGGATGGGCAAAGCCATGTGATTGTGGTGAGCAACCAGACGTTTTTGCAGGATGGCAGGCAGTTCGAGTACACCGAGTCGCGGCATACGTTGGATAAGTTTTATTTTTCGGATATTGCGCGGCGCTAAAGCCGAAAGAAGATCAAATGTGGGAGCGGGCTTGCCCGCGATGGCGGCCTGTCAGTTATCGATGTTTTGCCTGATAGGCCCTCATCGCGGGCAAGCCCGCTCCCACACTTCGATCAGTGTTGTTTGATCTGGCGTATTCCAGAAACACAAAACCCCGGCACCTGGCCGGGGTTTTGTTATTCAGCGTTTACCTGCTAGCGCAGGATCACTCCCACTCAATCGTCGCCGGCGGCTTGCTCGACACGTCATACGTCACGCGCGAAATACCTTCGATTTCATTGATGATACGGCCGCTGACAGTCTCCAGCAGCTCGTACGGCAGGTGTGCCCAACGCGCGGTCATGAAGTCGATGGTCTCTACGGCACGCAGCGCAACAACCCACGCGTAACGACGGCCATCACCCACAACACCCACCGATTTCACCGGTTGGAACACCACGAACGCCTGGCTGACCTTGTGGTACCAGTCGGCCTTGCGCAGTTCTTCGATGAAGATGTGGTCGGCGCGACGCAGCAGGTCGGCGTATTCCTTTTTCACTTCACCCAGGATGCGCACGCCCAGGCCCGGGCCTGGGAATGGGTGGCGGTAGACCATGTCGTACGGCAGGCCGAGTTCCAGGCCCAGGCGGCGGACTTCGTCTTTGAACAGTTCGCGCAGTGGTTCTACCAGCTTGAGGTTCATCTCCTCCGGCAGGCCACCCACGTTGTGGTGGGACTTGATCACGTGAGCCTTGCCGCTCTTGGCGCCAGCCGACTCGATCACGTCAGGGTAGATGGTGCCCTGGGCGAGGTACTTGATGTTGTCCAGTTTGTTGGACTGGGCATCAAACACGTCGATGAAGGTGCGGCCGATGATCTTGCGCTTCTTCTCTGGGTCGCTTTCGCCCGCCAGGTTGTTGAGGAACTGGTCCTCGGCGTTGGCGCGGATCACCTTGACGCCCATGTTCTCAGCGAACATGGCCATCACTTGCTCGCCTTCGTGCAGGCGCAGCAGGCCATTGTCGACGAACACGCACGTCAGCTGGTCGCCGATGGCTTTGTGCAGCAGCGCGGCAACCACGGAGGAGTCAACGCCGCCGGACAGGCCGAGCAATACGTTGTCGGTACCCACCTGGGCACGCACGTTGGCGATGGCGTCTTCAGCGATTTTCGACGGGGTCCACAGGGCTTCGCATTGGCAGATGTCGAGGATGAAGCGCGACAGGATACGGCCGCCTTGCTTGGTGTGGGTCACTTCCGGGTGGAACTGCACGCCGTAATAGCCGCGCTCGTCGTTGAACATGCCGGCAATCGGGCAGCTCGGGGTGCTGGCCAGGATGTGGAAGTCTTCCGGCATCTTGGTGACCTTGTCACCGTGGCTCATCCACACGTCGAGGCCGAACAGGCCGTCGGCGTCGATGTGGTCTTCGATGCCGTCCAGCAGGCGGCTCTTGCCGACCACGTCGACACGGGCATAACCGAATTCACGCAGTTCGGAACCTTCAACCTTGCCGCCCAGTTGCTCGGCCATGGTCTGCATGCCGTAGCAGATACCGAAGACGGGCACGCCCAGGTCGAATACGGCTTGCGGGCAACGCGGGCTGTTGGCTTCGTGCACGGACTCGGGGCCACCGGCAAGGATGACGCCTTTCGGTGCGAATTCGCGGATCGCTTCGTCGTCCATGTCGAACGGGTGCAGTTCGCAGTACACGCCGATTTCACGCACGCGGCGGGCGATCAGTTGGGTGTACTGGGAACCGAAGTCGAGGATCAGGATGCGGTGGGCGTGAATGTCGAGGGCCATGAAGTCAGTCTCGTCTAATGAATCAGAAACAACTCGGGGCTGAAAGAACAGCCCCGGTTACTTAACGTTTTGCTGGAAGCCTCAACCTACGCGGTAGTTCGGCGCTTCCTTGGTGATCTGCACGTCGTGGACATGGGATTCAGCCATGCCGGCGCCGGTGATCCGTACGAACTCTGGCTTGGTGCGCATTTCTTCGATGTCGGCGCTGCCGGTGTAGCCCATCGAGGAACGCAGGCCGCCCATCAATTGATGGATGATCGCGCTCAGGGTGCCTTTGTACGGCACACGGCCTTCGATGCCTTCCGGTACGAGCTTCTCGGCGCCTGCCGAGGAGTCCTGGAAGTAACGGTCGGAAGAGCCCTGCGCCTGGGACATGGCGCCCAGCGAACCCATGCCGCGGTAAGCCTTGTACGAACGGCCCTGGAACAGTTCGATTTCACCTGGTGCTTCTTCGGTACCGGCGAACATCGAGCCCATCATCACGCAGGAAGCACCGGCTACGATGGCCTTGGACAGGTCACCGGAGAAACGGATGCCGCCGTCGGCGATCAACGGAACGCCAGTGCCTTCAAGGGCAGCGGCGACGTTGGCGATGGCGCTGATTTGCGGCACGCCTACACCGGCGACGATACGCGTGGTGCAGATGGAGCCAGGGCCGATACCGACCTTGACCGCATCGGCGCCGGCTTCGGCCAGGGCCTTGGCAGCTGCGCCGGTGGCGATGTTGCCGCCGATAACCTGTACGTCAGGGAAATTCTGTTTGACCCAGCGAACGCGGTCGATCACGCCTTTGGAGTGGCCGTGGGCAGTGTCGACCACCACCACGTCAACACCGGCTGCCACGAGGGCCGAAACGCGATCACCGGTGTCTTTACCGGTGCCGACCGCAGCGCCGACGCGCAGACGACCTTGGTCATCCTTGCTGGCCAGCGGGTAAGCCTTGGCTTTTTCGATGTCGTTGACGGTCATCATGCCTTTGAGGGCGAATTTGTCGTCGACGATCAGCACGCGCTCGATGCGGTGCTTGTGCAGCAATTCGCGCACGTCGTTCTTGTCGGCGCCTTCCTTGACAGTAACGAGGCGCTCTTTAGGCGTCATCACTTCACGGACGGTGACTTCAAGACGGTTCTCGAAACGCACGTCACGGGAAGTGACGATGCCGACCAGGTCGCCATCGTGCAGTACCGGAACGCCGGAGATGTTGTGCAGGCGGGTCAGGTCGAACAGATCACGCACGGTGGCGTCGGCTTCGATGGTGATTGGATCTTTCACCACACCGGCTTCGTAACGCTTGACCTTGCGCACTTCGGCAGCTTGCTGCTCGATGGTCATGTTCTTGTGGATGATGCCAATGCCGCCTTCCTGAGCCATGGCAATTGCCAAACGGGCTTCAGTGACGGTGTCCATGGCAGCGGAAACCAGAGGAATATTCAGCTCGATGCCACGGGTTAGGCGGGTCTTGAGACTGACTTCGTTAGGAAGCACCTCGGAATAACCGGGCACTAGGAGAATGTCGTCGAATGTCAGAGCTTCTTGGCTGATACGCAGCATCGCGGGGGCTCCCGAGCGGGAAAATGGAAGCGCGCCATTATATACATGCACCCTGTCGGGCTCAATGTAAAACTCTGACAAACTTGGTAATACTGATAGATGGATAAAACCTGCAGCGCTAGATCGTTCCCACGCTCCGCGTGGGAATGCCGCCAGGGACGCTCCGCGTCCGGGGTCTTGCGCAATGGTGACGCGGAGCGTCACGGGATGCATTCCCACGCAGGAGCGTGGGAACGATCAGGTTAAAGCTCGACTTTGACCCAACTCATCTTCTGGTCCAGCCAGTCGGCAAATTCGTCGATAAAGCTCTGCTTGAATCCCGCTTCCGCCCAGTTGTTGAAGATGAAACCCAGGTTGGAGAAGCCGCATTCCTGCAGGAACAGAAACCCATTGATGTCATCTTCATGCCCACACAACGGGCAAGTGAAGTTATCGGTGTGGCCGGGCATCCAGTCTTCCAGGCTTTCGAACAGCGCCTCGCCGACTTCTTTAAGGCACTCCGGGCAGCCGGCCTCTTCGAGAAAGCCCTTGGCCGGCGTGTAGATGCAGCGCTTGTAGATGATCTCCAGGCCATTGATCGGCTCGTTGAACGGCAGCGCTTCGGGGTGCAGCACCACGGCGCGGGCGCCGTCGGCCAGGGCGTAGGCCATGCGGTTGCCGGTGCGCCCGCAGGTGGTCAGCTCTTCCTTGATGATGTTCTTGCGCACCAGCCAACGCACGATGGCCCGGGCGCGGGGTTCGTGGACGGGCAAGGTGGAGATTTTGGGGACAAGGATGCTTTGGGAGTTCATGGTGCTTGGGAGCCCTGCGGTGTGGCGACTGCCGACATCGCGGGCAAGCCCGGCTCCCACATTTGGAATGCATTCACCTGTGGGAGCTGGCTTGCCTGCGATGAGGCCTTGAAGCCTGGCAGCTTAATCCCTGCCCCACACAGGTCAAGTGCTCAAATACCGCCCAATCAATGCAATCCCACTGGCCAACACCAACCATGTCACCAAGCGCACAAAGGCTTCGCGGGACATCCGCATCGTCAACCTGCGCCCACACCACAGCCCCAGGGCCATCGCCGGCAACAGGCACAGCGCCAACAACAGCAACGGCAAGTCCGCATACACCCCGGCAATCAGGAACAGACTCAAGCGCACCACCGTGCTGCAACTGATCAACGCACTTTGCGTGGCCCGCGCCGCATCCTTGGGCAAACGGCTGTTGAGGTAGATCGCATATAAAAAGCCGCCGCTGCCGAACAGCGCACCAAACAGGCCGCCGACGGTGCCCATTGGAATCGACCAACCTTTGGAAAGCTGAGTGGGCCGCGCCTTCACCGACAAGCTGTAGATCGCATAGGCACTGATAAACACCCCCATCAGCAGCAGCAACAGATCCGAATGCAGGTTGAGCAGAAAGATCACGCCCAGCGTACAACCGATGGCCATGCATGGCAGCAACCGCAGCAGCTCGGGCTTGTTCACGTCTCGCCGCGATTGCAGCAGATTGCCAAAGGCCGCGACAAAATCCAGCAGCACCAGCAGCGGGATGATCTTCGACAACGGCATAAACACAATCAGGATCGGCCCCGCCACCAGCGCCGTGCCAAAGCCTGCAATACCGAAGACGATATAGGCCAGCACCACACCCAGGCCGATGACCAGCCAATCGACACCACTAAACGACCACTGGCTCATCAGCTCAACCGGGCTCATGTCGTATTCCTTGAAAGAGATAACCAACACTTTAGCCATCGCCGAGTGTTGCGACTAATATCTTCAAAGCCCTCTACTTATCTTGAAAAGGCATGACAAGTGATCTCGACCCGCCAACTGCGCTACTTCGTAGAGATCGCCGACAGCGGCAGCTTCAGCGCCGCCGCCGAGCGTTTGTTCGTGGCGCAATCGGCCCTGAGCCGCCAGATCAAGGCGCTGGAAACCCAGCTGCAAACTTCACTGTTCGAACGCACCGCGCGCCAGCCCCGGCTGACGGCGGCGGGCGAAGCCTTTTACCCGAGGGCGCGCAACCTGCTGAGCGAGCTGCTCAAGGCCAGCGAGATGGCCACCCAGGTTGGCAAGGGTCAGCTTGGCACCCTGCGCCTGAGCCATTCGAGCACCGTGCCGATGAGCGGGCCATTGCTGCACGGCATCAGCACCTGGCTGCAGCGTTGCCCCGGCGTATCGATGGATATCGTCAAACTGTCTTCCGAGGCGCAACTTGAAGAAATTGCCGACGGGCGCCTGGAAGTCGGCCTTTTACGTTTACCGGTGCTGCGCCAGCGCGAAGGCGTGCGCGTGGTGCCTTTATATAGCGAACAACTGTTGCTGGCTGTGCCGCCCAATCACTCGCTGGCCCGCAGTAATAACCCGATCGAACTGGAGCAACTCAAGGACGAAGCGTTTATCTCGATCCCCCATCCCCAACGCGGCGGCCTGAGTTATCTGTCGGCCGAGCTGTGCATGCGTGCAGGATTTTTCCCCAAGGCGGCGCGGGTGATGTCGCGCAAAACCACGCAGTTGCAACTGATCCAGGCCGGATTCGGTATTGCCCTGTTACCAAAATCCATGCAGGACATAGCGCCGGCCAACCTGCACTTTTTGTCCCTGGCGGACCCGGACTGCTTGAGTACCGTGGCCCTTGCCTGCGCGCAGGCGCCGAGCGCACTGGTGGAGCAATTCTGCCAAACCTTGCACGAATGCCTATAAACTGCCGCCCATGATTAAAGATCGCTCCTCATGATTAAAGATCCGTTTGCCCGCTTGGGCCTGGACCGCGAAGTCCTGACTGTCAGCCAGCTCAACGGCCGCGCGCGGGTGTTGCTGGAAGACGTGTTCACCAATATCTGGGTCGAAGGCGAGATCTCCAACCTCGCCCGCCCGGCTTCCGGCCATGTGTATTTCACCCTCAAGGACAGCGGCGCCCAAGTGCGTTGCGCGCTGTTTCGCAACAACGCCGCACGGGTGCGCCAGGCGTTGAAGGACGGCCTGGCGGTGAAGGTGCGCGGCAAGGTCTCGCTGTTCGAAGGCCGGGGCGACTACCAACTGATCCTCGACACCGTGGAACCTGCCGGCGATGGCGCGCTGCGTTTGGCCTTTGACGCGTTGAAGGAAAAGCTCAGCGCCGAAGGCCTGTTCAGCGCCGAGCGCAAGGTGCCGCTGCCGGCGCACCCTCGGCGCATTGGGATTATCAGCTCGCCGACGGGCGCGGTGATTCGCGACATCATCAGCGTGTTCCGTCGTCGTGCGCCGAACGTTGAACTGACACTGATCCCCACCGCCGTACAGGGCCGCGAAGCCATCCCGCAGATTGTGCGCGCGCTGAAACTGGCGGATGCGCGCGGTTTCGACGCGTTGATCCTGGCCCGAGGCGGCGGTTCGCTCGAAGACCTGTGGTGCTTCAACGAAGAAGCCGTGGCCCGCGCGGTGGATGCCTGCGTGACGCCCATCGTCAGCGCCGTCGGCCATGAAACCGACGTGTCGATCTGCGACTTTGTGGCCGACGTGCGCGCCCCCACGCCCTCCGCCGCCGCCGAATTGCTCGCGCCAGATGCCAGCCACCTGGTGCGCCAAGTCGAAAACCTGCACCGCCGCCTGGTGATGCTGATGCGCAACCGTCTGAGCCATGATCGCCTGCGCCTGGAAGGCATGGCCCGCCGCCTGCGTCACCCTGGCGAACGTCTTCGCCAGCAAGCCCAGCGTTTGGACGACCTGGACATGCGCCTGCGCCGCGCCTTCGAGCGCAGCCTCAATACCCGTCGCGAACGCCTGATCCGCCTCGAAACCCGCCTCGCAGGCCAACACCCCGGCCGTCAACTGGCGTTGCTGCGCCAGCGCCTCGATAGCCTCGCAGAACGCCTGCCCCGCGCCATGCGCGAAGGCCTTAAGGCACGCCGCCTGCAACTGCAAAGCCAGGTGCAGACGTTGCAGGTGGTCAGCCCGCTGGCCACCCTGGGCCGTGGCTACAGCATCTTGCTGGACGAGCGCGGCCAGGCGATCCGCAACGCCGCGCAAACCCACACCGGCCAGCGCCTCACTGCGCGCCTCGGCGAAGGCCAATTGCAGGTGCGGGTGGAAGATAACCACCTGACGCCCGTCACCCTTTCGTTACTGGATTGATTGATGCCACGTTTATTTAGCCTGCTGATGCTCTTGTGCCTGACCTTCAACGCCCACGCCGACAGCTACATCACGCGGTTGCTGAACAAGCCGGTGCCGGGTGGCGTCGCGGTGATTGACCTGGGCACTTCAACGGCCGCGCCTAAAGCCACCTACCAGAACCGGCCGGTGCTGGTGGTCAAGGAGCAGAACAACTGGCTGGCGATTGTCGGCATTCCACTGACGGTCAAACCCGGCACCGAGCGCATCACCAGCGGCGGGCAAAACTTGCCGTTTGTGGTGGGCTTCAAGAAATACCCCGAACAGCACATCACCTTGAAGAACAAAAGCCAGGTGAACCCGGCCCCGGCGCAACTCAAGCGCATCGAGGGCGAACTGGCCGTGCAGCTCAAGGCTTACCGCAGCTTCAGCCCGAACACACCGAGCAACCTGCTGCTGGACAAACCGGTCAACGGGCCACTGTCGAGCAAATTCGGCGTGCGCCGTTTCTTTAATGGCGAGGAACGCAACCCGCATTCGGGCCTGGACTTTGCCGTGGGCGCGGGCACGCCGATCAAGACGCCGGCGGCGGGCAAGGTGATCCTCACCGGCAATTACTTCTTCAACGGCAACACCGTGTTCGTCGACCATGGCCAGGGCTTTATCAGCATGTTCTGCCATATGTCGAAGATCGACGTCAAAGTCGGCGACCAACTGGCACGCGGCGCAGTGGTGGGCAAGGTCGGTTCCACTGGCCGTGCAACCGGGCCGCATATGCATTGGAACATCAGCCTTAACGATGCGCGGGTTGACCCGGCGATCTTTATTGGCGCGTTCCAGCCCTGATAAAAATATTCAACCTACCGGCCTCATCGCGGCATAGGTATCTACGCAACTTTTAAAAGCAGCCTATTTCTCCTGTGGCGAGCAGGCTTGTCCTGCGTTGGGCTGCGAAGCGGCCCCAAAAACAGACGCTGAGTACTTTCAGCAAAATTGCCGTGCCTGTACTGGGGCCGCTTCGCAGCCCAACGCAGGACAAGCCTGCTCGCCACAACAGCCCACCTGCCACAGACTTCGTGTTAACCGGTTGTGTAGATACCTATGCTCATCGCGGGCAAGCCTGGCTCCCACAGGTGAACGCGATTCCCTGTGGGAGCCGGGCTTGCCCGCGATGACGCCAAGCCTGCCAGCCCAATTGCGCGCCCGATAAGTACCGCGCAATAAAAAGAAACCCTACACTCAATAACCGACACAAAATATCGAATCCCAGCCAAATAGCAGAACTTATCTCAATTTTTCCCGACTGCTTGCCATCTTTCACCCCTGCGGTTAGGGTTGAGCTTATGAAAACCTCTCACACCCTCATTCAGCTCCGCCAGCACCGTAGCCTGTGCCTCGTCAGCGCACGACTGCCAGGCTGAATCGATCTGCCTCGTCCCAAGCTTCGCCCCCAATAACAGTTTTACGGCAGGCCGCCTTTTCTCGGCCCCTACTACAAAGGATTTCCCGATGAGCATGCTCAAAGACCCGTCTTCGAAATACCGCGCGTTCCCGACCATCGATATCCCGGACCGCACGTGGCCGTCGAAGACCATCACCGAAGCGCCGATCTGGTGCAGCTCCGACCTGCGTGATGGCAACCAGTCGCTGATCGAACCGATGGACGCCGCGAAAAAGCTGCGTTTCTGGAAGACCCTGGTGTCTGTAGGCGTGAAGGAAATCGAAGCCTCGTTCCCGGCCGCGTCGCAAACCGACTTCGACTTCGTGCGCACCTTGATCGAAGACAACCACATCCCCGCGGACACCACCATCCAGGTGCTGACCCAGGGCCGTGAAGACCTGATCGCACGTACTTTCGAATCCCTGCGCGGCGCTAAAAAGGCCATCGTGCACTTGTACAACGCCACATCGCCGTCGTTCCGCCGCATCGTGTTCAACCAGGACAAAGATGGCATCAAGGCCATCGCGGTCAACGCGGCAAAGCTGTTCGTCAAATACGCCGCCCAGCAGCCGGAAACCCAGTGGACTTTCGAGTACTCCCCAGAGACCTTCAGCGCCACGGAGCTGGAGTTCGCCAAGGAAGTGTGTGATGCGGTGATCGAGGTATGGAACCCGACGCCAGAGCACAAGATGATCCTCAACCTGCCGGCCACGGTTGAATGCGCGACACCCAACATCTATGCCGACCAGATCGAGTGGTTCGGCCGCCATATCAACCGTCGTGACAGCGTGATCATCAGCCTGCACACCCACAACGACCGCGGCACCGGCGTGGCCGCCACCGAGCTGGGCCTGATGGCCGGCGCTGACCGTGTCGAAGGCTGCCTGTTCGGCAACGGCGAGCGTACCGGTAACGTCGATCTTGTGACCGTAGCCTTGAACATGTACACCCAAGGCCTCGACCCGCAGTTGGACTTTTCCGATATCGATGGCGTGCGCAAAGTCGTCGAGGAGTGCAACCAGATTCAGGTGCACCCACGTCACCCGTACGTCGGCGACCTGGTGCACACCGCATTCTCCGGCTCCCACCAGGACGCAATCCGCAAGGGCTTTACCCAGCAGAAAGCCGACGCGCTGTGGGAAGTGCCGTACTTGCCGATCGACCCGGCGGATATCGGCCGCAGCTACGAGGCGGTGATCCGCGTAAACAGCCAGTCGGGCAAAGGCGGCATCGCCTACCTGCTGGAGCAGGAGTACGACATCAGCTTGCCACGCCGCATGCAGATCGAGTTCAGCCAAGTGGTACAGGCCGAAACCGACCGCGTGGGCCTGGAGATGACTGCACCACAGATCTACGCCTTGTTGCAGCGTGAATACCTGCAAGCCAACACCCCGTACGCGCTGGTCAGCCATCGCCTGCAGGAAGAAAACGGCAATAGCACCGTGGAAGTGGAAGTCTCGGGCAAGGGCCAGGGCGAAACCAACCTGCGCTGGAACGGCAAGGGCTACGGCACTTTGGAAGCGCTGGTGGCGGCGCTGCCGATCAAGGTTGAGATCATGGACTACAACGAACACGCGATCGGCGCCGGTACCCATGCCAAGGCGGCGGCTTACATCGAGCTGCGCGTGAACGGCGAGCGTCCGGTGCATGGTGTGGGGATTGATGAAAATATCACCACCGCGAGCTTCAAGGCGGTGTTCAGTGCGCTGAACCGCTCGTTGAGCCAGCTGGAAGCGAAGGCGGCGTAAGCGCTGTCGCGGTAATGCAAAAGGCCCCTGGGTGAGAATCCAGGGGCCTTTTTATTTGTGGTGTCTGCTAGGGCCTCATCGCGGGCAAGCCCGGCTCCCACATTTGGAATGCATTCACCTGTGGGAGCGGGCTTGCCCGCGATAGCGGTCTGTCAGACAAACTGAAAGTCATCGGCATCCAGATTTGCCGGAAACCTGGTGCGATACGCTGCCAACTCTGCCGCATTCAGGCACACCTGAAACACCCCGTCCGCCTCCCCCGCACTCAGCAAGGTCTCACCCTGAAAATCCAGCACCTGGCTGTCCCCGGTGTAGGCAAAGCCCTTGCCATCGGTACCCACCCGATTGACTGCCGCCACGTAACACAGGTTCTCGATAGCACGCGCCGGCAGCAAGCGGTTCCAGTGCTGACGGCGCGCACCCGGCCAGTTCGCGGTGTACAGCAGCAGGTCAGTGTCCTGGGCATCACGGCTCCACACCGGGAAGCGCAGGTCGTAGCAAATCAACGGGCGTATACGCCACCCCTTCAACTCGAACTGTACCTGGCGCTCGCCGGGCGTGTAATGGTCGTGCTCGCCAGCCATACGGAACAGGTGACGCTTGTCATAGTGCAACACTTCCCCGTCCGGGCGTGCCCATAGCAGACGGTTACGGTGGCTGCCGTCGGCTGCCTGGATGATCACGCTGCCGGTGATCACCGCGTTGTACTTCGCCGCCTGGGCTTGCAGCCAATGATGAGTCGGGCCATGTTGCGGCTCGGCAAGGGTTTGCGACTCCATGGAGAAACCGGTGGTGAACATCTCCGGCAGTACAATCAGGTCGGCGCCTTTGGCCTGCTCCAGCAACAGTTCGAAATGTTCGAGGTTGGCCTGACGGTCATGCCATACCAGGCTGGTCTGGACCAAGGCGATATTCAGGTCGGGCAATGCAGTCAAATCACGCATAGTTTCTCCGCCGCGTGTTGCAGCGTCTCCTCGCGTTTGGCAAAGCACAGGCGCACCAGGCGCTGGCCTTGCGGCGGGCTCTGATAGAACACCGAGACGGGGATGGTCGCCACGCCGTGTTCGCGGGTCATCCACAGTGACATGGCGACGTCATCCAGGTCGGGGCGAATCTGCGAGTAATCCACCAGTTGGAAGTAAGTGCCGGCCACCCGGGTAAAGCTGAAACGCGACGGCGCCAGCAGGTCGCAGAACAGGTCGCGCTTGGCCTGATAAAAGGCCGGCAATTGCTCGACGTGTTCCGGGTGTTCGGCCATGAAGTCAGCCAAAGCGTACTGCAAAGGGGTCACGCCGCAAAAGTTGACATATTGATGCACCTTGCGCAGCTCGGCGGTCAGGGCCGGTGGTGCGACCACGTAGCCGGTTTTCCAGCCGGTGACGTGGTAGGTCTTGCCGAAGGAGCTGACCACAAACGCCCGTTGATACAACTCTTCATGGGCCAGCACGCTGACATGGAGCACGCCATCGAACACCAGGTGTTCGTAGACCTCATCGCTGACCAGGTAGATATCGCGGTCGCGGATCAGCTCGGCCAACTGGTCCAGCTCGGCCTGGCTGATCAACGCGCCGGTGGGGTTGTGCGGCGAGTTGAGGATGATCATGCGCGTGCGCGGTGAGAGCGCAGCCTTGATCTTGTCAAAGTCGAGCGCGAAGCCTTGCAGGCTCAATTGCACATGCACGCAACGGCCACCGGCCAGCTCGACCGACGGCTCGTAGCTGTCGTAGCTGGGGTCGAACACGATGACTTCATCGCCGTTGCGGATGACCGCCTGGATCGCGCAAAAGATCGCCTCGGTCGCGCCTGGGGTGATGGTCACTTCGCTGTCGACATCCACTGTAGCGCCATAACTGCGGGCGATCTTGGCCGCCACTTGTTGGCGCAACACGGGCAGGCCGGTCATCGGTGCATATTGGTTATGGCCGAGGGCGATATGCTTGCCCACGGCATCGAGCAACCCTTGAGGGCCATTAAAATCGGGAAAGCCCTGGGACAGGTTAAGCGCGCCGGTTTCGGCAGCCAATTGCGACATTGTAGTAAAAATGGTGGTGCCGACATTCGGCAGCTTGCTGGTGATCATCGGAGGCCCCTGCAGGTGAGCCCCAAGTTTTAAGCTGCCCTAAGCATCGGGTCAAGGCACAAACCACCGCGCACAAAAAAGGGCTCCAAAGGAGCCCTTTTTGCAGCGTGTCGCTCACAACTCAAAGCGGCGCTTATTTCTTGTCGCGGCGCTTCTTGTCGGCCTTCTTGTGGTGAGTCATCAAACGACGCTTCTTGTTCACCTGACGGTCAGTCAGTGTGTTCTTGTTGCCTTCGTATGGGTTCTCGCCACCCTTGAACTCGATACGGATCGGCGTACCGACCAGTTTCAAGACACGGCGGTAGGTGTTTTCCAGGTAACGCACGTAGGACTTGGGCACCTTCTCGATCTGGTTACCATGGATCACGATAATCGGCGGGTTGGCACCACCCAAGTGGGCGTAACGCAGTTTGATCCGACGGTTGTTGACCATCGGTGGCGCGTGCTCACCGACCGCATCTTCCAGGATCTGGGTCAGGCGGTTGGTCGGCCAGCGAGTAACCGCAGACTTGAACGAGTTCTGCACGGACGCGTAGAGGTTGCCCACGCCGGTGCCGTGCAGTGCCGAGATAAAGTGGATATCGGCGAACTCGACGAAGAACAGCCGACGTTGCAGCTCGATCTTGACGAAATCGCGCTCGCTCGGCGTCATGCCGTCCCACTTGTTGATCGCGATGACCAGGGCACGACCGGCTTCCAGGGCAAAGCCCAGCAAGTTGAGGTCGTGGTCCACCACGCCTTCGCGGGCGTCCATCACGAAGATCACCACGTTGGCGTCTTTGATCGCCTGCAGGGTTTTGACCACCGAGAACTTTTCAACTTCCTCGTGGATCTTGCCGCGCTTGCGCACACCGGCGGTGTCGATCAGCGTGTACTTCTCGTCGTTACGTTCGAACGGGATGTAGATACTGTCGCGGGTAGTACCCGGCTGGTCATACACGATGACCCGGTCTTCACCGAGCATGCGGTTAACCAGGGTCGACTTGCCGACGTTCGGACGGCCGATGATGGCGATCTTGATACCGTCTTTTTCGCTCGGGCCAGGAATGCGCTTGGCTTCCTCACCTTCGGCAACGATCTCTTCCTCGCCCTCTTCTTCCTCAGCGTCATCCTTGGGGAAGTCGCGCAGGGCGATTTCCAGCATCTGGGTGATGCCGCGACCGTGGGCACCGGCGACCGGGATCGCATCGCCCAGGCCCATCGGGCTGAATTCGGCACGGGCCGCTTCAGGATCGATGTTATCGATCTTGTTGGCGACCAGATAGGAACGCTTGTTGCGCTTGCGCAGGTGCTCGCCAATCATTTGGTCGGCAGCGGTGTAGCCCGCACGGGCGTCCACCAGGAACAACACGACATCGGCTTCTTCGATAGCGAGCAGCGACTGCTCGGCCATCTTTTCGTCCATGCCATGCTCGTCACCGGAGATACCACCGGTGTCGACAATAATGTAGGAGCGCCCTTGCCACTTTGCCTCACCGTATTGGCGATCACGGGTCAGACCGGACAAGTCGCCAACGATGGCGTCACGAGTCCTGGTCAGGCGGTTGAACAAGGTGGACTTGCCGACGTTAGGTCGGCCCACCAGGGCGATTACGGGAACCATGCGGCTCTCCACTTCGTTATTTCAGAAAATACAAAAGCCGCTGCAAGGCAGCGGCTGGTGCTCGGGGCAGCATAGTCAAATGCCGCATGCCCCGCCGAAGCGGGGCCGCCTGGGTTTTACCCCAAGCATAGTTGCTTACTTGATGGTCAGGGCTTCCAGCTTGCCGCTGTTGCCAAACACGTAAAGCATGTTACCCACAACCAGCGGACGCGCACGCAGACCGTCGCTGTCGATACGCTCGCGGCCGACAAAACGACCGTCTACCTGGCTCAGCAGGTGCAGGTAACCTTCGAAGTCACCTACCGCTACGTAGCTGGAGAACACTTCCGGTGCCGACAGTTGACGGCGAGCCAGGGAGTCGTTGCTCCACAGCGCAGTGGTGGAACGCTCGTCGACACTTTCAACGGTGCCGGAAGCGAGGCTTACGTAGACGCTGCCGAACCCTTGGGCGACACCGGCGTAGCTGGAAGCATCACGCTGCCAGTTGATGCGGCCGCTTTGCAGGTCCAGCGCCGCAACACGGCCCTGGTAAGTGGCCACGTAAATGGTTTCACCCGACAGCAGCAGGCCGCCGTCGATGTCCACTACGCGGTCCAGCTCGGAGCGACCTTGCGGAATGGCCACACGGGTTTCCCAGGCCGGCACGCCGTTCTGGGTATCCAGGGCGACCACTTTACCGGTCGACAGGCCAGCAACGGCCAGGTTGTTCGTCACAATCGGACCACTGGTACCGCGCAGGGTCAACACCGCCGGGGTGCTGTCATACAACCAGCGCTGGTTACCGGTGGCGGCATCCAGGCCGATCACACGGTCATCCTGGGTTTGCACCACGACGATATCGCCGTTGGTGGCAGGCGCGGAGAGCACTTCACTGGTCACGCGAGCACGCCATTTCTCTTCACCCGTTGCCGAGTCCAGAGCCACCACGTCGCCTTTAAGCGTACCGATCAGCACCATGCCGTAGCCGACGCCCACACCACCGGAAACCGGCAGCTCGAGGTCTTTCTTCCACTTCACGTCGCCATTCATACGATCCATGGCCATGACAACGCCAGTGGAGTCAGTGGCCACGATGTTGTCGCCGTCGATTGCCGGCTGCAACAAGTTGTACAGGTCGCCCTGGCCGTCACCGACGGAGCGGCTCCACTGCTTTTGCAGGACCACTTCTTCCTTGAAGCTGGTCAGCTCGGCAGGAGGCAGTTCTTTTTTACTGTTGCTGCTGCAACCCGCGGCCAGAACGGCCAGAGCCAGCAATGCTGCATGTTTCCAACGGATCACGTCACGCATCCCCTTTGGCCAAGTCGTCCAGCTTGATTTGTAAGCCACCGACCGCTGCTTCATCAGACAGCGCCGCCTTGGCTTTTTGGTACGCAGCATGGGCTTCGTCGGTACGACCCAATTGGACCAACAGGTCGCCCTTGAGCTCTTCACGAGTGGCCACAAATGCCTTGTCAGCATCGCCGTCGAGCAGTTTGAGTGCTTCGTCAGCCTTGTTCTGTGCCGCCAATACCTGCGCCAGGCGCTGACGTGCGATTTCACCCAGGGTCGGGTTGGTCGGTTTGTCGGCGATGGCCTTCAGCTCGGTGGCTGCGTCATCCAGCTTGCCGGTGTCGACCGCAACTTTCGCGACGAACAGGCTGCCGTACTGGGCGTAGGTGCTACCGCCAAATTCGTTTTTCAGCTTGCCGGCAAGGTCCGCCACTTGGGCTGGATCAGGCTTGCCGTCCGGCGTCAGCGTGGTTTCCAGCAATTGCTGATAGAGGATCGAGGCGCCTTGGGACTGGTTGGCCTGATACTTGTGCCAGGCTTGCCAGCCGAACACCACCACTAAAGCCAGCAGACCGCCAGTAACCAGGGGCTTGCCGTTACGCTGCCACCAGTCCTTGAACTCGGCCAGTTGCTCATCATCAGTACTCGACACCCCAATACTCCTTAATCGCTAAATTCGGCTGTTCGACAGCTTCAACCCTGCACGACGCAGGTGGCCAAGTGCGCGGCGAGCGCATCAAAGGCAATGTTCTGTTGCTCGCCCTGGCCACGCAGGGGTTTGAAACCTATCACTTGCTGGGCCAGTTCGTCATCGCCGAGGATCAGCGCATACAGCGCGCCGCTCTTGTCGGCCTTCTTGAACTGGCTCTTGAAGCTGCCGGCGCCGGCATTGATCTGCAGGCGCAGGTTCGGCAGTTGGTCACGCACTTTTTCGCTCAGGGCCAGGGCTGCCAGTTCGGCGGCCTCGCCAAAGGCGCATAGGTACACGTCCACCTGACGGGAGATTTCTTCCGGGACCTGCTCCAGGGTTTCCAGCAGCAGGATCAGCCGCTCGATGCCCATGGCAAAACCTACGCCGGTGGTCGGCTTGCCGCCCATTTGCTCAACCAGGCCGTCGTAGCGACCACCGGCACACACGGTGCCCTGGGCGCCGAGTTTGTCGGTGACCCACTCGAACACGGTCTTGCTGTAGTAATCGAGGCCACGCACCAGTTTAGGGTTGATGACGTAGGGAATACCGGCCGCATCCAGGCGAGCCTTGAGGCCCTCGAAGTGCACGCGCGATTCGTCGTCCAGGTAGTCGGCCATTTTCGGCGCGTCGACCAGTACGGCTTGGGTGTCGGCGTTCTTGGTATCGAGGACGCGCAACGGGTTGGTTTTCAGACGGCGCTGGCTGTCTTCATCCAATTTGTCCAAGTGAGCAGACAGATACTCGACCAGGGCAACGCGATAGCGACCCCGGGATTCGCTGGTGCCCAGGCTGTTGAGCTCAAGCTTGACCGCGTCGCGGATGCCGAGCAGGCCCCACAGGCGCCAGGTCAGCACGATCAGCTCGGCGTCGATGTCCGGACCATCGAGGTTGAACACCTCGAGGCCGATCTGGTGGAACTGGCGATAACGGCCTTTCTGCGGGCGCTCGTGGCGGAACATCGGGCCGATGTACCACAACTTCTGCGGCTGGCCACCACCGGTGAGACCATGCTCGAGCACGGCACGCACGCAGGCGGCTGTACCTTCCGGACGCAGGGTCAGGGAGTCACCGTTGCGATCTTCAAAGGTGTACATCTCTTTTTCGACGATGTCGGTCACTTCACCGATGGAGCGCTTGAACAGCTCGGTGAACTCGACGATCGGCATGCGGATCTGTTTGTAACCGTAGTTATCCAACAGACGCGCGACCGTGCTCTCGAAGTAGCGCCACAGTGGCGTCTGCTCCGGCAGGATGTCGTTCATGCCACGAATGGCTTGCAGAGACTTGCTCACATCTAATCCTTAAATTCGTTCTTAGCCGCGCGCGATCAGCGCTGCGTCAGCCGCAACCTTTTCAGCTGCTTTCTCGCGGATCAGCTTTTCCAGATGATCCACGAGATTCTCATTCGTCAGTTTCTGCGACGGCTTGCCGTCGATGTAAATCAGGTTCGGTGTACCGCCAGTCAGGCCCACATGGGCTTCCTTGGCTTCACCCGGCCCATTGACCACACACCCGATCACCGCCACATCCAGCGGCACCAGCAGGTCTTCGAGGCGCAACTCCAGGTCGTTCATGGTTTTCACCACGTCGAAGTTCTGCCGCGAGCAGCTCGGGCAGGCAATGAAGTTGATGCCACGGGAACGCAAACGCAGGGATTTGAGAATGTCGTAGCCGACTTTCACTTCCTCTACGGGGTCTGCCGCCAGGGAGATGCGGATAGTATCGCCAATCCCTTCGGCGAGCAGCATACCGAGACCCACCGCAGATTTCACTGTGCCTGAGCGCAAACCGCCCGCTTCAGTGATACCCAGGTGCAGCGGCTGCACGATTTCCTTGGCCAATAGGCGGTAGGCTTCTACCGCCATGAACACGTCGGAGGCCTTTACGCTGACCTTGAAGTCCTGGAAATTCAGGCGTTCAAGGTGCTCGACGTGGCGCAATGCCGACTCAACCAGCGCGGCTGGGGTTGGTTCGCCGTACTTTTTCTGCAGGTCTTTTTCCAGCGAACCGGCGTTGACGCCGATACGGATGGGAATGCCACGGTCACGTGCCGCGTCCACCACGGCGCGCACACGGTCTTCGCGACCGATGTTGCCCGGGTTGATGCGCAGGCAGTCCACACCCAGCTCGGCCACACGCAGAGCGATTTTGTAGTCGAAGTGAATGTCGGCGACCAGCGGAACCTTGACCAGTTGCTTGATGCGGCCAAAGGCCTCGGCAGCGTCCATGTCCGGTACGGATACGCGCACGATGTCCACACCGGCGGCTTCCAGACGGTTGATCTGGGCGACTGTGGCGGCCACATCATTGGTGTCGCTGTTGGTCATGCTCTGCACTGCGATAGGGGCATCGCCACCTACCGGTACGGAGCCGACCCAGATCTTGCGCGATACGCGACGTTTGATTGGAGATTCGCCGTGCATGACTATTGTCCCAACTTGAGGCGAGCAGTCTCGCCACTGGTGAACGGCGCCACGTCCACAGGCTGGCCGTTGTAGGCCACTTGCGCGCCACGGGCAAAGCCCAGACGCAGCGTCAAAGGAGGCTTGCCGCCTTGGTCAAGCGTATCTCCCTTACGCTTCAGACCGCTAAACAGCACTTTGCCATTGCCATCGGTGACTTGCGTCCAGCAGTCAGCGATGAAGGTAATCTGGATATGCCCGTCGCCGGCGATCAATGCCGGGGTGGTGGGAGGCGAAATCGCGGCCGGGGCCGGGGCCACTGGTGCGTTAGTCGCTGGGGCCTGCGCCGGAGCAGCCGGAGCAACTGGCGTGTGCGCCTGGGCAACCGGGGCAGCCGGTACGGTTGGAGCCGGCACAGCAGCGGTGGCTGCAGGTGCAGTGCCCGCTTCCGGAGTCGGTTGCTCGGTGGTAGCCGGCGCTTCCGAGGCGGCCTGCCCTTGGGCAACCGCCTGGTCTTCCGGCTCATCCAGCGGGTGAATCTGGGTGGTGCCGTCGGCGCTTTCGACTTCGACGTGCTCCATGGCGTTGCTGGTCATATCCTTGGTGCGTTGGGAGGCCTGGTCTTGCCACCAGACGAAACCGCCACCCACTACGGCAATCAGCAGCAACAGGCTGACAATCCGCAAAATAGTGTGGGAAACCCGTACCGGCTCCTCGATGCGGCCCAGGCCATGCACATTGCTGCCCTGGGAATCGGTGCCGGTGAACTGGTCAAATTCCTGGACCAGTACCGCCTGGTCGATGCCCAGCAACTTTGCATAGGCGCGGATATAGCCGCGGGCAAAAGTATGCCCAGGCAGCTTGTCGAACGCGCCGGCTTCCAGGTTGCCCAGGGATGTGGCGGTCAAATTGAGCTTGAGGGCCACTTCTGCCAGCGACCAACCATTGCTTTCGCGGGCCTGACGCAAGGTCTCGCCTGGGTTTACGCGATTAGCTGCTACAACTTCCGGGTGCGCCGCTTTCATCATTGCTCCGACAGGTATTGCTGATATTCCGGCGTACCGGGATAGAGTCGTTCGAGTTGCTGGCCAAACTGTGCGGCCGTGTCGCGTTCTTCATGAACCGTCGCCAGGCGCACACCGAGCAATAGACTACGTGCATTTTGCCCGCTGAGCAGGCTAAAACGCTCGTAAAAGTCACGTGCCGGCACATAATGCCTGTCTTCGTAAGACAACTCAGCCATTTCGAGTAAAGCCCGTGGCTGGCGATTGTTCAGGTGCAGGGCTTTTTCCAGTTGCTGACGACCGCTGTCGCGCAGGCCAAGGCGTATCGAGGTCACCCCAAGGTTTTCGAATACTCGCGAACGCTCAGGATAAAGGGTATCGGTACTGGCTTGCTGGAAATAGCGGGACGCCTGGTCGTAACGTTGCTGCGCAAACAGAAAACTGCCGTAGTTGTTCAGCAGCCGCGGGTCGGCAGGACGTGCGGCCAGGGCCTTGTGAAAATACGCGTCGGCCAGTTCAGGCTCGGCCTGGGCCTGGAATACCAGCGCCAGTGCGGCATTGGCATCGGCGTCGTCGCCGTCCAGCTCAAGGGCTTTTTTCAACGGCACCTTGGCCTGCTCGCTCATGCCCTGGCGCAGATATCCCAAGCCCAATTGCACATAGGCAATTCGCGCCTCGTCACGGCCTTTGCCGGTTTGCATGGGGCTGTCATGGCCCGATGAAACACAACCGGCCGCGAGACCGGTAAAAAGCAACAGCAGCGCGAGGCGCAAGGGCATAGAGGTCCTCTCTCAGATTCGATTCACAGCAATTTGCGGCAAATCTTCGGCGGCGTTAAGTTCGCGCACGGCGATATAACGCTCACTGCGGCGGGTGCGATCCATCACTTGCCCGACCAGTTGGCCACAGGCGGCGTCGATGTCTTCACCACGGGTGGTGCGCACAGTAACGTTGTAGCCGGCCTGGTGCAGTTGATCCTGGAAACGACGGATGGCGTTGTTGCTCGGCCGCTCGTAGCCAGAATGGGGAAACGGGTTAAACGGAATCAGGTTGATCTTGCACGGGGTGTTCTTGAGCAGTTCGATCATTTCGACCGCGTGCTCAACTTTGTCGTTGATGTCCTTGAGCATGGTGTACTCAATGGTCAACACACGCTTTTCGCCCAGGGTCGCCATGTAACGCTGGCAAGATTCGAGCAGCATCTTAAGCGGATACTTCTTGTTGATCGGCACCAATTGGTTACGCAATGCGTCATTCGGTGCGTGCAACGACAGCGCCAGGGAGACGTCGATGTGCTTGGCCAGCTCATCGATCATCGGCACCACGCCGGAAGTCGACAGGGTCACACGGCGCTTGGAGATGCCGTAGCCGAGGTCGTCCATCATCAAATGCATGGCGGCAACGACGTTGTCGAAGTTCAGCAGCGGCTCACCCATGCCCATCATCACCACGTTGGTGATGGCACGGTCGACGGTTGCCGGGACGCTGCCAAAGGATTTGTTGGCAATCCACACCTGGCCGATGACTTCGGCGGCGGTGAGGTTGCTATTGAAGCCTTGCTTGCCGGTGGAGCAGAAACTGCAGTCCAGGGCACAGCCTGCCTGGGACGAAACGCACAAAGTGCCGCGCTTGCCCTGGGGAATGTAGACGGTCTCGACGCAGCTGCCGGACGCCACGCGCACCACCCACTTACGGGTGCCGTCGGTGGAGATGTCCTCGCTGACAACCTCGGGACCACGGACCTCAGCAATGGCCTTGAGCTTGTCGCGCAGGGCCTTGCTGACGTTCGTCATGGCGTCGAAATCGTCGACACCAAAGTGGTGAATCCACTTCATTACCTGACCGGCACGGAAACGCTTCTCCCCGATTGAGTCGAAGAATTTTTCCATTTCCTGTTGAGTCAGACCCAGCAGGTTGGTTTTAACAGTCGATGTAGTCATGGATTCACCCTCACTCTTTAAGCCGATGCTTAGCGAGCGGTTACTTCAGTAGCAGCGAAAAAGTACGAGATTTCGCGAGCAGCAGCGGCTTCGGAGTCCGAACCGTGAACAGCGTTGGCGTCGATGGACTCAGCGAAGTCAGCACGGATAGTGCCGGCAGCGGCTTCTTTAGGGTTGGTAGCGCCCATCAGCTCGCGGTTCAGAGCGATAGCGTTTTCGCCTTCCAGAACCTGAACAACAACAGGGCCGGAGATCATGAAGGCAACCAGGTCGCCGAAGAAGCCACGAGCGCTGTGCTCAGCGTAGAAGCCTTCAGCTTCAGCTTTGGACAGTTGCTTGAGTTTCGAAGCTACAACCTTCAGGCCGGCTTTTTCGAAACGAGTGGTGATCTCGCCGATGACGTTTTTTGCAACAGCGTCAGGCTTGATGATGGAGAAAGTACGTTGAACAGCCATGGTGTAACTCCAGAAACGGTAATTTACGAAAAATTAAACCCGCGAATTATACGCGGGTTATTAGGTATTGCCTAACTGCGTAAAAAGTCGGCTCAGTCGTCTGCTTCTTCGATCCACAGACCCTGAATCGCCTCCAGGACCTTTTCGCCACCCCGGTCAGGAATGTCGTCGAATTCCGGCAGCGCCATTACGAGGTCGCGCAATTTGACGAAGTTCACGGTAAGAGGATTGACCTCAGGATGAGCTTCAGCAAGTTGTATAGCGATTTCTTGTACATCAACCCATTTCAGGCTCATGACATTTCCTTGAATCAATGCGGCGCTTCGGCTGCATGGTTGAGGGAATATTTCGGAATTTCGACGGTAATGTCTTCCGTGCCGACCTTTGCCTGACAGCTTAGGCGAGAAGTCGCCTCAAGGCCCCAGGCGCGATCCAGAAAGTCCTCTTCCAGCTCGTCCGCTTCTTCGAGAGAGTTGAAACCTTCGCGAATCACGCAGTGGCAGGTCGTGCAGGCGCAGACACCGCCGCAGGCGCTTTCGATCTCGATGTGGTTGTCATGGGCAACCTCGAGGATGGACTTGCCGGTCTCAGCCTCCACAACCATACCGTCCGGGCAATGCTCGGCGTGTGGCAGAAAAATGACCTGCGGCATTAATTATTCCTCGATTTCATTCAGGTTGCGCCCGGCCAGTGCGGCTTTCACCGTCTGATCCATGCGGCGGGCGGCAAAAGCATCAGTCACTTGCGACAGGCGCTTGGTCTGCTGCTCGATGGCGTAACCATCGTTGCCTTTCATCAGTTCGGCCAGTTCCTGCATTTGCAGGTCGATAACCATGCGCTCTTCAGCATCCAGCAGACGCTCGCCGTCGGCTTCCAGGGCGCCCTGCACAGCTTCGAGCAGGCGCTGGGCATCGACTTGCTGCTCGCGCAGCACGCGGGCGACCTTGTCGTCACCGGCATATTGGAACGAATCCTTGAGCATCTTGGCGATTTCGCCGTCGGTGAGGCCGTAGGACGGCTTGACCTGAATGCTGGCTTCAACGCCCGAGGCCAATTCACGCGCTGCTACGCTGAGCAGGCCATCGGCGTCGACCTGAAAGGTCACGCGAATTTTCGCCGCACCGGCCACCATCGCCGGGATGCCGCGCAATTCAAAGCGCGCCAGGGAGCGGCAGTCGCTGATCAGTTCGCGCTCGCCTTGCAGCACATGAATCATCATGGCCGTCTGGCCATCTTTGTACGTGGTGAAATCCTGGGCGCGTGCGACGGGGATGGTGGTGTTGCGTGGAATCACCTTCTCCATCAGGCCGCCCATGGTTTCCAACCCCAAAGAAAGCGGGATCACGTCGAGCAGCAGCAGTTCGCCACCCTCGCGCTTGTTACCGGCAAGCGTGTCGGCCTGGATAGCAGCGCCGATGGCGACTACTTGGTCCGGGTCGATTTCTGTCAGTGGCTGGCGACCGAAAGCTTCGGCAACCGCTTCGCGAACGCGTGGGACGCGCGTCGAACCGCCGACCATGACCACTGCGGCCACGTCTTCCAGCTCGATACCGGAATCACGTACAGCCCTACGGCACGCCTTGAGGCTGCGAGCGACCATCGGTTCGATCAGCGCATCAAAGGCTTCGCGAGTCAGTTGAGCCGACCAGCTGCCGTAGGAAACTTCAACAGAATCAGCGTCAGTCAGTGCTTCCTTGGCCGCACAGGCAGTTTGCAGCAGATTACGCTGCGCGCCCGGGTCCAGATCAGCCGACAAGCCAGCGCTGGTGATGATCCAGCCTGCAATGGCATGGTCAAAGTCATCGCCGCCCAAGGCGCTGTCGCCCCCGGTGGCCAGTACTTCAAACACACCGCCGGTCAGGCGCAGAATCGAAATATCAAAAGTACCACCGCCCAGGTCATAAATAGCCACCAGGCCTTCAGCGTGCTGATCCAGGCCATAGGCCACCGCCGCTGCGGTCGGCTCGTTGAGCAAGCGCAACACGTTCAGGCCCGCAAGCTTCGCGGCGTCCTTGGTGGCTTGACGCTGTGCGTCATCGAAATAGGCAGGAACGGTGATCACTGCGCCGACCAGTTCGCCGCCCAAGGTATTTTCTGCGCGCTGACGCAGCACCTTGAGGATATCGGCCGACACTTCAACCGGGCTTTTCGGGCCTTGGACGGTGTCGATGAACGGCATATGGGATTCGCCGCCAACAAAGCGGTACGGCAGCTGGTCGCCCAATTGCTTGACGTCGGAAAGACCGCGACCCATCAAGCGTTTAACCGACAGCACGGTATTCAACGGGTCACTGGACGCTGCCAGCTTGGCCGACTCACCGACTTCAGTGCGATCAGCGTGATAACGCACAGCGGAGGGCAGGATCACCTGGCCATTAGCGTCGGGCAATGGCTCGGACAGGCCGCTGCGCAAGGCAGCAACCAGGGAATTGGTGGTGCCCAGGTCAATCCCGACCGCCAGGCGACGCTGGTGTGGTTGAGGGCTTTGGCCGGGTTCGGCGATTTGCAGTAGGGCCATGGTAATCAGGTCTTATCTGTCTATCAGGCGTGCATCACGGGCAGCACTGGGTTAATCGTCGAGGCGCTCTTCTAGCTGGCGCACTTCGTAGGTGAGCTTGTCGAGGAACTGCATGCGCCGCATCAGGCGTTCGGCCTGTTCACGTTGCGCTGCATCATCCCAACAGGCTGCGAAGCTTTCATTGAGCTCATCCTGGGCCGTTTTCAGACGACGCTTGAAGACCGCGACACCGGCTATATCAGCCTCGTCCTGCAAGTCTTCGAGTTCTTCGCGCCACTGCATCTGCTGCATCAGGAAGTCCGGGTCGTGCACCGTCACTTCGATAGGCAACTCACCACCGTTCAACGCGAGCAGGTAGCGCGCGCGTTTGGGCGGGTTTTTCAGCGTCTGATAGGCTTCGTTGAGGCTGGCCGATTGCTCCAGCGCCAGGCGCTGCTCACGCTCGGAAGCGTCAGCAAAGCGGTCCGGATGCACCCCACGCGCCAACTCTCGGTAGCGCGTGGCAAGCTTCTCAAGGTCCAGCCGAAAGCTCGGCTGCAGCTCGAATAAAGCGAAATGACAAGGAGTACCCACGAATAGCCTCAGATGTTGAAGCTTTCGCCGCAGCCACATTCACCGCGAACGTTGGGGTTGTTGAACTTGAAGCCTTCGTTCAACCCTTCCTTGACGAAATCGAGTTCGGTGCCGTCCAGGTAGGTCAGGCTTTTAGGGTCGATGATCACTTTCTCGCCGTGACTTTCGAACACCTGGTCCTCTTCAACCACCTCGTCGACAAACTCCAGCACGTAGGCAAGGCCGGAACAGCCCGTGGTGCGAACACCCAGACGAATCCCCTCACCTTTACCGCGCCCATTCAGGGAGCGGCGAATGTGCTGCGCAGCCGCTTCTGTCATGCTGATAGCCATCGTTGACTCCTTACTCGTCGCCAAATGCTTAGATCAAGCCTTTCTTCTGCTTGTAGTCGCGAACGGCCGCCTTGATGGCGTCTTCGGCGAGTACGGAGCAGTGAATTTTCACTGGCGGCAGGGCCAGTTCTTCAGCCAGCTGGGTGTTGCTGATGGTGACAGCCTCATCCAGGGTCTTGCCTTTCATCCACTCGGTAGCGAGGGAGCTTGAGGCAATGGCGGAACCGCAGCCGTAAGTCTTGAACTTGGCGTCTTCGATAACGCCAGCGTCGTTGACCTTGATCTGCAGGCGCATCACATCGCCGCACGCCGGAGCGCCGACCATGCCGGTGCCGACATCAGGGTCTTCCGCGTTCATCTTGCCGACGTTGCGCGGGTTTTCGTAGTGGTCGATGACCTTTTCGCTGTAAGCCATGGTACTGAATCCTCACTCATCAGGGCCGCTCTGGAACCCTGTAAAAACGCCTGCGTTTTCCGCCACGTTCTTACAGAGCTTGGGTGGCGGCTTCTATAGTTAGTGTGCCGCCCACTCGATCTTGGAGATATCGACACCGTCTTTGTACATGTCCCACAGCGGCGACAGAACGCGCAGCTTGTTGACGGCTTCGCAGACTTTCTGCGCGGCGTAGTCGACTTGCTCTTCGGTGGTGAAACGGCCGAACGTAAAGCGGATCGAGCTGTGTGCCAGTTCGTCGTTGCGGCCCAGGGCGCGCAGAACGTACGAAGGCTCAAGGGAAGCCGAGGTGCAGGCCGAACCGGACGAAACCGCCAGGTCCTTGAGCGCCATGATCAGCGACTCGCCTTCGACGTAGTTGAAGCTCAAATTCAGGTTGTGCGGTACACGGGCGGTCATGCTGCCATTGATGTACAGCTCTTCAAGGTTCTCGACCTGCTTGTAGAAGCGATCGCTCAGCGCCTTGATACGGATGTTTTCGGCAGCCATGTCTTCTTTGGCTACACGGAAGGCTTCGCCCATGCCGACGATCTGGTGAGTCGCCAGGGTGCCGGAACGCATGCCGCGCTCGTGACCGCCGCCGTGCATGGTGGCTTCGATGCGCACCCGAGGCTTGCGGCTCACGTATAGCGCGCCGATGCCTTTAGGGCCGTAGGTTTTGTGGGCAGAGAACGACATCAGGTCGACTTTCAGCTTGGACAGGTCGATGTCGACCTTGCCGGTGGACTGAGCAGCGTCGACGTGCAGCAGGATGCCTTTGGAGCGAGTCAGCTCGCCAATGGCTGCGATGTCGTTGATGGTGCCGATTTCGTTGTTCACGTGAATCACGGAAACCAGGATGGTGTCTTCACGCAGGGCCGCTTCGATCATGGCCGGCGTGACGATACCGTCGGTGGTTGGTTCAAGGTAGGTAACCTCGAAACCTTCACGCTCCAGTTGGCGCATGGTGTCGAGGACAGCCTTGTGCTCAATCTTGGTGGTGATCAGGTGCTTGCCCTTGGTCGCGTAGAAATGCGCCGCGCCCTTGATTGCCAGGTTGTCGGATTCGGTAGCACCGGAAGTCCAGACGATTTCCCGCGGATCGGCGCCTACCAGGTCGGCGACTTGGCGACGAGCGTTCTCGACCGCTTCCTCGGCTTTCCAGCCGAATACGTGGGAACGGGAAGCTGGGTTACCGAAGTTTCCGTCAACCAGCAGGCATTCGCTCATCTTTTGCGCGACACGCGGATCAACCGGGGTGGTCGCTGAGTAATCAAGGTAAATCGGCAATTTCATGGACTTTCTCCTAAATCAGGCTGGCTGGCGTGCCGTTAGCTCTTCGGCTGTCACTCGACGGCGGACGCTTCAATCTTGTCCAGACGCGGCGCCTTGGTGTTGCAACGGCGCTGGTCCTGACGCTGGGCTACTTCTTGCACCTCACGGCGAGTCACAAGATCAGCCAAGCTGATACCACTCAAAAACTCATGGATCTGCAGGCTCAAGTCACACCACAAGTGGTGGGTCAGGCAGGTGTCGCCGGCATGGCAGTCACCCAAACCCTGGCATTTGGTGGCATCGACGGATTCGTTCACCGCGTCGATCACCTGAGCTACCTGAATGCCCTGCATATCGCGGGACAATTGATAACCGCCGCCCGGCCCACGCACGCTGGAAACCAAGTTGCTACGGCGCAATTTGGCGAACAACTGCTCGAGATAGGACAGGGAAATGCCTTGGCGCTCGGAGATATCGGCCAGGGACACCGGCCCAGTTTGCGCGTGCAAGGCCAGGTCAAGCATGGCGGTCACCGCGTATCGGCCTTTTGTAGTCAGTCTCATGGACAAGTACCAAGGTGTTTCAGAATGGGAGCAAGTATGCGATTCCCGAGTATTTAAGTCAACTATAAGACCTAGTACTTTAGTCAGGATTACCCGCAAAAAGGGCGCGCGAATAATAGCAGGGTGGGGTGGGGACGAACAGCGGGAACCGGGCCACGACTCAACCTCAAGACCAATGGAAGCCAAATATGGGAGCTGGCTTGCCTGCGATAGCGGTGGGTCAGCACCCCCTAAATGAGCTGGCAGACCGCTATCGCAGGCAAGCCAGCTCCCACAGAAGGTTTTATCGCGCTTAAGATTTAGCCAGCCTTGGTGGTGGCAGCTTCAACCTTGATCTCGGCGAAGTCTTCTTCGCGCAGCTCAGGCAGATCTTTTGCGCAGTAGCTACTGCCCAACTCCTTCAATGCGCCGCACATACCGTCCAGCTTGCCATCCACGGCCTGCAGGTGGTCGAGCAACTGGCCAATGGCACGCGCCACCGGGTCGGGCATGTCTTCGCTGACACCGTAGGCATCGAAACCGATCTTCTCAGCCATCGCTTTGCGCTTGGCTTCCTGCTCGTCGCCGAGCTCCGGCTTGACGATGATGCGGCCGGGAATGCCCACCACCGTCGCGCCAGGCGGCACAGCCTTGGTCACCACAGCATTGGAGCCCACTTTGGCACCCGCGCCGACAGTGAACGGGCCAAGCACCTTGGCACCCGCCCCCACCACTACGCCATCGCCCAATGTCGGGTGGCGCTTGCCTTTATTCCACGTTGTGCCACCCAGGGTCACGCCCTGATACAGCGTCACGTCATCACCGATTTCGGCGGTTTCGCCAATCACGATGCCCATGCCATGGTCGATAAAGAAGCGACGACCCACCTTGGCGCCTGGATGAATCTCGATTCCGGTCAACCAGCGCCCAAAGTTCGACACCAGCCGTGCCAGCCATTTCCAGCCCATGCCCCATAAGACTGCGGACAGGCGGTGAATCCAGATCGCGTGCATGCCTGGGTAGCAGGTCAGCACTTCAAAGGCGTTGCGCGCCGCCGGGTCACGGTGGAAAACACTCTGGATATCTTCTCGCAAACGCTCGAACATTTTTAATCCTTCCGCTTAAGAAGCTCACCACGGGCCGCTTTCTGGGTTTCCGTGAGGATGCCACGCAATATGTTCATTTCTGCCCGGCTTACCGAGCTACGGCCGTACAAGCGACGCAGGCGTGCCATCAAGTGCCGTGGTTTTTCCGGATCGAGAAACTCGATGGCCACCAGGGTTTGCTCCAGGTGCTCATAGAATCGCTCCAACTCGTCCATGGTGGCCAACTCGCCACTCTTGGTCGATGCGACCTCATCCTTCTCGACCTTGCTCGGCTGGCCTTCTGCAGCCAGCCAGGCCATGCGCACTTCGTAACTCAACACCTGCACCGCTGCCCCGAGGTTCAGCGAACTGAACTCAGGGTCTGATGGGATGTGCACGTGGTAATGACATCGCTGCAGCTCTTCATTGGTCAGGCCGGAGTCTTCACGGCCAAACACCAAAGCGATTTCAGCGCCACCTGCTGCCTCTTCCACCACCTTGGTGCCGCATTCGCGCGGATCCAGCAGTGGCCAGGGGATTCGACGGTCGCGAGCACTGGTGCCAAGCACCAGGTTGCAGCCGACCAAAGCGTCTTCCAAAGTGGCGACGACCTGGGCTTTTTCAAGGATGTCATTGGCGCCGGATGCACGGGCATCGGCCTCGTGGTGCGGGAACACACGCGGCTCGACCAGCACCAGGCGCGTCAGCCCCATGTTTTTCATGGCTCGCGCCACCCCGCCGATGTTGCCGGGATGACTGGTATTGACGAGGACAACACGGATGTTTTGCAGCAAGGGAGGCGCTCTCGGACACAGGAAAGGGGAGCAAATCTTACAGAACAGCCTAAGGTTATGCCATGAAAGCTAACGTCGTCCTTCACCTGAAGAAAGTTTCTGCTAGAATGCCCGGCTTTCTTTAACAACCTTAGGTGACACATCCATGCAGCCCATGCTGAATATCGCGCTGCGCGCCGCCCGCAGCGCCAGTGAATTGATCTTCCGCTCCATCGAGCGCCTGGATACCATCAAGGTCGACGAAAAAGACGCCAAGGATTATGTATCCGAGGTGGATCGCGCCGCTGAGCAAAAAATCATCGACGCGCTGCGCAAGGCCTACCCTACCCACGGCATCCTCGGTGAAGAAACCGGCTTGCACAAAGGCAGCGGCGAAGGCGAAGACTACCTGTGGATCATCGACCCACTGGACGGCACCACCAACTTCCTGCGCGGCATCCCACACTTTGCAGTCAGCATCGCCTGCAAATACCGTGGCCGCCTTGAACACGCCGTCGTACTCGACCCGGTTCGCCAGGAAGAATTCACCGCCAGCCGTGGCCGTGGCGCCCAACTGAACGGTCGTCGCCTGCGCGTCAGCGGCCGTACCAGCCTGGACGGCGCCCTGCTGGGCACTGGCTTCCCGTTCCGTGACGACCAGATGGACAACCTGGAAAACTACCTGGGCATGTTCCGCGCCCTGGTTGGCCAGACCGCCGGCATCCGCCGCGCCGGTGCTGCCAGCCTGGACCTGGCGTATGTTGCCGCCGGTCGTTTTGATGCGTTCTGGGAGTCGGGCCTGTCCGAATGGGACATGGCTGCAGGCGCCCTGCTGATCCAGGAAGCTGGTGGCCTGGTGAGCGACTTTACCGGTGGTCACGATTTCCTTGAGAAAGGCCATGTGGTCGCCGGCAACACCAAATGCTTCAAGGCAGTACTGACGGCGATCCAGCCGCACCTGCCGGCTTCGCTGAAGCGCTAAGCGAGCGAGCACAAAAAAGCACCCCGAGGGGTGCTTTTTTTATGCCTGGGATTTGCTATCCCAGCAGCCAACACAATCCAATGTGGGAGCTGGCTTGCCTGCGATAGCGGTCTACCAGCTAGCTAATGGGTTACTGACCCACCGCTATCGCAGGCAAGCCAGCTCCCACACTTGGATTGATGTCAGCCTTATTGCTGGTTCTGACCCAGGATCAGACGACCTTCCTTATCCACTGGAATCTGGCCGCCCGGATCACGGTCCATACGTACCGAACCTTCCTTACCGTCCAGGTTGTAGCGCACGTCATAACCCACAACCTTGTCACTGATATCGTTGACCGTGCTGCAACGCTGCTGCGTGGTGGTGTAGGTATCGCGGTTCTGCATACCTTCCTGCACCTTGTTACCGGCGTAACCGCCACCGACAGCACCGGCTACAGTAGCCAGCTTCTTGCCATTACCGCCACCGACCTGGTTGCCCAACAAGCCACCGGCCAGCGCGCCAACCACGGTGCCGACGATTTGGTGTTGATCCTGCACCGGCTTCTGCCGGGTCACGGTGACGTCCTTGCAGACCTCACGAGGGGTTTTGATCTGGGTTTTCACCGGCTGCACTGCCAGCACTTGCGCATACTCAGGGCCGCTTTTTACCAGGCTGTAGGTGGCAACAGCACCCCCGGCAGTCACACCGACAGCACCCAATACCGCACCAACCAGTAACGACTTGTTCACGTGAACCTCCTGACCATCACAAGCGGACCGAAACGTCCGCGCTATACCCAGCCTTGGAGCAAAAAAAAAGGCACGAGTTCAATACTCGTGCCTTCTTTGTAACAGCGTATCAACGAACGCCCATCAAGGACGGTCGTCGACCTCCTTGCCGGTAGCGGCAGGTGGGATCAAATCTTCGCTGTTGAGGTTCAGCCAAATCAGCACCACGTTAGCGATGTAGATCGACGAGTAGGTACCCGCCAGAACGCCGATGAACAGTGCCAGGGAGAAGCCCCACAGATTGTCGCCACCGAAGATCATCAGTGCAGCAATCGCCAGCAAGGTGGAGATCGACGTCGCCATGGTCCGCAGCAAGGTCTGGGTGGTGGAGATGTTGATGTTCTCGACCAGAGTAGCCTTGCGCAGTACACGGAAGTTCTCACGAACCCGGTCGAATACCACGATGGTGTCGTTGAGCGAGTAACCAATGATCGCCAACACCGCCGCCAGCACCGTCAGGTCGAAGGTGATCTGGAAGTACGCCAGGATACCCACGGTGACGATTACGTCGTGGATCAGCGACACAATGGCGCCGACGCCGAATTTCCACTGAAAGCGGAACGCCAGGTAGACCATGATGCCGGCCAGCGCCATCAGCATGCCGAGACCGCCCTGGTCGCGCAGCTCTTCACCCACTTGCGGGCCTACGAACTCGACGCGCTTGACCGACGCCGGGTTGTCACCGCCGACCTTCTGCAAGGCTTCGGCTACCTGATGACCCAACTGCGGATCTTCGCCCGGCATACGTACCAGCAGGTCGGTGGTAGCACCAAAGCTCTGCACGATGGCTTCGTGATAGCCGGCCTTGACCAGCTCGCTGCGCACCAGGGTGACGTCGGCCGGCTTCTCGTAGGTCAGCTCGATGAGCGTACCGCCGGTAAAGTCCAGACCGTAGTTCAGGCCCTTATGGAACCAGCTGAACAACGCCAGAACGGTAAGGAGCACTGTGGCGCCGAACGCAATGTTGCGAACGCCCATGAAGTTGATTGTACGTAACATGGCAGCCCCTTAAATCCACAACTTCTTGAAGTCACGTCCGCCAAAGATCAGGTTGACCATTGCGCGGGTCACCATGATGGCCGTGAACATCGAGGTAAAGATACCGAGGGACATGGTCACCGCAAAACCTTTGACCGGGCCGGTGCCCATGGCAAAGAGAATCCCGCCGACCAGCAGAGTGGTCAGGTTGGAGTCGAGAATCGCGGTAAATGCCCGGCCGAAGCCTTCGTTGATTGCACGTTGTACGGTCATGCCCGCCGCGATCTCTTCACGAATACGCGAGAAGATCAGTACGTTGGCATCTACGGCCATACCCATGGTGAGTACGATACCGGCGATACCTGGCAGGGTCAGTGTTGCGCCCAGCAGCGACATCAGTGCCAGCAGCATCACCATGTTGCCCGCCAGGGCCACGGTGGCGATGACGCCGAAGAAGCGGTAGATGGCGATGATGAACAAGGACACAAACAGCATGCCCCACAAGGCCGCATCGATACCCTTGGTGATGTTGTCGGCACCCAGGCTCGGGCCAATGGTGCGCTCTTCAGCGAAGTACATCGGCGCCGCCAGGCCACCCGCACGCAGCAGCAGTGCCAGCTCGGAAGATTCGCCCTGGCCATTCAGGCCGGTAATGCGGAATTGAGCACCCAGCGGCGACTGGATGGTCGCCAGGCTGATGATTTTCTTCTCTTCCTTGAAGGTCTGCACCGGCACGTCTTTCTCGACACCGTCGACCATTTGTTTGGTGTAGGTGGTGACCGGGCGTTGCTCGATGAAGATCACCGCCATGCTGCGACCGACGTTGCTGCGCGTGGCGCGGCTCATCAGGTCACCGCCATGGCCATCCAGACGGATGTTCACTTCCGGAGTACCGTGCTGCGAATCGAAACCCGCCTTGGCGTCAGTCACCTGATCACCGGTGATGATCAAGCCACGCTCGATCAGCGCTGGAGGACGGTTGCCTTCACGGAACTCGAATTCTTCGGCAGTCGCGCGAGTCGCACCCGGCTCAGCCGCCAGACGGAATTCCAGGTTGGCGGTTTTACCCAGGATACGCTTGGCTTCAGCGGTATCTTGTACGCCTGGCAGTTCAACCACGATGCGGTTGGCGCCTTGACGCTGCACGATCGGCTCAGCCACACCCAGCTCGTTGACGCGGTTACGTACCGTGGTCAAGTTCTGCTTGATGGAGTATTCGCGGATTTCCGCGATCTTGGCCGGGGTCATCGCCAGACGCAGCACAGCCTGACCATTCAGGTCAGCCGGTACGATGTCGAAATCATTGAAGTTCTTGCGCACCAGGGCACGGGCCTGTTCGCGGGTCGCTTCATCAGAGAAGCCCAGCTGGATGGCACCGTTGAGCTGCGGCAGGCTGCGATAACGCACCTTCTCTTTGCGCAGCAGGCTCTTCACGTCGCCTTCGTAAACTTTCAGACGCGCGTCGAGGGCTTTGTCCATGTCGACTTCCAGCAGGAAGTGCACACCACCGGACAAGTCCAGACCCAGCTTCATCGGGTGCGCGCCAATGCTGCGCAGCCATTTTGGCGTGGTCTGTGCGAGGTTGAGCGCGACAACGTAGTCATCACCCATGGCCTTGCGCACGACGTCTTTGGCCGGCAACTGGTCTTCGGCCTTGGTCAGGCGCAACAAACCGCCTTTCGCATCAGACGCCAAGGTTGCCGCTTTTACCTGGATACCGGCGTCGGTGAGCGCTTTGCTCGCACGGTCCAGGTCAGCCTGATTGACCTGCAGCGTAGTGCTGGCGCCAGTGATCTGGATCGCAGGGTCATCAGGATAAAGATTGGGAGCGGAATAAATAAAACCGATCGCCAGCACCGCCAGGATCAGTACGTATTTCCACAGAGGGTATTTGTTCAGCATCACGCCGCCCGCTTATAACGCGGGGCGCCTTGCGCGCCCCGTCGATTGGTAAAGGTTGTTACTCAGATCGCTTTGAGCGTGCCTTTTGGCAGCGTGGCGGCGATGGCGCCCTTCTGGAACTTCATTTCTACGGTGTCGGAGACTTCCAGAACCACGAAAGCATCGGAAACCTTGGTGATCTTGCCGGCGATGCCGCCAGTAGTCACAACTTCGTCGCCTTTCTGCAGGCTGCCCAGCAGGTTTTTCTGCTCTTTGGCGCGCTTGGCCTGTGGGCGCCAGATCATCAGGTAGAAGATGACCAGGAAGCCGACCAGGAAAATCCACTCGAAACCACCACCCATAGGGCCGGCGGCGGCAGGCGCAGCGGCGTCAGCCATGGCATTAGAGATAAAAAAGCTCATTTAGCACTCCAGTTGCAAATAGTGAATCTTAGGGTCGGAAAACTCAGTCCAAGGGCGGCACAGGGAGCCCGCGCTTGGCATAGAAGGCATCGACGAAGGCGGCCAATGTACCCTGTTGAATAGCCTCACGCAAACCAGCCATCAGGACTTGGTAGTGACGCAAATTGTGGATGGTATTCAACATGCTACCCAGCATTTCCCCGCACTTGTCCAGATGGTGCAGATAAGCACGCGAGAAGTTCTGGCAGGTGTAGCAGTCACAGGTGGGATCCAGCGGCGAATCATCATGGCGATGGAACGCGTTACGGATCTTCAGCACGCCTGTATCGATGAACAGATGCCCATTGCGGGCATTACGGGTTGGCATCACGCAATCGAACATGTCCACACCGCGGCGCACACCCTCTACGAGATCTTCCGGTTTGCCAACGCCCATAAGGTAACGAGGTTTGTCAGCGGGCATCAGGCCCGGCAGGTAATCCAGCACCTTGATCATCTCGTGCTTGGGCTCACCTACCGACAGACCGCCGATAGCCAGGCCATCAAAGCCGATTTTGTCGAGGCCTTCGAGCGAGCGCTTGCGCAGGCTTTCGTGCATGCCGCCCTGGACGATACCGAACAGCGCAGCAGTGTTATCGCCGTGGGCGTTTTTCGAGCGCTGAGCCCAACGCAACGACAGTTCCATGGAGATACGCGCGACATCTTCATCCGCGGGATAAGGCGTGCACTCGTCAAAAATCATCACGATGTCGGAGCCCAGGTCGCGCTGCACCTGCATCGACTCTTCAGGGCCCATGAACACTTTGGAACCGTCCACCGGCGAGGCGAAAGTCACGCCCTCTTCCTTGATCTTGCGCATGGCACCCAGGCTGAATACCTGGAAACCACCGGAGTCGGTGAGGATCGGGCCTTGCCACTTCATGAAGTCATGCAGGTCGCCATGCTTCTTGATCACTTCCGTGCCCGGGCGCAGCCACAGGTGGAAGGTGTTGCCCAGGATGATCTCGGCGCCGGTCGCGACGATGTCACGCGGCAGCATGCCTTTTACAGTGCCGTAAGTGCCCACTGGCATGAACGCCGGGGTTTCGACGGTGCCACGCGGGAACGTGAGGCGACCACGACGAGCCTTGCCATCCGTGGCCAACAATTCAAACGACATACGACTCATAGTTGCTCCTCAAGGCCCGCTTCTTTAGGAGCAGTCGGCGCAGGGTTACGGGTGATAAACATCGCATCACCGTAGCTGAAAAAACGGTATCCATTATCGATGGCAGCTTTATACGCCGCCATTGTTTCGGGATAACCCGCGAAGGCCGACACCAGCATCAACAGCGTGGATTCCGGCAAATGGAAATTGGTCACCAGGCAATCGACGACATGGAACGGCCGGCCCGGGAAAATAAAGATATCGGTGTCGCCACTGAAGGGCTTGAGCACGCCATCGCGCGCGGCACTCTCCAGCGAGCGCACGCTGGTGGTGCCCACCGCCACAACACGACCGCCGCGCGCCTTGCACGCCGCCACCGCATCCACGACTTCCTGGCTGACTTCCAGCCATTCGCTGTGCATATGGTGGTCTTCAATATTATCCACACGCACCGGCTGAAACGTACCGGCCCCCACGTGCAGGGTCACATAAGCGCTTTCGACACCTTTGGCGGCAATCGCGTCCAGCAGCAGCTGGTCAAAATGCAGCCCGGCTGTAGGTGCGGCGACAGCACCGAGGCGCTGCGAGTACACCGTCTGGTAGCGCTCGCGATCCGAGTCTTCGTCGGGGCGGTCGATATAGGGAGGCAGCGGCATATGGCCGACGCGTTCCAGCAGTGGCAACACTTCCTCGGCAAACTTGAGTTCGAACAACGCGTCATGGCGTGCAACCATCTCGGCTTCGCCACCGCCATCAATGAGGATGCTCGAGCCGGGTTTCGGCGACTTGCTGGAGCGCACATGGGCCAGCACGCGATGGCTGTCCAGCACCCGCTCCACCAGAATTTCCAGCTTGCCGCCGGACGCTTTCTGGCCAAACAGCCGTGCCGGAATCACCCGGGTATTGTTAAACACCATCAAATCGCCTGGGCGCAAATGCTCAAGCAAATCAGTGAATTGGCGGTGTGCGAGGGCACCACTCACCCCGTCCAGGGTCAGCAGTCGACTGGCGCGACGCTCGGCCAAAGGGTGGCGAGCGATCAGCGAATCAGGGAGCTCAAAAGTAAAGTCAGCAACGCGCATGATAGGGTTCGTCTAGCAGGGCCGGGGAGTCTAGCGGAAATAGTGAAAATAGACCATGAAACGTGATTGACCAACGGTAATCTCATCTCTATACTTCGCCGCCATTGAGCCCTGATGGCGGAATTGGTAGACGCGGCGGATTCAAAATCCGTTTTCGAAAGGAGTGGGAGTTCGAGTCTCCCTCGGGGCACCATCTTAAAGAAAGACCTTGAATTTCAAGGTCTTTTTTTTCGTCTGTAGAAAAGTGAGATTCCAGCGCTGGCCGCCGCAATGGCGCCCAGAAGGCAAAATCATGACAGAACAAGCCCTATGACCATAAGCCCTTTCAAAACCTCGTGAGCGCCTTCAGAGGCCGTCGGAGCGTTGCGATTATCCTACCGCCCTCGACCCATATAACGACCTTTCACGATCTGATGAGCCTGGGAGACAGCAGAGTGTCAGCATTCATGTAGAGATAACCAGTGAGCCAGTCTTCTGGAATGGCAAGGAGGCGAGCGCCTGGAGGCGTTTTGACGCGTGCTGTGCACCCGTTAGTGCGCATTGATGGTGGCTTTTTCGCGGAATAGCTTGCGGGACACTTTTCGAGCGCGCAAAACAAAACCCCATCTGCTTTCGCAAATGGGGTTTCGGAATTTAATCTTGACGATGACCTACTCTCACATGGGGAAACCCCACACTACCATCGGCGATGCATCGTTTCACTACTGAGTTCGGGATGGGATCAGGTGGTTCCAATGCTCTATGGTC